>CAYMWO010000121.1:0-9011 GCA_964393905.1 uncultured Bdellovibrionales bacterium | reverse complement strand
CATCCCAGAAGAGCGCATCGGATTTATCTTGCAGCTCACGCGCGAGCGCTAACCAACTCTCGTCAAAATCCGACTCATAAAGGGTAATCAGCGCCTGAATGAAAAACGCATAGTCGTCTTGATAGCCGTTGAACTTAGATTCCCCATCTCGATAGCGGCGAAGGAGTGTGCCGTTCTTATAGAGCTTGTCCCGCAAAAACGCTGCGCAACGCTCTCCGGCTTCCAAGTAACGCTTCTCGCCCAACACCTGATAACCCTTGGCCAGCGCCTGAATGGTGAGCGCGTTCCAAGCGGTAAGGATTTTATCATCCCGGTGCGGTCGCGCCCGCTTAGAGCGCGCCGCAAGCAGTTTTGTGTGTGCGTCCTTAAGCAGTGGATTGGCTTTTACTTCCCAACCAAACTCCGGCTGAAGATGCAGGATAAAATACTTTCCTTCAAAATACGGCGAGCCTTTTGTCCCGTAAACATCCCCGATAAGTTTAAGCTCGTCCGCGGTAAGAACCGTTTTTAGCTCCGGCAGCCCCCAGACATAATACTCACCCTCCTTTCCGACCTCTCCCGCGTCTTCCGCTGAGTGAAACCCGCCGCTCTTATCCAGCATGTCACGTAGCAGATAGTCCAGAGTCTCTCTGGCAACTGAGGCGAACATCTCGTTCTTTGTCACCTGATATGCTTCTAGGTAGACATGGGCCAGAAGGGCATTATCGTAGAGCATCTTTTCAAAATGCGGCACTAACCATTTCTCGTCGGTCGAGTAACGGGAAAAGCCGCCACCTAGGTGATCATAGATTCCGCCGCGCGCCATCTGTTCGAGAGTTTTACTGGCAACTTCTAACGCCTTCTTGTTTCTGTCCTCGCGATAGCTCCGCAGCAGAAACGCGGCCCGTTCACTCTGTGGGAATTTTGGTGCTTTACCAAACCCGCCCCACTTGGCGTCGAAGCTTTTCTCCAACTCCTCGAAGGCGCGCTTAAGCAGTTTCTTATCGGGAGTTGTTTCCCCAGTCTTCTCGCCGACAGATCTAAGAAACTGAGTTATCCGTTCAGCCGAGGATAAAACATTCTCATGCTCCTCAGCCCAGGATTTGTTGATCGCCTGCAGGAGTGGAATGAACTGCTCTTTATAGAAGAAAGTTCCGCCATAAAACGGCTTAAGCTCGGGAGTAAGAAACACACTCATCGGCCAGCCGCCGTGACCGGTTAAACCGACAACGGCGTCCATGTAGATTTGATCCACATCCGGCCGCTCCTCGCGGTCGACCTTAATGCTCACGAAATGGGCGTTTAAGACATCTGCCACCTCCTGGGTCTCGAACGAGTTCTTCTCCATCACGTGGCACCAGTAGCAAGTCGAGTAACCGATAGAGAGAAAAATTGGCTTTTTCTCTGTGCGCGCCTTACTAAACGCCGCCTCGCCCCAGGGATACCAATTTACGGGGTTGTCCTTGTGCTGCAGGAGATAGGGGCTTTTTTCGGAGGCGAGATAGTTGTTGGGGTTTTTCATTTTCAAATTCCTAGGAGCCGATAAAGCTTCGCCCGATGTGATGAGCAAAGTCAGGAGTAGAGATGCTAAGAGAGAAATCGAGTGTGTAACTCTTATCATTAAAAGTTTACGGTTATTGAGAAGTCTGGTGCAGCGCCACTTTAAACCCAAGTTAAATAACCTAACAAGTGCTAGCCTGCAGTGGTTGTTATAACGCAGGCTGGGGCCTAAGGAGTTCTTCCGTAGGCCCCAGCGAAGCGTCCGCCTACCAGTCTTTGCGTCGGCGCTCCTTCTCCTTCTTTGGCGGGGTTATATGTTTCGGAGTTGGGGGCTTTCCCTGAAGCAGCTCTCGCAGAACTTCGATGTTGCTTGGATTGCAGATCAACTCACACTCAGATTGAGTGAGAGTGACTCCGAGCTCGGCGAGGAACGCGCGCACCTCAATCACTGTGTATGGCGAGAACCCAGTGGTGGCGAGCGAGAAGCAGCCTCGCACTATTCCCGAACTCTGGCGGAATCGGTTTGCGATCTGCTCGATGGTCAGAGCCGGGGGAGCCGTTACGCTAGGAGAAAAGAGCCGAGCAAAGAGCCCATTCTTCGCACTCTGCCGAATGTCGTGGGCGGTGACGGTAGGAGTTAGGGGCTTTTTGGCCGGCGGCGGCTTCGAAGCTGACTTTACCCTGGGAGCCTTTTCTCTCGGCGCCGGACTCTTCTCGTACCTGTTCTCGACCGGCGGCTCGCTCTCTTCGAATTCGGCAGTCGCCAGCAGAAGAAGCGGGTAGTACAACGTCCGGTTCTCCTCCTTTAGTAGCTGAATCAGCTGCTCCGGCGGTACCCGCCTGCCCGGGAGCCGCTGAATGGCCATCAGAGCCCAGGCGGGGAGATTTTGTTCCCCACTGCGAATCCGCGAGAGGTGACCGGTGTTCGATTCCTTCCCCAAGGTAATGGCGAGGCCCGTGAGCCCCTTCTGAATTCCCTTGGCGATGAAGATCTTGTCGAAGATGTCTCGCCTTTCGTCGCCTGTCCTCGGAGGTTGCGCCTTCCAATTGACACTCAGCTCCGGCTTAAGCGGGGAGCTCTTGTAGGTCTTCACCATCTGCGGGTGAAGCCGCGCGTGCGCATTGGGATTGAACAGGATGAGCAGCGTCTCCGGCGAAATCCGACCACCGACTAGTGTTTGGAGGGGCACAGCGTAAACGGTCGGCACGAAGGTCTGAGAAGTTCTTCCGGAGGAAAACTCCTTGGGAGCATTCGGGCCGAATCCAGAGAACAGCGCCTCCATCTCCCAGATGTTCGTTGCGTACATCACCAGCGCCAGAACCTGCGGCGGAGAAAGCTGAGGAATTCGCACTACGCTCGGCCGCCCGGCGCGCGCCCACGATGTGGGCGTGAACAGCTCTTGAGTCATGATTTGCGCTCCAAGAAAATGTGAGCCTGCCTGCTGTGATTAAGAACGAACGGGATTCATTCTTAATCACAGCAGGAGAGCAAAAACCTTTAATGTGTGGCACTGCACCTAGAAGAGGGCGAGACTCTTCTAGGTGCAGAGTGAATAACTACCCGTTTTTGTCTGACTTAGAGAGCAATGAGTAAAACGAAGATTATAGGTTTAGAGGAGGAAGATGATTTGGTAAAGGGGCCCCGAGTCTTGGGGTCTTGAGTCTGAGCTGAAGTTCGGGGCAGTGCCACACAAAGCCTTTTTAAAAATACCTTTTAAACAGGAGAGTTCTGCAGACTGTTCATAACGCTGTTAGAACGCAGACCGGGGCCCAAGGGATTTTTGTCCCTGGGCCCCGGCCAAACGTCCGCCGTCCGACCGCTAGAATTCACCGCTATCAGCTTCTGCGCCGGGGCTCCTTCTCCCTCTTTGGCGGCTTTACCCGCTTGGGAGTCGGGGTCTTCCCTTGAAGGAGCAGCTGCAGGACCTCGATGTGTTCCGGATGACAGATCAATTCGCAGTCGGCATCAGTGAGCTCGATACCGCTCCCGAGAAGGAGCGCTCGCACATCGAGCACAGACCGCGGCGAGAACCCGGCTGTGGCGAGCTCGAAGCACGACTTTACCGCTGCGCTGTTCTGTCGCAGTAGGTCAGCTATCTGTTGGAGCGTAAGCCTTGTAGCCGTCGACCCCTCGGGTGCGCTGAAGAGCCTTAGGCAAAGCGCGGTCTTTCTAGACTGCCGAATGTCATGTGCGGAGATGACCGAGACCTTCGGCGGCAAGGAGACCGGCCTCACTTTCGCTTCAACCACCGGCGGCTTTTGCGGCTTGGGCTTGGCTTTCACTATCTTGGGAGGAGGGGGAGGCAGGGGCGGAGGAGCAGGAGCACGCACCGGGGCGTTGTCAAAGATCTCCTGCAGCTTTGGCAGAATCCGGGGCCGGTCAAACGGATGAATTAGCTTCGCCGTTCTCTCGGGAAGCATTAGCTTACCAGCCAGCCGTTGAACACTCTCGACCGCGGGCGCTTGCAGGTAGTTCTTGCCCTTTCGGGTATCGCGAATCTTCCAAATCTGGACTCCCAACTTCTCTGCAAGCTCGGTGTCAGACTTAATGCCGAGCAGAACTTTTAGCTCGATGAATACGGCCGAACCTTCCCGTGTCTCGTCATTTCTTGTCATGCCGAGTCTAGGCTGCTTGAACTTTTTCTCCGGCACGGGCGGCTCGCTCTCGACGAACGACTCTGTCTCTAGAACGAGGAGCGGATAGAAGCGGCGCCGGTTCTCGGGCTTGAGCAGCTGAATCAGGTGTCCGGCGTCGACTCGCTTACCGGGCAAGCGCTGAATAGCAAAGAGATCGTATGCCGGAATGTTATCCCGGCCGCTACGAATCCGGGAGAGGTGAGCGAACTTTTTCTCACTTCCCAAAGCCCGCGCCAGTCCGACCACGCCTTTCAGCCCCTTGGCCGTAAAGATCTCAGCAAATGTCGTGATCCTTTCGAAGTTCTCGCTGGGCGGTGACATGCTCCAATCGGCGGCGATCTCCGGGAGCACTGGCGCTTCTTCGTATATCCTCTGCATTTCCGGCAAAAGCGCCGCATGGTTTTTGGGATGAAACAGAACGAGCAGCCGAGCAGGGGGAATCCGCCGTCCCGCCGCCTGCTGCAATTTCGCCGCGAAATGTCCGGCCAGGAACTTCCGCCCGGCACGCGCCTCCGAAAAGGCGGAATTGACCTGGTAGCCGAACTGACCAGCCAGGACTTCCGTCTCCCAGATGTCCAGAACGTACATTACCTCATCCAGAACTTGCGCCGGAGTCTGCCCCGGAATCTTGACAACACTAGGCCGCCCCACCTCCGTCCAGGAGGCAGGCGTAACAATAGGCCGTCGGACCATGGTCCGTCCTCCAAGAAAGGGGTTAAGGGGGGAGTAAAACCTGATTGTGTGGCACTGCACCTAAAAGAACGACGACGCTCTTTAAGGTGCAGAGAAAAATAACTACCCGAATTTATAAGTCAGAGAGCTAGACGGTCCGGTCGAGAGAGCTACAGGACTGAAACGATTCGTCCAATCTTCCCCGTAGCAGCGCTGCCAGTTGGGTTTTACGGCAGGAGGTCGAGTCAAATTAGTCGAAACAGAAATTCGAGGAGCGGAGTTTGCTACTGCAAATGAGCACCGGAGAATCTTCCGTTTCGACTAATTTGGCCGAGATCCTGCCGTAAAACCCAACTGGCGGAGAGGGGGGGATTCGAACCCCCGGTACCTGTTACGGCACACACGCTTTCCAAGCGTGCACCTTAAACCACTCGGACACCTCTCCGCTTTTTTGAGGAGGTAGGAGTAGCATTTTCCTAAGATAGCTTCCAGCCTGGTAAAAATCCGGGGTTTTCCACAGCTTTGGCAGCCGCAGCTATCCGTGGAGCTGCCCGTCTCGACCTCAGTCCATAGTTGCGGTATTACTACCCCCGGCGGCTGGGTTTCGTGCAAGACGGCTCGTGAACCCCGCCAGGTCCGAAAGGAAGCAACGGTAGCGATTCCCGTTCTGTGTTGCGTTGCCCGGCCGCTTTTATACCCGTCTTTGGACAAAGACGTCGTTCTACCCCTACTAGAGAGAGGTTCAGTGTCGTACCTAGTCCTAGCTCGTAAATTTCGCCCACAGACCTTCGCTTCAATAGTCGGTCAGGAACACATCACGAAAGCCCTCGCTAACGCCATCCTCTGGAACCGCGTTCCGCATGCGTTGCTCCTAACCGGTCCGCGCGGTGTGGGAAAGACCAGTGCCGCGCGCGTTTTCGCCCGGGCGCTTAACTGCACCGGACGCCAGGTGCCGACTGATTCCATAGATGAGTCCAAAGCCCGTGAACTAGTCGAGCCCTGCGGTGAGTGTGTAAACTGTAAAGAGATTGCTAAGTCTTCGAGCATCGCCGTTTGGGAGATAGACGGCGCCTCGAATAATAGTGTCGATAACGTGCGCGAACTAATAGAGTCGCTTCGCACCTCGCCCCCTCCGGGCTCACGCTATAAAATCTACATCATTGACGAAGTGCATATGCTCTCCACCGCGGCCTTTAACGCGCTGCTAAAGAGCCTAGAAGAGCCGCCGCCGAATACGATTTTTATCTTCGCCACAACCGAACCGCATAAAATCCCAGAGACCGTTATCTCCCGTTGCCAGCGGCACGACTTCCGCAGGTTGTCGACCGCGCTTATCGCCGAGCAGCTGGCGGAGATTGCGCGGGTGGAGGGGGTGCAGGTTGACGGAGATGTGTGCCAGTTTGTCGCCCGCAAGAGCCAGGGCGGGATGCGCGATGCGCAGTCGATGTTTGATCGCTTGCTCGCGTTTTCCACCGAGAAGCTCGACATTAAGCTCGCGGAGCAGGTGTTTGGGGTAGTCGACCGCGGATTTTTTATTAAACTCAGCCAGGCGATTTTCTCTAAGGATCACTTAAAAGCGTTTCAGCTTTTAGACGAGGCCTTCGCTCAGAGCCTGGACTTAAGAACATTCCTCGGGGACTTTCTTACGCACTTTCGCAATCTTTTGATTCTGGCGCTTGCCGGAAATGATGCCTCCGAGACGGGGCTCCGAAAGATGCTGGAGTTAACGAAAGCTGAGTTTGACGAGATGCAGTCTCAGTTAGGCTCTGTTCAAGCCAACACTTCTCGGGGGTTTGATTTGCAGCGGCTTTTTGATTTGGCGGAAGAGAGTGTGCGGTTAGCACTTATCAGTAACTTCCCGCGCTATATTCTGGAGGCTGGCGTGGCTAAGATGGCGACTCTTAGCGATCTGCGCCCGATTGCGGAGGTCATAGCGGCGCTAAAGAGTGGGCCTTCGACTGCCGCTCAGGCCGGGGCTTCGGCTTTCGCTCAGGCCAAGGCTGGGGCCTTGACTGTCGCTCAGGCTGTGCCGAAGAAGGCACCGGCGCATGCTGTGGCCGAGCCTGTGACAATTGACGCTCCAATTACAACAAACTTTAACCCCTCATGGCAGGACTTTGTAACGCACGTTAAGTCGCGCTCAGAGATGGTGCTCGCGGCGTTTTTACGCCGGGTTTCTCCAAAGACTTTCCGTTTGGGGGAGCTTGAACTTCAGGCTAACGAGTTTGACCTGGAGTCGCTTCGTGACGGCGATAATCTTCAGGCGTTAAAGAGCTGTCTCTATAGCTACTCGGGGCATCCCGAGTGGAAGATTAATTTTATGCCGCTGATGCCTGGAAGTCACTTAGCACAAGCCGCGACTGGCGCGGCGGCCTCTACTGTCGGTAATGAACAGCGCGTTTCAGCAAAGGAGCCTGTGCAGGGCTCGATTGCGGCTAGTGAGTTACAGGCGACTAAGGAGAAGACGAAACAGATTGACGAGGAGGCGCGGAGCCATCCGCTTGTGAAAGATGTGCTTTCGACATTCTCTGGTAGCAAAATCGATAAGGTTTCAGTTCTTAAATAAATGAGCTTTAACCAACGTTCCACCGGATATCCGCCGGCGATGCGCCGACTAGTTAACGAGCTAACGAAACTCCCCTCGATTGGTGAAAAGAGTGCGTCGCGCTTGGCGTATCACTTGGTGACGTCCGACGAGCGGCTAAGTTTTTCTTTGTCGGATGCTATCCGCGAGGCTCGAGAAAAAATTGGGCTGTGTGAGGTGTGCTTTACGCTTAGCGAGAATCCGGTTTGTGAGATTTGCGGGGATATGACGCGCAGCCGGGAGTGTATCTGCGTGGTGGAGAAGCCGGCGGATGTTATCGCACTTGAGCGAAGCGGACACCGGGGGCTGTATCATGTGCTGCACGGGCTTTGGTCGCCCCTTAAGGGGATAGGCCCTGAGAAGACGCGGATTGGGGATCTGTTGAGGCGGGTGCAGGCGGCTGGGAGTGAGATTAAAGAGATTATTATTGCGACTAGTACGACGGTTGAGGGGGATGCGACGGCTTTATACATTGCTAACGCGGTGTCGGAGTTGGGGTTGAGTGTGTTTCGGATTGCGCAGGGGCTGCCTAAGGGTGGGGAGTTGGAGTATGCGGATGAGATTACGCTTAGTCATGCACTTGAGGGGCGGCGTCGGATTTAGCACCCCGCCACTCCCCCGTCCGTAGCAACAAAAAAAATTAGATAACCCAACCCGGCTAAGCGGAGTGCGGATTCGTTGAGGGCTTTGGGGCGAATATAAATAAAAGTAGCCCAGGGCGGCGCGGCTTGTGGGTAACCTTTGGTTCGGAACCTTGGTTAACCAGCAAGTCGCGCCGCCATGAGTGTTGAATGTTCTTATGTGCCTGTGCTGAGCCCGTCGAAGTGGGCGAGAAGACTCTTCGGGAAATAACTCCCTGCGAGTCTGGCCCAGGCCTTGGGGTCCTTGCGGATGCTGTCCTCGAGAGTTTCTCGGGTGAGGCTCGGGCTGAGCAGCAGCAGTGCGAGTTCCCGCTTGCAACCCGTTCCGATTGCCTGCGAGAGGAAAAGGTCCGCTCCCTTGGCGCGTCGGCGCTGGGCGACGGTGATCGCTTCCGAGATGGCGTCCGCCGCGTTCGCGGAGCCCGGCCTGTCGAGCCGTGCCGTGAGGTGCATACAGGGGTTCAGAGAGTCAGGGGCCGAGATCTTGATGGACCCGTCCACGCCCGGCTTCTGCGATTGATACGTGCCTCGAGGCCTCTCCCGCCAATTTCCGTGCATCAGATTCGGCTCCCCCTCGAGGATCTGCTTAGCGTAATTGACAATGGCGGCATTGTCGTCCCACACCGTTTCAGTAGCGAGCGTAACGGTCTGAAGCGCGGTCTGGAGAGCCCCGTGCAGACCGTCCCGCACCCTAGGCGGCGCGAACTGGATGTGGTTTTTCACCACGATCAACGCACCGGCCATCTCCTTCACGAACCGGTCCGAATCGACTTCCCTTGTCACTGGTCACCGCCCTTGGAAATAGGACTTGGTAAATCAAACCTTAGAAAACAGCCGCCCACCGTGGGCAGGGAGATGTCAGGGACTCTCCTTGCCACAGGGGGAATTTCAAATACTCGGGTTCTAATTTCAAAGAGCGGAGTTGCTGATTCCGGAGAATTGGGTCCCGGAATAATTCGGGGCGGTGAATATACCGCTTAAACGCTTATTCTCAAAGC
>CAYMWO010000120.1:0-9062 GCA_964393905.1 uncultured Bdellovibrionales bacterium | reverse complement strand
TGTCCGGCAAAAGCTTCTGTTGTGGGCCTTGATGGGATGTGGCGAGTCGGATCCGATGGCACCAGGCGGTGTGCGGCTCATAACGGTGAGCGGTCCTGCAGGAAGCGGAAAGTCGTTTCTGACATTAGCGGCAGCTTGGGAGAGACTCGAGCGAGGGCATTTCGAGCGCATTATTATCACTCGACCGATGACTGAAGTTGGCCCATCGATGGGGTTTCTCCCCGGCACATTAGAAGAAAAAGTCGCCCCCTGGGGCGGCCCGATTGAGGATAACTTGCGAGCC
The DNA here is from genome assembly GCA_964393905.1 of uncultured Bdellovibrionales bacterium. Lineage (GTDB taxonomy): Bacteria > Bdellovibrionota_C > UBA2361 > SZUA-149 > CAYMWO01 > CAYMWO01. The sequence goes on along the minus strand of CAYMWO010000120.1, from coordinate 8,779 downwards.
ATTGTGCAAGTTCCCGGGGCCGATGACGGGCGTTCTGGTGGTGCGGCGAAGCGCGGTATTCAGCGCAGTGTTCGGCCGTTTGATGCTAAGGCTTGGCTGGAGATGGAGAATCGCCTAGAGTTAATTCCCTTAACTTATATCCGTGGACGCACATTCCGCCGAAGCTTTGTAATCTTAGAAGAGGCGCAGAATATCGAGCGCGGTCCGCTAAAGGTCCTGTTAACCCGTATGGGTGAGGGCAGTGTCTGCGTCGTAGTAGGGGACCGAAGCCAGATTGATAACCAGTTCCTAAGCTCTAGAAATAACGGCCTAGTACACGCGATAAACGCCTTTAGAAACTGGCCACAGTCGATTCATATGCAGCTAAGGCATATTGTCCGAAGCGATTTGGCAGAGGCCGCAAATACAATGCTCTAGGGTTTGCCTTTCGATTTACCGATTGCTAGGGTCACCCCTCAAATTTCTATTGTGGGTAGTTAGCAATTTCTGCCTTTCGTTGGCCAAAACGCCTGCGAAAGACAGACTCTCCAATAGGTTAAATACGGTCTTCCGAGGCGAGCTTTGGGAAAATGCAGGAGCGTTTTTTCAAACCTCGCCTTGGTTTCGACTGCAATTCCAGGGCACAGTGACCGGTTGAAAGACCGAGTCTTAATTTGCAGTCCTTCTCGATTGGATTCATCACATGCTCTTCTCCAGCAGTTTGCACCCAGCCCTCAACCCACTCCTCTGCCAGCTCGCGGCGGCGTTTGCCGGCAAGTGGAAGTTCCCGAAAGTGGAGCTTCGGGAGCTCGAGGACGTGGCACCCGGTCTCGCGCGGGCGCACCTCTCAGTCGGTGCGGGTCGGGACGTGTCGGACGGGAGGGATCCGGAGATCCGTTGGTTTGGTGTGACCATCTGGTTCTTCGCCAACTATGCGCACACCGGAAGACTTTCCCTCATCTACCGCGTGGTGGTCTGGGACGGTTCGGAACATGGCGATTCACTTCTCTGCGACTTGGAAGGGGAAGCTCTCCGGAGAAAGCTGCGGCTCCTCCGGTTCGTTGGTCGAGGTTACGAGATCGAGGTCGGCGAGGAGCACGCCGCGGGGGAGTATTTCCTCTACCTCCACAACAGCGGAACCCCGCGCAGTCCGGAGCGTGGCTGGTTCAAGGTGGCTCTCGCGAGAGAAAACCTGGGAGGCGAGGATAAGCCGATCGGTTCGGTGAAATTCCCGGGGTACCGCAAGATGCGCGCCGCGTACGTGGACATCCTGGCCATGGCCGCCAAGGCTGACACAACAGGCACAGCGTCCTTCGGGAACATCCTCGCCGACTGATGAAGCGGCTCATCGCGGCGGGGCTCAAACGGTGTCCAACACCGGGCGAGCCCCGCCGCGGGTGGTTATTGAAACGGTTAATGGAGAGCTGTCTATCTCCCTTTAAAGACCGAAAGCATATTAGGGATAAGTTCGTAGCAAAACCTCAAACCACTCCCGAATCACAGGCACTGTCGCTTGCAGTGTTTCCCGAATCTCGTCAGTCGACTTCCGTCCCGCCTTCCAATCTCTAAAAAATCTCTCCCCCCGTTCTGCGACTTGTCGGACTTCGGTTAGTTGGAGGAATCCTGAGCCGCCGCGGATTACGTGAAACCTACTCTCTAGTGCCTCGGCATCTTTAGAACTGAGTTCGGTCCGCCCCATCGCGCCCTCAAAGAACAGGAGATGACCCTTTAGCTCCTCAATGAAGATCTTCATTGCCGGAATTAAAGCTTCGTGAATTTCAGGGAGTATCTTTTCGGCCACCGTTATTTCACAGACGGAAGGTTAACGGCGGGGGTTAGGCGATTTAGAATGGACTGAGACTCAAGCTGTTTTGCGAGACGTATCTCGCCCTCCAGTAATCCTGCCATTCCCAGCACTGTATCGATATACGGAGTCGAGTGATTATATTCCCAGATAACGGACCGTTGGTCATGCCGCGACAGGCTGGCCTTTGTCCAGCCATAGTTGTGTAGATAGTTCGCGACAGAGAGAATCGCATCAGGTGCGGAATTCAAGTCCAGCTTCCCGTCCGTGTCACCATCCACGCCAAACTGGTAATGGTTTGCCGGAAGGAACTGCGGATAGCCGATAGCCCCAGAGCCCGAACCCTTAATCACCAGTGGATCGGTGGAAAAGTCCGCTGCGAGTTTTAATACCGCAGCCGCATGAGGAAGAAAGGTTTTCTCTAGCCATTTGCCGCGTGCCTCAACGACATCCTTTGTGAGCCCTGGTTCGGTTCGCCTTTTCTCCTGAAAATTTCTCTCGATATTTTCCGGAGAGCCAGCTGAGCCTAAACGAGCAAGCCGATAAAACACCGGCTCCCTCCCCGTATATTCACCGCAATGAGATTCAATTTGGAGAATTGAAAGCACTACAGACTCTGGAACACCAAACTTTTCACGGGCCAGAGTGAAAAACTCTCTGTGGGCCCTGTAAAATGCCATGGCATTTTGTCGTTCTCGACGGCTGTTCCGCTTACTGTAAATCGATCGAGGTTCTTTTGGGGCTATGCCAAATGTTAGCGGCTTTAAGGGAGGTAGGGAGTCACTAAGGAACACCTTATTCAGCGCAGCCTTGTCCTCAACCTGTTCACTCAGCCTAGAATAAACGTAATCCCAACCCCGTAGTTGCTGGGGCATAACCACTGATTCAGCGCTCTCGCGAGGCAAGTCAGGTGTGGTCTCGGCCAGTAGCGTTTCGGGCGCAACAGCCAATAAGCTCCCGCCGATGAAAATCGCAGAGAGCAGAGCCGTCGATTTTCTAGCCCTATTGAACATACGCAATTTGGAGACCCCGCTGAGTATAAAATCCCATACCAGCTAATATATGGGCTGCTTATTTAGTTTGTCGATATAAAACACGAGGTTCTTGAGGGGCTATCTAGGGACCCTTAAATTAGCTAACTAGAACAGTGATTCGGAGTTATTTAAACGGAGGAAACTAGGTGTTTCGGTAACGATCATCGTAGGGGTCCCCAAAGGCGCCCTCCACCAAAAGGTCCCGAACCTGTTCCATCCCGCCCTTAATTGTCCATCGCGGGGTGAAGTCCAGTATTTTCTCAATCTTGCTACAGCTTAGGTGGTATCCGACAAGATCTGCCTCTCCCTCAACTACCCGGACTGCGGTTTCTGGGACGATGGTTTTGACGATATTGGCCAGGTGGTTTACCTGCACGTTCTGATCATTTGAGCCGACATTGAAGATCTCGCCGCTAATCAAGTTCACATGAGCCTTTACGCAGAGTAAAAACGCTCTTGCCACATCCTCTACGTGTATTAGCGCCCGACTCTGGTCACCGCTGGAGATTTTTATCTCCTTGTGACAGACCGCATCTCGGATTAGAGAGTTCGCCACGAGGTCAAATCGCATCCGCGGGGAGTAGCCATAGCAAGTTGCCACCCTTAGGGCGGTGGGATGGAAATTCCGTCTCTTAGCGTTAATAACCCGCTCTTCCATTCGTAATTTTAGTCGCGAATATAGACTAACCGGCTCCGGAGTCGCCGTTTCATAAAAAATACCGGGCTGCGCACCATATACGCTATCGGTGGAGGCAAAAATGAATCGGCTCGCACCATGCTCTATGGCGGCGTCCAACACTACGGAAGATGCCAGCAGGTTTATATCCCGAATATTGTCGTGCTTTACGTTTTCAATTCGTCGACCGACTATTGCAGATAATAAGATAACGGTTTCGGCATCGGCAACGGACCGAGAGACCGCAGATGTATCGCAGATATCGCCTTCAACAATCTCCAAGTTATCGTCACGAATATCCGCTAGACCATCGTTCCCGAAAAGGAAGTTATCAAATACTCGAACCCTGTACCCTTCTTGGAGCAATTGTCGCACGAGAAGTGAGCCGATGTAACCACCTCCGCCGAAGATAGCGACAAGTTCCTCTTGATAATTTGAGTTCGCAGTATTCAATTGAGAAAGAGCTATAACTAGTTTTTGGGTCTGACTCTTGTTCCATCCTTAGAGTCGTCAACTATATAGCCCAGGCTCAATATTCTGTCTCGAATATTATCGGCCGCCTTAAAGTCCCGATTTTTTCTAGCTTTCTCGCGCTCTTCCATCAAGACTTTAATCTCCTGCGGAACTTCTGACTCGGATTCCTGCCAAGCTTGAATCCCAAGTCCCAAGACCTGATCGAACCCAAAAAGAAGTTTAAGTTTGTCTGCGGCAGGGACGCCGGTCACAGAAAGTACCTTGTGGAGCACAGCTAAAGCTCTTGCCATCCCGAGGTCATTTAGAATTGCGTCAGCAAACTCAGCTTTAAGCTCTGAAATTCCCTCGCCCTGGCTAGCGGAGTGCGAAGATGATTCCTTACGGAATCCAAGCACCGATGTGCGAATCTTCTTTAGAGAGTTACTGGATGCTTCAAGCGCCTGCCAGCTCCAGGAAAGTTCCTGCCGATAGCTTCCTCCTAGGCAAAGTAGCCGGTAACTCATCGGGTCAAATCCACGCCCGGTAATTTTATCCAGCGTTAGGAACTCTCCCGTAGACTTGGACATCTTCTCTTTCTCAGCGAGGAGAAACCCGCCGTGCATCCAGACGTTAGCAAAACGCTTTCCGGTTGCGGCTTCGCTTTGGGCAATCTCATTGGTGTGGTGCACGGGGATATGGTCAATGCCCCCGCAATGGATATCAAAATGCTCACCCAAATAGTTCATCGACATCGCGCTGCATTCGATATGCCAGCCCGGATAGCCTGTGCCCCAAGGAGAGTCCCACTGAAGCTCCTGATTTTCGAATTTGGATTTAGTAAACCACAGGGCAAAATCCAGCGGATGACGCTTGTTGGAATCCACCTCAATCCGGGCCCCAGCTTTCAGCGCCTCTAGGTCGAGCTTTGCCAGCTTGCCATAGTCTTTGAACTTAGCCACATCGAAGTAAACATTCCCGCCGCTTAAATAGGCAGCCCCATTTGCAATTAACCGCTCAATTAACTTTATCATCTGCGGGATGTGTTCAGTGGCTTTGCAAACCACATCCGGCCGGTTGATATTTAACATCGCGCAATGGTCAAAGAAGATCTTAGTGTAGAATTCGGCAATCTCGCTCGACTTTCTTCCCTCACGCTTGGCTGCCAGCGCCATCTTGTCTTCGCCCTCATCGGCATCCGAAACCAAATGCCCAACGTCTGTAATATTCATCACGTGCTGCACCTGGTAACCGGCAAAGCGCAGAGTTCTGACTAGCAAGTCTTCAAAGATGTATGTTCGAAGGTTTCCAATGTGCTGATAGTTATAAACCGTAGGGCCGCAACAGTAGATGCTAATTCTGCCCGGAACAATTGGGGTGAGAAGTTCCACTTCCCTGGTCCAGGTATTAAATAGCTTTACCTGCTGTAGACTCTTTTCCTCGCTCATCTATCCCTCTTTATATTTCAGCCAAAAGATTACTTAAAATTGTGTGACCCGCCGATTTCTTTAAACTCATCAAGGATTCGGGATGGAACTGAACACCGTATATTGGCAGCGTTTTATGCTTAATTGCCATGATCACGCCATCCTCCGTTTGCGCAATACACTTAAGCTCAGGCGGTAGAGTTTCGGTAGTGATATATAGACTGTGATAGCGCCCGGCCTCAAACGGAGATTCGAGACCGCGCAAAATGCTGTCACCATTATGATGAACGATCCCGGGCTTTCCGTGGCAAGGCGTTCCCAATACTCCAAGTGTTCCACCGAAATGCTGCCCAATTCCTTGGTGTCCTAAGCAAACTCCAAAAATCGGAATCTTGAGCTCAATAATTTCGGAAATTAGGTCTGACATATGAAACTCTTCCGGCGAACCTGGTCCGGGAGACAGCAGAACTAATGACGGGTCGATTTCCCGAAGAAGCTTGCGAGGAAAATCGTGACGCACAGTTGTCACCTCCGCCCCAAGCTCTCGGAGATATGAGGCCAGGTTATGCACAAAGCTGTCTTGATAGTCGACAAGTAGCACTCTCTTACCAAGACCGGACTGTGTAGGAAGAATAGTTGACGCAGGCTTTGCCTCTAAAGGCTTGGCAGGCGTTTGTCCCGCATCAATTAGGGATTGAAGAAAGGCTCCAGCCTTAATTCGGGTCTCTTCCTCTTCTAGTTCAGGGTCGGACTCAAAAAGTAGTGTAGCTCCCGAGCGAAGAGTAGCGATACCGTCTTTAATGTGCGCAGTTCTGAGAGTGATACCTGTGTTGACATCCCCTTGCGCCGAGACAAAGCCGATTGCCCCCGAATACCAGCGTCGGGGGGAGTTCTCTAGGTTTTCAATCTCTTGAATCGCGGCCGGCTTGGGCGCTCCGGTTACCGTGCAGGCCCACATGTGGGTCTGTAATGCATCAAGACCATCAAACTCTGGAGCCAGTGTTCCCTCGAGATGGTCGACGGTATGAATTAGGTGCGAGTAAAACTCGAGCTGTCTACGGCCGATTACTTTAACCGATCCCGGGATACAAACTCGCGCCATATCGTTTCGATCAACATCGGTGCACATTGTCAGTTCCGACTCGTCTTTCTTGGACGAGAGCAGCTCTCGCACACGGTCAGCGTCTTCTATGGCGTTCTCTCCGCGCCGGACTGTTCCGGCAATGGGACAGGTTTCGTAGCGCGTGCCGGTCACTCGGACAAACAGCTCCGGCGAGGCCCCAACGAGTTGTTCTGAACCAAAGTTTAGTAAAAACATATACGGGCTAGGATTAATCCGGGCCAATCGATTAAAGAGCTGAGTCGGAGTCTCGGAAAAGGGGGCGCTAAAGGTTTGTGATAAAACAACTTCAAAGTAATCCCCTCGGCGCGTGCCTTCGATTACCTTTCTTACCTTTTCAGCGAATTCTCCCGGTTGATGGTCACAGGAAAGTTTCTTGTCCGCAGTTGACGGTATCGGTAAAAGCTCTACCCCCCCACCAGAGAGCGACGAGCTTAATTGCCCCTCGATTTGAAATCCATAGGAGATATTCATTGCCACTTCGCGCTTACGATCGACGACTCTGATTTCGAGCGGTAGAAAAAGGTGGCAGTCAGCCTGAGACCTATCTCGAGGAAGGCGGGTCTGAATCTCCTCAAATTGGTAAATCAGGTCATAGCCAAATGCGCCGTAGAGGCCCAAATTCGAGGCTGCTGGGTGAGCGCTGCGAAGCACACTAAGAATTGAGCGAATTACCGAAAAAATCGAGGGGCGTTTGCTGCGACTCTCTTCAGTAAAAAACCCCTCAGGAGTTTTGATTGTTCCGGTAATGCTACTTGGTTTAAGCGCAAGTTGCGCCAAATCCTGATTCTCAGAAAGTGCCTGATGAAAAATGCCGAGGATAGCCCGCCCCTGGGCATTTAACCCATTAAGACTAAACTCCCTTCCGTGTGAAACAAATTCAAGGGCCGGGTTGATAAATCCAATATCCCATCGTGAATGTCGGCCTGGATACTCAAACCCGCTGGAAAAGAGCGCTCCTCTATGGGTATCAATTCCGGTAAAAATCTCGGCTAGGGCGGAATCACAGTTCAGTTCAGTAGTATTAACAACTACTTCAAGCCCGGACTCGGTTTTAAAATTCTGAGTTAACATGTGGGTATTATCCGACTATTCGATTTGTTTTATCCTTAATTTTTAAATGACACTCGGGTTTAGGGCAGATAATGGGGCTAAGCCCACCAAATTACAGAGGGGCATTTAAATGGGCGCCTTGGCAGGTTGAGGCATTCTGAGGGGTAGCTAGCAAAAGTAGGAAACGAATCCCCGTCGAAATCATCAAAATACTGGTTAGAAAGGGTCGGTCGCATTTTGTTGCCGGCTGATAATGGCATTTGAGAACTCATTTAAACTGATGCCTACAGGAGATAATCACGGGTACATCATATTTAGGCCGCGGAAACCTATATTAAACCACGGAAAAAGCCGAATTAACTCATAAGTCAATATCGGTTTATCGTGGGTAACGCAAGATTCCGCACCCAAGCAACTCCGGGATTATTCAGCCAAGAAATGAGCTTTAGTTTCGGCCATAGGTACTAATTGAGGAATACACGGGTGTCAGAGAGCGTTCCCATCACCGTCGATTCGGAATTAAAAAGTGAGCGCGCGCCGTTTGCTTCAACCATGAGCCAATCGGGAACATCAGTTTTAACATACGGTTCGGTTGAGCCGCTGTCTCTTCGGCAGATGTCAGGCGCAGATGGTTTCATTCGTGTTGTGAATTGCCCTCCAGGGGAAATCACCCTCTTGCGCGATGATAATAAAAATTCCCTTAAGCCCTTTCGTGATGCTCTGCTTGGACAACCAAACACTGGGGTTACCTTAAAACTCGGAAGTCGAGATCTTCATTCTTCGGAGATAGAGATCGTAGGAGCGGGGGCTTCGCTTTGGAAAGAGGCCTCAGTCGAAAATGTTCTCCTTGCTGCCGGAGTGGAACAAGCAAAAATCCCCTCGCTACTTGAGCTCGCAGGACTTACTAAAAAGAAGAATATTGCTCCTCGTGAGTTAGATGAGATTAGTTCGCGGCGTTTAGCGCTACTTTGCTCGATATTTTCTAAATCCAGCATCCTGTTTTACGACCGGCCATTAGCACAGACCTTGGCTAGCGCGGGGAAGGAGTTAGCCGAGCTGATTCTGAACTCCTCTCGGGGCTCAGGCCAGATTCGGATAGTCTTCCTTGCAGAGCGAATTCCCCCTTCTTGGAAGGACTTTTGCGGCGGCGCGTCGCCGAAGTCGATCTCGCCTAGCTCCCGCGCGTCCAACCCGGCCAGCGCGGACTCGGGCAGGAACGTGTAGTTGAAGATGTTG
>CAYMWO010000119.1:0-9112 GCA_964393905.1 uncultured Bdellovibrionales bacterium | reverse complement strand
CAGTTCTTAGAGGGAGTCTCGATGATGAACGGGTCGTCGGGTTTGGGCATGACCGTTTGAGCACTTTTGGTATTGGAAAGGAGATCTCTCAGGGGGAATGGCACTCCGTTTTCCGCCAACTTATCGCCGCCGGATATCTGACAGCTGATCAGAAAGGCTACGGCAGTTTAATTCTCACCCCTGAAAGTAAAAAAGTTCTTCAAGGAGAAGTCCAACTCTGGTTTAGGCGCGACCCTACCCCTATCAAAGAAAAGGCGAAGGGCGAGCGTCGGCGTCAGAACAGGTACAATGTTGAGATTACAGAAGAGCAGACCGATTACAATCAGCCGCTCTTTGAAGCCCTGCGTAAATGTCGGCTTGAGCTCGCAAAGACCCAGGGGGTTCCTCCTTATGTAATTTTTCATGACCGAACCTTACGTGAGATTGCGGCACGGGCGCCGAAATCCCCTGAGGATCTTCTCTCAGTTTCGGGAGTCGGAGAATCGAAACTTGCGCGGTATGGCGAGGCATTTCTTTCAGTGATTCGTGACCATCAATCCGGCTCGGTTCCAGTTTGAGACTTCCCATGCCAGCCAATAATGGTCTGGGATTCTATGCGCTTTTCAATACTGCTTAAAGATTGTATTTATCTAACGACTACTTTTTAATCGATAATTTTTTCTCTCTCTAAGGGGGACTCCAGATGAAGGCCAGATTATTTCTCATCCTATCGTTGCTTCTTGCTATTCAGAATGCTGCAGCCGAGGATTTTAAAACTGTGCTGTTTGAATATAGCGATGCTCCCTCTAGGGACGCGACAGCGCTTGAGGGATCGCTTGTCTACGATGCGGCGCTTCCAGGGAAGCGGCCGGTAGTGGTGATATTTCATGACTGGATGGGTCCGACAGCTGTGACTCTTGATGCCGCAAAAAAGGTAGCCGCCGACGGCTATATCGCTTTTATTGCAGATATATACGGTAAAGGGGTGCGCCCTCAAAGTGTTAAGGAAGCGAGCGAGCAATCGGGGAAGTTAAAGGCTGATCGCGCCTTAATGGTTAAGCGAGCTCAAGCAGCAATGAATGTTTTAGTTAAGATTCCCGCGCTAGTTCCTGCAGCTGATGTCAGCAAAGTAGGAGCGATTGGCTTTTGCTTTGGTGGCACGGTCGCTCTTGAACTTGCACGCAGTGGCGCCTTGATCCTTGGAACCGTATCATTTCATGGCGGGTTAGATACACCCGATGCATCAAAGGCTAAAAATATTAAGGGTCGGGTATTAGCGCTCCATGGAGCGGATGACCCATTTGTCCCCGAAAAAGATGTCTCCGCCTTTGAGAATGAGATGCGTTCGTCTAAGGCCGATTGGCAATTAGTAAAGTTTGGCGGAGCGATGCATGCTTTTACTAACAAGGAGGCAGACAGTTTAGCCCTCTCTGGGGTGGCTTATAACGCTAAAGCTGACGCTAGAAGCTTTGAATATATGAAGGAGTTTTTCGCCGAGGTATTTGGCAGCTAGTGTTCGGGGTAATGATGCTAGCCAGCAACCCCAATGGTTTTCAGAATCTGGTCGAGCGCTTTAAGGTGTAATTCCGCGCGGGCAGTTAGTTCTTTGGGCTCAGGAATATTTTGTTCTATGCAATATGTAGCGAGGAATTTGTCCAAATCTGAAAGTTCGGCCACTAAAGCTGCTCTTTCAGGAACTCCGAGGAGCTGTTTTTGGATGGAAAGATGCTCAAGCATCAAATCTCTTATAGCTTCGTCAGCGGTTCCGTTTTGTTGAAGCACCACAAGCAGTGACCTAAAAAAGCTGAAATATTCATCGGCAAATTTTAAATGCAAATCCACTTCTTGACTTTTTAGGTAGTCATTCACTATCCCGCTATTCCCAAACTCCCCCTTTGAGTCTGAGTCCAGCGGCAAAGCAACAAATATCTCCTTTCCACTCCCGTTGTTGTTACGAGCCAGAGGATAAAGTCTACAAGGAAGAGGACGGTCCGGATGCACTGAGCAACCGCTCTCTACGAGAAAGATACAGGTGCCATCAGTTTGGCGCTTTAAAGACTGCTTTCTCACATCAACATATGATGCAATAAATTCCGTTGTGCTAATCCCCTGATGTTGAGCTAGTCTGGCGATATCATAAGGGTTGACTGATATCTCTAGGTTAGTACAGCAACGTTTGCACCGGTTACAGGTATAGGAAAAGGTGCTACCTTTTTCGAGTGCTTCGACTGTTGTGACGTGAATTGTCATACACCATTATTACTCGGTATTTGTCTATCAAGGAAGAAATGACTTCGGCCACCAGTATTCCTGTCGAACTTGTAGTATCTGAGTCACAGCGCAGCTCTGGGACTATCAGAATAGTTACTTGGAGCAAACGTGAGCGAATTAAGCGAGCATTTCGAGCAATCCTGATCTGTTGGGGACTGGCCTTGGTCTCGGTACTACTTCCGGGGCTTCATTTTCTCTTAGTTCCGTTCTTTGTAATCGTAAGCCCCTTTGCTGCAAGCTATGTTTATCTAGGAAAGGAGTTAGTTTTGGAAGGTGAGGGGAGCTGCCCAAAATGCCAGCAGCCGATTAAGATCGGTAAGTCGAAAGTGCAGTGGCCGATATTCGATCTCTGCAAGAGCTGCCAGAGCAGTATTCGAATCTGGAAAAAGGATGAATAAATAAAGGGAGGAGCTGTTGCCCCTCCCTAAAAATCTTTGCTTAATAGTAAGACGACCTTTTAGCCGTTTTTAGTCCCTTCAACTGAGATTTCGACCTGCACTTCATCGCCCACGACAAATCCACCGGTCTCCATCACTTTGTTCCAATTTACACCAAACTCCTTTCGATTAATTTTTGTCGTGCCAGAAAATGCCGCTCGCTCTTTACCAAAAGGATCTTTTCCTGTGCCGCCGAACTGGACATTTAAGGTAACAGGCTTGGTCACTCCACGAATTGTGAGGTCTCCAGTCACGGACATCTCACCATCACTACCGGGCTTAACCTCTTTACTGACAAACTTTATGCTAGGAAATTCCGCCGCCAGGAAAAAGTCTCCACTGCGAAGATGATCATCCCGCTTTTGATTCCCTGTATCTATACTCTGAACCTTAATCTCCGCTTCAGCCTTGGCCTGAGCCGGGTTCGTTTCATCGTAAGAGAAAGTTCCACTAAACTGTGTGAACTTTCCTGGAACAGTCGAAATAGCCAGATGCTTCACCTTAAACGCAACGGAACTGTGGTCGGGGTCAATTGTGTAGTCAGCAGCAATCGCATTGCCACTAATTACCAAACTCAGAATTCCAGCCAAAATCAATTTCCCGTTCATATCAATCTCCCTTAAGGTTTAATTAAGCTATCAAGAAATGCCATTAACGCCGATCTCTAACCTTGGCCGCGACCGTAGCTTGTAGCTCAAGCGCATCCACCGGACCGGAATAGAACGAGGTGTTGGCTTGTAATGCTCCGAGCGGACCATCGTGAACGATTTTTAGAATCCCAAATGCGTTAGGGCCTGCAGCTTCGTGAATATTGACGTCAGCTCTTAAGCCTGCAGCGACAGAAAAAGCGCTGCCATTGATGACCACCGTTCCATCATAGTTGGTCGCGTAAATTTTGCCGTTAATAGTCGCGTTGGTGAGGTTACTGATTTCTAGGAAGTTAAATGGATTTGCATTGGTGTTGTAACCGCCAAACAATGTGGTCTCATTACATTGAACGTCGACGAGCGTTGGGTTTGGGTTGACTGTCGTAACGGTAAACGTATGAATACCCGTAGCCGTTGGGGTTAGGCACAGACGGTTGCCAGTATTACCTAAAAAGGCAGAGGCCAAAGCTGGTGTAGTAGCAGTCCGATCAACGGCCGTAATGTTTCCCCCAGTAAAGGTTACGTTCGTAGCGACCGCCTGCACTTGTGCCCCAGCGTTTGTTGGAAGGAATTCACAGCAGTAGCTATTCCCTGCATCCAAATACGCAAATCGGGTACCTGCGCTCGGCGTGTTTTGCTCAGTTCCGCGGGCTGTAGTGTTTGCCGTGATGTATCCGCCAGCATAAGCATTACTGGTCATCAATAAAGATACAGCGAAAATGACCGTTGAGATTGCTCGCTTTTGCATGTTGCTCCACCCTCCAAATGATTGATATCCAGTGGGCTCTTAGCAACAATCCCTATTATTTGCTACCCTAAACCGATTCCATATGAATTTATCTACTTATAAGCTCTTTGAGCGAATATAGGACGAACAAGAAGAGTGTGTATTAATGAATAGTCACAAGAAAATTGTTGTTTCCCTGATTCTTGTCGTCTCCGCCACACTCGGTTTCTATTTAAAATCAATCGAGCTAGCTCCTAGCAGCTTCTCACATCCCAAAATTCGCCCAGCGGATTTACACTTAGAAGATGACTCCGCCAACCACTCCTCACAAAACACCATCGAACATGACATGCTCAATCAAGACGCCTCCCTGAGCGACAATGATTCGAAAGATCCTACGCGAGAACCAAGCCCAACTGAAATTCCACAAGACCCCTACAAGCAACTTAGAGAAAGTTCCCGTGCAGTGGATTACCCTCATACTGATAGCGCCAGTTACTTGGACAAAACCTTAAAGCTGAGCCCGGAATTAAATCAAGAACTAGCTCCCCAAGTCAGTGGCGAACAGAACGACCTACCAGGAGATATAGTTGGGGAAAAGCCGAACAACCCCTACGAACAGTTAAAGGCTAGAAGCCCTAATGCCGTGCATCCCGAGCGTGACACTCAAGACTATATAGGGAAAACCATCCAACTCGGAGGGAGTTCGAGCAATTAGCTTTCGTTCGTTTTTCTTAATAAAAGGAGGATTGTTTTAAGAATTGCAGCTCCGCCGACAATAAGCACAAGCACCCCCCACGTAGAGATAAACCCGAATCGACTAAACACTGTCTGCTCATTTAAAAGTTTGACCGGAATAACTCCAGAATAAGTTGGTTGCGAAACCGGTATTGACTCAATTATTCTACCGCTGGCACTGATAACCTCAGTAATGCCGTTGTTTCCGGCGCGAACTAAATACCGCCGATTCTCGACAGCACGCCATAATGCTAACAGATGATGTTGATGACCCGCCGCAGTTTCTGCAAACCATCCATCATTAGAAAGCGAGACTAAGAGCTGCGCCTGGTCGCGCGAGACGTTTTGCCGGAACAGCTCAGGCCAGATATCTTCAAAGCAGATTCTAACCGCGATGGCGGTGCTACCCAAATAAATTGCCTTTGTATTTTCATCTGCCCCGGCTTTGTAATTAGAAATCGGCTTAAAAATGTTCTTGAGCGAGGGTAGCCTAGTCGCTAATGGAATCTGTTCCGAAAACGGGAACAACATCTCCTTGTAGTATGGTCTCAACATCCCTCCGTTTGGCAACAACAGCATAGCTGCGTTGTAAAACTGACTTTCCGCAGAATAGACATCGCCAATCTGCACCTGTCCCCCGAACAACAAAGGCACCATTGAACCTTTAAACGGCCAACGTGAATCATCGTGCCCTAACTGCGCTTCATCAGTGTAATATGTCTCTCCTACGGCGGACTCAGGCCAAATTATCAGATCCGGCCTAATAGCACTTGTTTGCAACCCCGCACGCGTGAGCTCTCCGAGACGGGCGGATCTGGCGCTCAGTCGTTCTACTGAGAAATCGATTTGTGGATTTAGATTAGGTTGAACCACCAAAACATTTAATACCGGCGCATTAGCTTCGGCGATCGCAATTGAAGATTCTCGTGTCTTGCCATAAATTAAAACGCCCAAGACCAGTCCTAAAGCCAGTAAGCCGTAACTAATTTGCAATCCGCTGAAACTTCGCGCACCTTTTTGTCTAATCTCCATCACTAACCACGCCACAATTGAGCAGCACCAAAAGAGCATAAAGCTCACCAGCGGAGGACCCCCGATATCAGCAATCTGAATCAGTGGCCCGAGGGCGATTAGGGTTGAGCCATGGTACCAGGGGATGAATTTTGGGAAGGTTAACTCGGCCACCGTCCAAGCAACGGGAAGACATAGCGTGGGGGGAACAAATTGAAACTTCTTCAGGTAAGTATAAATCCAGGCGAGAAATACAAACTGCAGACTCGCTAATAGAAAAACCGTAACCGCAAAACACGCGCTAGATAAAAGACCGCTACCGGTAAAATTACCAAAGACAGAACCCACCCAGTGAAATTGCACAGCGGTTAACGCCAGCCCAAAACACAACCCGGCTTTCTTCGTTAGCGGATTTGTCTGCATCAGAATTGCAAATGTAAGTGCTGATGAAATACCAATTGCAGCGTTAACGGCTAACGACGGAGGCTGGCAGCTAAGCCCCATCAATGCGCCACACATCACGAACAGAAAGTAAACTCTTACCTTCAATTCATGGTCCTGACTCATACGGGGATTACTCAATCACCGATGACTTTCTTGAAAGCACCCGTTTAATTTTTGCCATTGAGTCTCGGCGAAAGTTTCGGAATACTCGCTTTTGCTGATTAAGCCAGAGCAACCAATACCCCATGGGGGAGAAAGCCGACTTCAGCACGGCTAATCTCCACTTTGGGAGATAACACAAAATGTGCGAGAGCATATTCATTTCGGTAAGTAAAAACTGCTTGGCCGAGGGAGTTGGAATCTTAATATCGTAGTCCGGAATGGGCTTACCTTGACGGCGCAGCGTTTCGATAATCCTAAATGCGCGCCCACGCTTCTCCTCTCCCATCATGCGATTTGACGTGCGTGCGATGTCCGGACGGAGCTTAACCATCTTTATTGCCCCTTCGCTCTGCGCATTGCGCAAAAGCTCCTCGCCACGGGTTGTTCGCGCCAGCGCAAAACTGTAACCGTCATGAAAATCGATATCATCTGACGGCGGCGCTATCCAGGGATCCCCCACTGCGATGTCGGCAAACTCTGCCGTTGAGTCATAACAGGTAAGACACCGCTTAGGGGTATAGAGCCGATAAAGGATGTTAAGAATTTCAAGCGAGGTTGGCCGGTACCCTTTGGCTTCTGGGAAATATACCGGCTTCGAACTCCCGTCCTTATAAATCAGATGCGGGGTTCCAGGATGCTTACCGATGCGGGAAACAAATCGCACCGCATCTTCTGGCCGTTCGGCAACATTTTTAAAGATATAATCCATCGGTTCGTGCTCTACCGCCGCATGACAAAAGAGTCCCATCGTCAGAACAACTCGGTCTCGCAGCCGTTTATCAAGTCGCGCCGCCTTATGATAGCCGTGAATTTGGCAGGGAAGGCCAACCAGTGCATATCGACCTTCCACATTTCGAATTTCGCTAAAGGCTACGTTAGTCGGCGAGATGGCATATTTAGATTTTGTAGTGCTGAGAAGTTCTTCCTTCGTGCGAGCAATAATCGGTACACCTTTCCATAGGTCCTTGGCATGTGAAGCAATCACCACCGCGCCATCGATGTAGCCCTTCTCCAAAAGCCAGATCAGTAAACCCGTTACAAGTCCGCCGCTCGTAGAATTCTGACGTAGCGCTTTGTCTGTTGCATAGGTGAGGTAGGCGCTGAGAAAGTGCCCGTGCATGTCATTGATATCAGGCACGTGACCAAAAAGCTGCTTGGCAATACTGGGGACACTAAACTCATCACCCGGACAGACCTTCACACATAGATCGCAGTCCGTACAGGCTGAGAGATTCTTGACTATCGGGTATTCCTCTTTGTCTAATCCTAGGACATCGGTGGGGCAGATTCCGATGCAGCTCCCACAGCGATGGCAAAGGTCCCCGTCCACTATCCGCGCTAAACTTTTAAGTGCTCGGGGTGGGTCGTTCTCGGGCGTGAGCGGCCAGCGAAAGGGCTCAACTAAGGGGCCTTTTTTTCTAAGGTTAACGAGGGTCATATTCGCTAAACGCGAACTCCAATAAATCTAAGACGTTAGCTGAAATTAATGAGTTCCAGATAAGACACCTTTGATTCCTGATAGGCAAGTTAAAGCTGACCACTTATTAGTCGCTCAAGCCCCATACCATTAAAAACCCACAACTCTCAGATATCACTAAAATTTTCGCTCTTGAATGTCGATATCACTAGGGCGGAACGGCTCGATAACCGAGCTAATAAGCCGCCCTTAATTATCCGCAGTAACATGGGATGAGTTGTGAGCGCACCTACCCTAGATAAAGAGGACAGGAAATTAGTCCAACCCGAAGGTGAATTCTGCAATTATCCCCAACCCGTCACCGAAATAAGTAATTGGGAAACGCTAACCCTCTCTGGATTGCGTGAAATTGACCGCATTGTCCGCTTACTCGCCCGTAAAGTCTTCTTGATACCAATGCAGAGAGTGGATCTCGATACCAATCTCCGCCACGCTCACGAAGCAATTGAATTCTACGCCAACCCGAAATTGCTAAGGCGTAGAGAGTTGTTCTTTAGACGCCCAACATTCCCAGCGAAAGTCTGTGTCTCAGCACCGCACCGCTTATCTCACGGCGAAGTTGTGGATATAAGCTTCAGAAGCAACTACGAGCCCCTCTTTAAACCGTTTGCTGAAGAGTATCATAGCTACAAAGAAAATCTCACGGCCCATGCGCGCATATGGCGGCATCCCAAAGGAAAGAGCCGCGGAAAAATTGTCTTGATTCACGGTTGGTTTATGGGGGACCACCGGTTAAATGCAGTGGCTCTGGTTCCCGGGTTTTTCTTTCGTCTCGGCCTGGATGTAATCCTATATGAACTGCCATATCACGGTCGACGTGCGCCAACCGGGAGGAATTCGGCGCTTTTTCCGAGTGCCGACATTATAAGAACCAATGAAGCAATCGGACAGGCGATTCACGACCTGAGAGCGCTCAGACTCTGGCTTAGAGAAGAGGACAAGCGTCCGCTTGGTGTTGCCGGGATAAGTCTCGGAGGCTACACCGCTGCTCTTTGGGCGTCATTGGATAGACTCTCCTTCGTAATACCAATTGCACCCCTTGTCTCAATGGCGGAAATCGCGTGGGGCATTCTGCAGGAGATGAGCGCCGAGGGAAATGAACTCGCAACCTATCTAGCTCAGTCGCTCACATTAGAGGACCTTCGCCGAGGATATGCAATCCACTCGCCGTTGGAAATTCAGCCCAGGGTCGGAGCACTTCGAAGGTTAATAGTAGCCG
>CAYMWO010000118.1:0-9115 GCA_964393905.1 uncultured Bdellovibrionales bacterium | reverse complement strand
AATCGTTACGGTGAAACTGGAAATATAGGAAAGCCACCTAGGCACTATATTGGCCGTGAAATTATCGCTTCCCTTATGTGTATAATTATGGTAGTTTATACACATAAAGTCACAGGGAGAGCGGAGGAGAAATGCGCACAAATATTGATATTTCCGACGAACTCATTGATGAGGGCCGTAAGCTGACTGGGATTTCTACTAAGAAGGAATTAGTAGAAGAAGGTTTGCGACTATTGATTAGACTTAAGAAGCAGCAGGATATCCGAGGATTCCGGGGTAAGTTGAAATGGACTGGAGACCTGCGTTCGGCGCGGGGCACTAGATGATTCTGGTCGACTCTTCTGTGTGGATTGATTACTTCAACGGCAAAGTCTCGCGGCAGACTGATTTATTGGATAATCTATTGCAGGAACGGATTCTGTTGGTAGGGGATTTGATTCTTGCCGAAGTGTTGCAGGGTTTTCGTCGTGATGAGGATTTGCGGACTGCGAAGAAGCTACTCTCCAATCTAGAATACGCAGATATGCTGGGAAGAGACGTCGCCCTGCATAGTGTTAAACTCTATCGAAGTCTAAGAAAGAAAGGGATTACAGTCAGGCGTACAATCGATTCTTTAATTGCGGCGTTCTGTATTAAAGGCGGCCACACACTCTTACATGCCGACAGGGATTTTGATCTGCTTGCGAGGCATTGTGGGTTGAAGGTTTTCTAAAATCGCTGTTAGTGAGGAGTTATGACGAGGGCCGGGTTAGGCCACCTTGCGGTAAAAATCTAAATCTTCTAAATCTTCTTAAAAACCTTATCTACCTGCTTTAACCATTCAGACTTCCATCAGAGTACCTCTAGAGCGGCAGAGCTCCGGAGAATGCGAACAATTCGAGGGAAATCTTTCCCACGAATTCGTATCGCTTACGGGCGTAGCGCACAGCGGAGCGTACCTTTCGGGACGCGTCTCGTGCATCGCCCGATACATTCACCAACACCACGAAGGTCCTCGCACCCGACTCATTGGTCGAGTCGTAGGAGCTGAAGTCGCCGTGACCCAACACCTGGGCCATTTCGTCGGCGACGTAGCGGGCCTCTATGCCGAGGTGGCCGTTTAGCCCGCCCCGGTCGTCCTCAAACACACACTTAAACAGGGCTCGCATAGAGCCTCCATAGGAAGGGCAGCACACATCGTACTACCGATCCCCTCGAACCCCCTAGGGAAGTCGAAGGGACCAGTAGACTCACATGACAGCGCCTCACTCTAATCAAAAACCAAACAGCAAAGTGGTCTACCCGAAATTGAAAATAAAGAACTAGGAGGGTTATGAAGTGGTATCGAGGATAATTGCTTAATATTGCGGTTCGGGGGGTTATGAAGGAGGCTGACACCTAATACGACCAATATCGCGGCGTAGGGAGTTCAAAACAGAGGAGCCGCGGCAGAGAGTGGGTAAACATAAACCAAAATCGCTGGGAAGCGATCCGGCAAACGTTTATCCACTCTCCGCCGCAGCTCCAGAACGGTCACGCCAGGAAGATCCGGGCGAAGCGACCGTCGGGGTTCGTGTAGACGTAAGCGCCTTTGGAGGCGAACTCGTCCAACTTGAATCCCTGTTCGGTGAGGGAAGTGGCGAGCTCGTCGAACTCTCCCGTCTTGACGACGTGAGGCGAGTGCGCGCCCTTCCCGTAGATGTTCAAGCAAAAAACGACGGCGCAGATCATGTGATACCTCCGTGGGACGGTTGATCGATTCGCTTATCGAATCAGTCAACCGTCCCACGGAGGTTTGCCCGCAACGCCGAACCTAAGAACATCTCTAATACTGCAGCGGTGAGGTCTAGACGTTCTTCCATCGGATCACTTGCCCAATTGAAAACGAATTCAAAACCTATCCGCACTCCCGACCGCTAGCTCGAAAGAAACTCCCCGTCTCTCCCCAACCCAGTCCGCCGCCCTTCTACCGTTAAAACCGCATGCCCGAAGCTTCCGCTTCTGGTCTGAATAATTGTTATGGGGGTATTGAGATAGGGCGTGGCTTTGGAACGGGGGTGGAGGGAATGGCTAGTTGGGGCAGGGGGTTATGAAGGAGGCTGACACCTAATTCGACCTTAGGGAGGCCTAAACAAGTACCGGGAGTACCGAGCAACTTCCAGACTGAATAGTTCTTGAGTATCTCAACTCACTTTTGCTAGTTAGGGTGGTTAGAATCTACTCTTAACTAAATAGGAGGCATTATGTTAAAAGCAATTTTGACCGCTCCTACTTTGCCCCTTAGCACATTCTAAGGATTCTTGGACTTTGGGAGTGGGTTGTGGGAGCAGGAGAAAACCCGGAACTTCGAAAGACCCATTCCGCAAGGAAAGTCCTTCTTCGAGCCCAATCCTTAATTGTAATGTGGCAATTGTGGACCCCTTTAAAGTCGGATGACTTTGGCGGGGATAATTTCCGACGGAATCAAGTAGTCCAAGATAGCCTTAATTCTTTGCCCGTCTGAGATATTTCGATGGGAGCGACATCGAATGAACGCTAACAGCAAAGACTTGATTCCGCTCCCTTTTTCTTTCTGAAACTTACCAATCTATAAAATAATCTGTGGTGAGTTCACAGCGATCCGGGTTACACCGGCCTGTCACTCTTCCCTCTGTTACACGAGCTGTAAAGGGTCCATAAATTATCGGGCTCGGTTTTCCCCCAATTTTCAATTGGAGTTTTATGATCGGCTTCCAATCGTATACCGGTTGTGGTTCCGTCCGCTCCGCAAATACAGCATCGGTAACTGTCCCGCTTGAGGATTGTAAATCGAACGAAGGACGTCAGTTTCCTACGCTCGGCGTACTGCCAATCCCGCGAAGGCGTTTCGCTCTTTGGACGGTAACGGGGATGGAGCGGGTTGCGCTTTTCGTTTAATGATTCCGAGTCTCGCGCTCCAGGCGGCTTCTCGTGCTTTTGTTCGTGTGAGGCTAGCACGTCCCTAGCGAAAGCGGGGCTATGAAGGAGGCTGGCACCTAATCGCCGGCCAAGTGGCCACCACTACCTAGTGTACAGCTTGTTATCCGCCCATAGGCGACTGGAATGTGATAGCACTTCAGAAGTCGCAACTCAGAAGTCGCAACTGCCCCTCGATACTTCTAACTCTTGCGGATATGTCTCTCGAAATGGGAGATTGGCCAATTCCTTGGAAATTACTTTCTTTATCCCAACTGAGCATGTGCTTCTCAGTATTTAGCGTTGCAAGAACAAAGCCGTCTTGGTCCAACAACCTCAGCTCCATTTCCATTTCAACTGACGAGCAATGTTTAGCAGGATCCAGAGTACCTGGCTTCGGTTCTTCACTTTCCCATTCACTCGTACCTTCAATCTTAGTTTTCGTACGATAGCCCAACTCTACACTTGACGAAGAATCGCGTGAAGGAAGGAATTTGGCCTCACCAAGGATTACAACGTTTTTGGGGAGATACTTAGTCTTTGCAACATACTCGTCTGCCATAAATCCCACTGCGACATTGCCCTGAACATTGTGGATCACGATCCAATTGAATTCTCGAGATTTAGCTTCGTGCGCTACTATAGTTAGGATTGAACCAATTCCTATGAATAATAGGCTTTTTAACATTCGAACTGATCGCATAATTCTCGATTGGCGGATAAAGGTTAAAGTGTGCGGCGCGGTTATCGCCTTTAAGATTCAATTGTTACCTGCCCAATCTATATCACTTTTCTCGCTATTATCCAAAGTGTTTGAGTGAGGATAGAACCATCATTCTTAAATTTCCGCGAAGCTAAAGGTTCCCGAAGCGATAGATTCCAGATACTTTTTATTTCCAGGTAAAAAAATATTTTCCATTTCCCCAAATCTCATTCCCTCAATTTACAACGCGAAACATTAAGCTCAAGCGAGCCGATTAAGACTTAATGGGGTTGATGGGAAGGAAAGGCCGGTGAGAAAAAGTTACCCGAAATACCGAGGAGTTATAAAAGGGGGCCGACACCTAAGAGGCAGCCCCTAAGAGTAAAAAAGAGGTCACTTTTCCTAGTTGCAAATAGTTGCATTTCCTATCTTCTGACAAACGGTTCCGTCGCTGCCGAAGGTACTATTCCCAAGTCGCTGAACGGTGCTTCCATTTGAGTTATATAATGTATTTCCAATTTGCTGAGAAGATGATCCGTCTGAATTGAAGGTGCTGGATCCTATGCGCTGAGAGGAAGTCCCATTATTTCCGAAAGTCGAGTTCCCTAATTGTTGACGGGACGAACCATCGGAGCCAAATGTTAAATTTCCCAGTTGCTGGTAAGTGGTTCCTTTCTTCCCGTGAAGGAATGGTTGCTGATCGGAGTTATCTTCTGCGGTTGCGGTGCTGAGCGTGGCGAGTGCAATAATCGGCAAGAGTAGTAATACTTTCATGACTGATCCCTCGAAAGTTAGCGAACGAAATTATTCGAAATGTCGGCTATCATATGCCAAGTGAAGCAAAATTTCCATGTAGCCGGGTTACTTTAATTGCTACTAGCGGCTGATTGGTAAGGCGGGGCAGGGGCTTAAAAAGGGAGGCCGCAACCTAAGTGACCTAGCGAAGTTTCTCTTTTGCGTAATCGAGAATTTCAGAACCATGAATTTCGTAAGTTCCCGAAATAGGGCGTATCCCTTCCGCGACAATTGTATATTTAATTTTCACATCATCTAAAGTAGTCATTCGGCTGCTTACATTAATAAGGATCTCGTCAAACGGCCTCACCATATCGCAGTGAATAACCATGTTGCCGTCAGCATTATAACGATGTTTTTCGTAAGGACCCGCTTTGTGAAACTTGGGAACTAGGCATCGCTCATTCGTGAGTCCAAATAGATTATTCGTGTCCGGCGGTACTATTTGCACCTCGAGATTGGGTGATTTTGCGGTACCGCGCCCTGAATTTTGAATCCCAAAGACAACGTATAAATCAGCAGTTTTACCATTACCGGAGGTCACCGTACTTCCGATACGAAAGTAATGCGCAAAACCTAGTACAGGCTTTGGCCTTCGCCCAAACATAGCTTCCAGTTGGTAGTGAGGGGCTACCATAAACGAATTTCCGCTTCTAAAATAATACTTCTGACTAATTTTATCTTGTCGCAAAATTATTCTGTGCGGAGGAAGTTCACTAGAGGGAACGTATAGCACTACGTAGCCCTCGCCCTGATTTAATGATGGAATGACCTCTCCGTCGATTCCAGGAACGGGAGGATCTGTGCAGGCCGCAGCTAATTGAAGAAGATCGGCAAGGAACTGCTCTGGGTTATTTAGTGGCAAGCTTTTGAGCGACTTATCTTGTATACCCCAAATAAGAATTCCTCCGTCTGAATTTGCAAATCCTGAAACCGCCTTGGCTAAATTCTTTTGGTCTGGTTCGTCGAGTCCTTGGCTTTTAGCATTTGTCTTAACCTTATAATCAAAGTGTAACTTTTCAGTATTGGATAAGGTATTTTTACAGTATGCTAGAAATAATTCTTCTCTATTGGAACGTTGTGCATCCGACAATTTTCTAATTGCTTGAAATAAATTTTCCGCGACTGTGTGGTCAGGCATGATGATATTTCTTGATAGGATAGAGCTTAAGCTCCGTATAATCTGACTTGCGGCTGATTTCTAGTCAATCCCGGGGTAATTCGTCATACTTGGAATTTCAAATATCCGAGGGAAAAAGGCAATTAATGAAGAGTTTGGATGATTCTTGGCATTTCCATTCACGGTAAGTTCTATTGAAAATGCGGGTGAACCGTCAGGTTCCCAAAGTCGTCGCCAATAAATAATTCCTGAAAGATCTGAACCTATCTTCTCGAAGAGGGAACTCTCCAAACTGTTTTGAAGATCTTGAAAAGTTCCCGCGCATAGTGAAATATCGACCGCAAATAAATTGCACTTATTCTTAATTAACTGGCGTCCTTTCTCGATTAATTGGCCAAAGATTCTAGCTTGTTCGTTTACCTTCTCGCATTCAAATCGCGCGGAATGTTTTGAATTGTTGGCGATTGCGAACGGCCTTGATTCTTCGGAATCTATCGAAAAACCGTGGAGGGATGGTTGGCTTATCGAGAGCGGCCCGCATCTAATTGAAGTGTCTTCGTTCGAGACATTGGAGGCAAAGAAAGAATTAAGTGAGTCGTTAAAGAGCGCTCGAATTTTGTGACCCTCACTGAAAGAACGGCACTCAATATGCAAATCATCATTGAATAGCATAATATCTCTGTCCCCATTGACAACTCGCTTCTCGAAAGAAAGGTTCGGATCTAAATCAAGCAATGAGCAGCCAAGAGTTAACTGAAACCAAAACGCGTGTGGTTCTGTTAGCGACCCATTTTGATCACTAGCGATAAGTCTCAAGACTTTCTCAAGGCCGCCATTGTTTCGGAGCTTGTCGACAATTGCGGCTCGTTCCCAGACCAAGGAAAGTCGACCCTGGTCCGCGAACTCTCCTCGACAAGAAGTTCTCTTTAGAACGTCACCCCCTAACATTCTCCCAAGTAGTGCTAAGCGGGCAGAAAAGGATTCTAGGTCGTAGCCGAAATAATTCAGGGCGTCGATGTTGACCTTTAATGAATTTGTTCTTTGAGTCATATTCCAAAAAGGGAAAGTGAAAACCAATTAAGCCTGAATATTAAATTCGCAGAGTAGCAGCTTCTGCTACTAGTAATATGGTTTTATAGATACATCTCTCATGGCTTCGAAAACTCAGCATCCATCAATAGACCTTTGTCTTTATAATATGAAAGTAGGACAGTATGTTCACTTCTAAGTAGCGCGCCAAACGAGTTTTGCGCGTCCACGTAAAAGTCTACAACATACTTGCAAGAACTGTTGTCTTTGCTATCAGTCCTCCTTACCTGGAATTCGGAAAATTTGGCTGATGCTGGTGCCTTGAGAGTGCTCAATGTAGCTTTCTTAATAATATCTTTGACGTGATCGTATTTCTTACTCGTTTGGCAAAACTGCGTAAAATCTTTCTCTCGCTGGGCTTCGGTGGTGCTACCACGGAATTGTTCAGCCAATGTCTCGTCTTGTTGGCGAAGTTCCATAAGTCTAATTGCGGCTTGGGTATGGCAGCTTTCTAGTCTGGGATCTTTAATAACCTGTTCTGCGACGAGTCGATTTGCCGTGTCAATTTCCTTTATTACTTTAACCGGACAAGGAATCGATGCATAAGGATTTGTTCGACCCAGGACACATGAGGATAGGAGAGGAATAAATAATAAAATTGGCAAAAATGTCTTCATTTCGATGCCCCTTAATTTAAGCTTGATGATTCTATTATTAATAAATCAATCGACGGGTGATTAGTTCTCACTTAGCATTGCTAAGCGGGAACTTTTTTCGCGTTAGAAACTTAAGGCGTAGTGAGAAGGTCGGGGGTTGAGGGAAGTTTGATTTTTTCCGGTTCGAGACCGCGGAGCTGTAGCAGCGCTACTGCGAGCAGTCGAGTGGCCGGTAAAAACCAAACTTCACCAAACCACGGCCTTCGTAACAGCCTTAAGCTTCTAACGCGAAAAAAAATGGTAGGCACGAACGGACTCGAACCGATGACATCCACCACGTCAAGGTGGCGCTCTACCAACTGAGCTACGCGCCTTTAAAACACCGGGTTTAACTTCGGCCCTTTAAACAAACGCAACTTGTTGGCAGGCTTAGATAGCAATAACGGGCGGGGGCGTAAACGACTGCTTATTGCTAAACTTCTAGAAATTAGTAATAATGAATTACTAATTTTTGAGAAATTAGTAATAATTTAACATTCGGGGCTGTAACCTATTAAAAAAACACCTGAAAAATGAAGATACCCCTAGTTCCACCAAAATTTGCTGACCTCATGAATGCCGCCAGTGAGAGCGGGCGGTTAGGTCTAATTCTGCAAACAGCGTTTGAGTCTAACAATTCGCAGAAGAATGATTCCGACTATTTACATTGGGATGAAATACTTCGGCGAACTCCTCCGCAAAAAATTAATCACGAAGAATGGTGGCTCGCGTTGCAGATCAACAGGAGCAGAAGTCGGAAAGCGACTGAATTATTGGATGCCTCGGGAAAGCCATTTAGCTATTCGCATACCGATGAAATCATCCGGCAGCTACATCGGATTGATATGGATGCAGGAGGTAGTGTTGCTGGCCCGCCTGATGCCCTGACCGCCGAGAATCGCGATCGTTATTACATCAGCTCTCTAATTGAAGAGGCAATCACCTCCAGCCAGCTCGAGGGCGCGTCGACTACAAGTGATGTGGCGAAAGAAATGCTGCGCTCAGGTAGAGCCCCGCGAGATCGGAGCGAGCAGATGATTTTCAATAACTTTAAAACCATGCGACGAATTGGCGAGCTGCGTGATGAAGAGCTGTCTAGGGATCTAATCTTCGAGATTCACCGGATGGTGACGGAAAACACACTTTACCGTCCCGATGCGGCAGGGCGATTTCGCCTTACGGAAGAGAAAATTCGGGTGGAAGACGCGGAAGGGAACGTCTTATACACGCCGCCGCCGGCTGGCGAGCTAGAAAAGCGCCTGGAGGCGATGTGCCGATTTGCGAATGATACTGACTCGGAGCTTTTTGTGCATCCAGTGTTACGGGCAGTTATCCTACACTTTTGGTTGGCGTTTGATCACCCGTTTGTTGATGGCAATGGACGAACTGCTCGAGGACTATTTTACTGGAAGATGCTGAAGAGCGGTTACTGGATGAGCGAATTTATCTCAATCTCTCCCGTAATTAAGAAAGGCCCGCATCGATACGGTAGGGCTTTTTTGTATTCTGAAACAGATAATAATGATTTAACGTATTTTATTATTTATCATCTACATGTAATCGGGGAAGCGTTAGCGGCACTAAAAGAGTATCTCCACCGCAAAGCAAAAGAAATTCGAGAGGTAAGGAATCGTTTGAGGAGCTCAGAGCGGTTCAATTCTCGGCAACTTGCGCTTTTGGCTCATGCTTTACGTAACTCACAGCATCTCTATTCCGTGGATTCGCATCGCACTAGCCACAATGTTGTATATCAAACGGCAAGAACCGACTTGCTGGAGTTGGTGAAACTGGGGTTACTGGAATCCAAAAAAATTAAACGGCGAATCTACTACCAACCCATAGGGGGATTTGAGCGTAAGT
>CAYMWO010000117.1:0-9228 GCA_964393905.1 uncultured Bdellovibrionales bacterium | reverse complement strand
TACATCGCCCCGATCACCGCCGCCGCCCCCGCCATGTCGCCCTTCATCGAGTTCGCCGTCGGGAAGGGCTTGGCGTAGTAGCCGCCGGTGTCCATCGTGAGCCCCTTGCCGACAAGCGCCAGGCACTCGGTCTTGATGCAGCCGTGGGGCTCGTAGATGATCTCGATCAGCACCTCGCGCCGCGCCGAACCCTTGCCGACGGCGCTCAGGAGGCCGTAGCCCATCTGCGCCACCTCGTTGTGGTCGTAGACGCGGACCGTGAGCCCGAGCGGCTCGAGGATGGCCCTCGCCCGCCGACCCAGCTCCTCCGGGTAGACGACGTTCGGCGGATGCAGGATCAGCTCACGCGCATGGGCCTCGCCCTCGGCGATGGCTAGCGCTCGCTCGACCTCGCCATAGGGGACCTCGCAGCCCAGGAAGCCGATCTCTTCGAGCACGGGCTTGGGCTTCGGATCCTTCTTGTAGCCGAGGAAGTCGAAGTTCGCCTCCGCCGCACCTTGCACGATTCTCTCGACGTCACCGGGCCGAATCCCGATGCCCTCGACGAAGTACTCCGTCAAGTCGCAGCGGCGCGCTCGAGTCGCGGCCGTTCCTGCCTGTCCGAGCGCACGCAGGGCGATCCCCCTGTGGAGCTCGGCCAGCGCCGGATCGAACCCGGCGACCAGCACCCCTCCGGCTTGACGGCGGAACGCAGGGAAGTAGGTCGGCGCCCCTCCGGGCGGTGACCACTCCTCCGACTTGAGCCGCTTGTGGATGTCTCCACTCACCTCGACCCCGAGCTGAGTGAAGAACGGGGACTCCGTGAGCGCGAACGCCCCCGGGGTGACCGGCGCTACTGTGAGCGCCCTCTCTCTACCCAACAAATGCAACTTCGTGACCCGCATGTGATTCCCTCCTGGGAAACGGGACCTTCGAACCTATGACGGACCGAACGCTCGGCCAGTCGCGAAAACCTGTTGCGTGATGGTTATCACAGCTCGTTTGAATTTGGGATAGCTGGGAGCTGTTTTTTGTCAATAAAGTCTCCAGGTGCTAAAGTCCTAAGCGCCCTAATTAGGCCTTTCAACTCCGCTCATTTACACAATCTTTTTGGGTAGCTGTTTAGTTTAACGGCTCGTCAGTCATCGGCTTTATGGCCTTTGGTTGATGAGTCGTACGGACAAAGGTTCACAAACAAGGTTCTAACATCCTGGAGGGCCCAATCATGGGTGCAGCGGGAATCAGTGTCATGTCAGAGGAGGCGTTTACGACCGAAGTCGTACGCGATCTGATGGTGCTCGACAAGCTTCTCAGCGACGAACGTCGGAACCCTGGAACGCACTTTTCGTTCTTCGATGACCCGGTGCGCTTTCCTACTGGCGGTGCCGAAGTTGAAGCGCATCTGGTCACGCTCTTAGGAGCTCCGGCGACAGGAGATGCGAATCTTCGCGTCATGCAACGAGTAGGGGAGTATTTCCCGGAGACCGGTGCGGTGGCTGATCCAGCCAATGCTCGATATCGACTGGATCGCCGTCAGCCACATCTCATCCCTGGAATTCCCTCATGGCTCACCCCGGAAGTAGGGTCCAACACCCTGGAATTCATCACGGGGGTTCATGGTCGCAAGGGGGATGCGATGCTCCGACTCGAAGCGGAGCTGCACGAACGCAGGCGGCTTGTCGAGGGTGCTGCAGCTGAGCTCGGGTTTGGGCTTTCCTATCTGGCAAATCTGCCGAGCATCTTTCCCGAAGACATGACCGTCGAGCGTGCACTCACCCAGGGGCCGAAGCGAGAGCGATACGAAACCCTCTTCCGCGCGATGTCGGCCCACTCGGGTGGCCGGCACCCGCTGAGCTTTCGCTCGCGGGATCCGGCAGACCCCGAAGGTGTGCAGATGGTGTTCGACTCACCGATTCCGGTCATTACAATCTGCGCCTGGCAGACCCACTTAGGGCTCCATCCGGTGCACTTCGCCCGGGTCTACAACCTGCTCGCGCTGGTTGACGTACTTTTCGCTTCAGGCTCGACGAATGGGGCTCCGCTTTTCGGGAAGCGTGTCGGGCGGGATATCCGCTACGACATGTGGAAGTGCACAGTCGGCGGCGGCAAAGAGGGGCTCATCGAGACCGGTCCCGGCTACATGGATGAGTCGGACCCCTACGGAGCGCTCTTCCGCTACTTCAAGCGGGTAGCAGAGAAGCCCGTCTTGGCGCCGTTCGAGCAACGGCGAGACCCTGAATTTCCGTTCTCGTATCTCGCCTTCAAGAACGGGACGTGTTGGACGATGCTGGCCCGCCCCTGCATCGGGAAGATCTGGGACACCAGGGAGCAACGTTACAAGTTGGCTCTGCGGCTAGAAAGCCGTATCGAGGGCACGGGGCCCATGGCTGAACTGGTGGCGCAGTTCTGGGGCAAGCTCTGCATGCTGGAAGCGCTGATTGACCAGGAGCGGCGGGCACTGGAGATTATTCCTGACTGGGACGCCCTTTCTGAAAGCGCGCATGACGCGATGTTCAACGGCTTGGACGGATACCTTCGGCTGCACGGCGGACCGGTGCCCTTCCGCCAGAACTGGGTAGAAGACGTTCTCCCGCGTGTGAAAATCGGTCATGGGACTCTCGGGTTCACCCCCGAGACCTACGATCGCTACTACCCGCTCCTCGAGGGGCGGCTTCGCGGTTCGGGGAGCTACGTCGCTGACCGGTTCTGGGATCTGAATAGGGGCCAGGACCCGCATCAGATCGCACGCGACTACGTGCTCTTCTGCCAGAAGTACGCGCGGTCCGGCTACGCCGGGATGCGCAAAGAACTTGGCATGGAGTAGTCGTCCTGCCGGACAAGGAGGTTTGAGGTCACAAAGGGGGCGGCAGTGCAGCCAATGGCTGCCGCCCCCTGCGGACCGTAAAAAAGGGTTTACCGTACGACTTTCTCAATTCATTAACTGACTATGAACTCTAGTTAAGCTGGGACTTCTTGCTTCGGCCTGGGGATTTTTATATCCTCCGGTTGTTTTTTGGTAGAATTTCGTTTCGTTTTGTTCTTTTCTTTTTTTTTCGGGCAGTTCGTTTAGCTATTTCTCAGTAGAAAAAATCTGCTGAGAAATGCGAGTTTCTCTATAGGTTCTCTTCTCCCGCTCGGCCTTGAAGGCCATTTCTGGAGTTCTACCATGACCGAATTCTCCCAGATGGTGCACCGCATCTGCCCGCTCAACTGGCACATGGGCAAGATCATCGAGCTGCTGATCGTCTGCACGATCGCTCTCGGCTGGTTCCTCGCGCGGCGCAACCGCCCGGTTCACATGACCCTCATGCTCCTTGCCTATGCCGGATTCATGGCTGTCTTCACCCACGGCGCGATGGTGCGCGGGGTGACGGGCTCCATCGGCAAGAAGCCTCACGAGTGGTACTGGCACACGATCCTGAGCGTCCACATCGCCGCCGGAGTGCTCTACGGCATCGGGGGGCTGCTTCTCATCTGCACCACCGGCTGGAAGCTGCGGCACGGCCCGCGAGGTGTCGAGCCGCAGACTCTGGTGAAGCACCGCCGCTGGGGCAAGCGCGTGGCGATGGCTGGCTTCGGCATCTTCCTCTTCGGCTTGCCGTTCTAAGGGGGCTTCCCTTCAAGCCCCGGTTCACAGTCTTCCGCGCGGGTGTGGTGGCCATAGCCACACCCGCGCCGGGACTATAGGTTTCGGGTAAACTCGCGTTCTCTGATTCTATGAAAACTAACCCCCCCCGTAAAACTCCGTGTCCTCCTGTCAAAATAAAACTATTTTTGGGAATCGAGTTTTTTTTACAGGAGGACACGGAGTTTTACGGAGGTGGTAAAAGGATTACTATCGAATACCGTTGCCCTTAGTGTAATACCTATGGGAACTGGGGGTCGGCTTTCTTGAGCAATGAAAACAAATCGATACAACTGACTGACGTCATAATCATTGGCGCTGGGGCGGCCGGGTTGATGTGCGCAATTGAAGCCGGGAAACGTGGGCGTTCTGTCTGCGTGATTGAGCATGCGGAAAAGATCGGCAAGAAGATCCTTATCTCTGGTGGCGGGCGGTGTAATTTTACAAATCTGACCGCTGGTCCCCATGCATTCATCTCCGAAAACGAACACTTCGCAAAATCCGCCCTCTCCCGTTACACGCAGGAGGATTTTATTGCGCTGGTGAAAAAGCACGGGATTGAGTTTTACGAGAAGACGCTGGGGCAGTTATTCTGTAAAGGCTCGGCGCGGGAGATTGTGGGGATGCTGGAAGAGGAGTGCAAGAGCGTGGGGGTGAAGATCTTCTGTAATTGTTCCGTTCAGCGAGTTGAGCGGGTGGAAGGAGGGGGGGAGTTTGTGGTGACGACAAATCGAGGGATGTTTAGCGCGCAATCTCTGGTAGTCGCTACCGGAGGGATTTCGATTCCAAAAATGGGGGCGACTGGATTCGGATATGAGCTAGCCGAGCAGTTTGGACTTGGAGTGACAGAGAGGAGGGCAGGGCTCGTTCCGTTTATTGGAGATGGGGAATTTTTAAAAGAGTATGCGGATCTTTCTGGAATTGCGATGGAGGCGGTGGTGACGTGTGGTGGGGTGAGTTTTAGGGAAAATGTGCTGATTAAGCACGGCGGGCTAAGCGGCCCGGCGATATTGCAGATTTCTTCTTATTGGAAACCGGGGCAGGCGATTTATTTGAATCTGTTACCGGATTTGGAGATAGGGGCATTAATTGCGGAGAGGAAGTTGGAGAACGACCGTATCGAGGTCAAAACCCTACTCGCAGAACACCTACCGAAACGATTTGTTGAGCGGGTTTTTGAGAAACTTTTGGTCAATAAACCGTTAAAACAGCTGAACACCAGAGATATCAAGACTATCTCGGAATTTTTTCACTCCTGGCACCTAATACCTGCCAGCACTGAGGGCACTCGAAGTGCTGAGGTTACAGTCGGTGGTGTTGATACGGATGAACTGTCATCAAAAACATTTGAAAGTAAAAAAGTCCCCGGATTATATTTTATAGGCGAGGTAATAGATGTAACCGGCTGGCTAGGCGGTTATAATTTTCAGTGGGCCTGGTCGTCTGGGTTTTGTTGCGGACAATTTTGTTGACAGCATTTTATTCAATTTGCTATTGTTCACTCACGTTATGAATTCTTTTCAACACATCATTCGTATTCTCCTTATTGTGGCAAACAAGCCACAAATATAACCCCCTTTCCGCATATCCTGTTTGATTTTTCGCTGACATAAAAGTCGGACGGGCTTGTTCATTTTTTCACTTACATTTCTTTTGGGTAGATGGGGCTAGTCTTGCGCCGTGTTGAGGGGTGTTGAGCTCCTTTAGCTCGGTGCACGCTGCGAAACCAGGTTTTTTTAAGGAGCCGTCATGGCGAAGCAAATCGGACTGCTGTTGAGCGGAATCAGCGAGCGGGAGTCGGAACGGCATCAGAGGATGCTTGTGCAGGCCGGCTGGATTGGGGGGTCAGGTATTGATGGGGGCGATGGTGGATCGCTCGAATATCGGACTTTCATCCTGCTGCTGCATTCTTCTTGCGCCCCAGTCCGGGAGCATTTGGCGGCTCTTCGTGGCAGGCGGCATTTGGCGAACCTGTGGGAGATTCACCTGCTCTTGGAGGAGGCATGGAGAGGTGGGCACGAGGTTCGGATTGTCGCTGACGACGACTTCGGACCGACTCTGCCAGATGTCGACGCCTACGCGAGACGGGTCGTGGCGCTTGGCTTCTTTGATCCGTAGTGGCGCTGATGTGAAGGTAGCCTGGGGGGTTGTTGTGGGTTTCCAAAACGGAAGCCCGCGACACCCCCTGGGTGCTCGGAAGGTTTTTATGATTCGTAGCTGCACCGCAACTTGAAACGCCGCGCCGGAGGTCGGGGGGCTTTTTTCTGCGCTCTCCCGCTACTGACGGCCACCTGCTCCCTCCGGATCTTTTTTTGCATTTTCTAACCGGTTCCCGGTTAGGCAAAAAAATATCCTACGACTCGCCAACCGGCTCCCCCGCCCCTTTCGCGCAGAAAAAAGCCCCCCGACCTCCGGCGCGGCTAGTACTGCAAATGCGAAGTGACTATAATTCTTGGAACACAAAAGAATCTGAGCCACATTTCGTGACACCGGAATATGCGAAGACAACAGATCGGGCCATGACACGATCTTGGCAATGAACTGGCAGTGTGTTTCGAGTGGCCCGGGGTGGGGAGGGACAAACGAGATTGCGAACGGGGCGGTCCTTGGGGAGGGCGAGACGGAGGCAATTTTCTCGCGCGGATGCGGCAGCATCCGCGAATTGCGAGAAAAGTGTCGGAGCGAGCAGGGGGCGCCGATAGCGCGAGAGTAATCTCGTTTGTCCCTCCCCACCCCGGGCCACCACCACTTCTATTCAACGGGCTGCCCGCGGCCTTCTTTCTGCATGCGTTTTAGTACCATGCGGTAGCCGCCGAGTTCGCCGTTATACCATTTGGCGATGCGGGTTACTGTGGTGGTGCTAAGCCCTGTCAGTTTGCTGATATCGCGATAGGGGAGGTTTTTTGAGAGATAGAGCACCGTTTGCCAGCGCTCTTTTAGCTCGCCAATCTCCTCTTCGGTCATCAGATCGCGAAAGAAGAGTGCGCACTCCTTCGGCGTCTTCAAACTCAAAATGGCTTGAAACAGATCGCGGGCTTTCTTGTCATACCAGTCATCTTTTTTCATTGGAAGTCACTATAATGAAACATTATTTATGTCAACTATAGATAAAAAAGCTTTCAATATTAGTTAGTTGAGGCCCTATTGTATTAACTGACTAATACACCAAAAGCAAAAAATATCCTTGACGGCTGTTACACTCGGCTGTTACAAGGGCCACAGTGGTTGAGAAGTGTCCTTAAAAACAGAAAGGTCATAATGAAAAATCAAAACCTTGCTATTCCACCCTGGTTTCTTTCGCGGCTCTGTCTGAATTTAAGTCTTATGCTGAAATCCCTTGTCGGGCGCGTTTCCCACCATCATGCTCATCACCACGTGCATCATAACCCGCACCATCGGGCGCGCTAATATTCCTTAAGTCGAAAAATTTAATACGGGTAGAAGATAATTGATGGGTCGCCAACCCTGCGGGGAGGAATCCGCTTAAGGTTGGCGACCTAGCAAGACACAGGGTTTTGTTTGGGTTGCCTGTTCGACACTGGTCCCCTTTCGGGAGGAAGCCATGACCGTTCGGATCTCGCAGGTGAACACCCCTTCTGACAGCGACATTGCTTGGATGCGGAGGGCGCTGGTTGCGACCTTCGGGAGAGCGCCGTTCAATGAGAGCTGGGATGACGCTCGGGCAACTGGCCATGTCCATCGCATGCTCCATCTGGCACACCACAGCGCGGGATGCGTGCTTTTGGCGCATCACGACGATGCCGTAGCTGGTGCCATCTTGATCGTGAAGCTCAATGTGTTGAACCCGATCTTCGACGGGCTGCGCCAGTTCGGCGTGCGGGAGGGCGACTGGTACGTCGCCGAGCTGCTCTTCGAAGAGAGCGAGCGCGAAGAAGTCGGCCTCGCACTGCTGCGCGCCGCCCAGGCCAAGATGCAGGAGTCGAGCGTTCCTGCTCTCTGGGGACGAGTGAAGGAGGGCGCCGAGAGCTTCGAAGCGCTCTACGCCGCAGTCGGTCGCGATGTTGGCCGCTACACCCCGCCGCCGAAGCCCACTCCGTTCAAGCAGACCGGACACGACTGCTCGGCGAGGAGTCGGCACCGGCCGTGCGCGGGGCACTACGCGGTCAGGGTCTTCCGCGCCGAGTCGGCGATCCCCACCGCCGCCGTTTGACCTGCAGCAGTTGATGCAAACACGGAGGGCGTCGCAGCGCCCTCCGTGTTTCGCGGGAATGTTTTTTTGACGGTTCGTGTCTTCTAGGTCGCAAACATTCAAATCATCAGGAAAAAGTTAAGCGATGTGGTTTCTAAAAACCTGAACACACCTGACCGTCCGTGCGAGGTCGGGTGGGTACTTTTGAGGGTCAGTCACCTCGAATTGGATGGAGCAAGGCTCATTTTTCTGATACCTCCTCAAACTCTCCCGCACTGGCCTTCACCAAATCCTTTGGCGCAATCGAAAACACTGCATTTGGAGTGCCGGCGGCGGCCCAGACCTGTTGGTATTGAAGTAGGCCTGAATCGATTATCGTTCGTATCTTCCGATTGTGCCCAAAAGGTGGCACGCCGCCGATGGCGTAGCCTGTGTGCTCGCGGACAAACTCGGGAGTCGCTCGCTTTATCTCCTCACCAAGTAGCTTCTTCATTAACTCCTCCGAGACTTTGCAAGCGCCGCTTAGAACCACAATCACTGGCGCGCCTGTGGCCACTCCCTCAAAGACCAAAGACTTAGCAATCTCCGCCACGCTACACCCGATAGTAGTCGCCGCATCCTGCGCCGTGCGGGTCGAAGACGGGAACTCCTTTATCTCAGTTCCCTTAATCCCCAACTCTTCAAGCTGCTCGGTTATCTTTTGAAATCTGTTCATAGCTACCAGTGTTAAACACGCAATCCCCTCTTGTCCAACCGAGAGTGAAGCCACGCTCTCTTGCCCCACCGAAACCCCAACAAACCTCGCCTTCAATGCTGTATTCATAAACATCCTCCATCTGTTTTCCGTTAACTCCTAAGCCGCAAGGGTGTCCTCAGGGAACCCTGCATTAAAAACTCGTGCCTGTTCTACCCGCCGCAGTTTCGGTAATAATGAGTTGAGGTCCGGTATCTCAGCGCTAACTTCCTCTAAAACCCGATATATTTTATCTCCCGAGCTGCCACAAAGCTGTTCGAGCTCCTTTGGGAAGTGGTTTATCAGAGTAAACGCTGCGTGCGTTACGCTCACGGCCTTAAGCTCCTCGACCGGTGTTAACGCCGTTCCATGAAACGGGAATAGCTCCGGCCGTGTTCTAGCGAGCCTGTTCTCCCAAACCACCGGCGGGCAATCCAGAAGCAGCCGAGGTTTAAGCTCGGAGTACCTAAGCACCGGGCGAAACTTTGCGAGCTCCGTCCCCGGATATCCCGTCAACAGATTCAACCGCACACTCGCCCCGGCAAGCCGTGCACCCAGCGCCACAGACAGTGTTTTCTTCAAATTCTCAAGTTCTCCCTCAAACGGCCCCTCCACTAAAAACGCGCAGGTCAACTGAATCCCCGCCACCGCACACTCCTTAATCTTCCGATACAGATCCTCCGCCCCTTGAAATAGCGGCTTGTTAAACCTCCCCATACTTTCACCCGTCACCGCATCAAC
>CAYMWO010000116.1:0-9270 GCA_964393905.1 uncultured Bdellovibrionales bacterium | reverse complement strand
GGGTTCGCAATTTTAAAAAATCCCCCCGACCTCCCCCACGGCGTAACGAGCTCCACCCCCAACCCCACACACCACACACCATCCCCACCCAATTCTCCTACCCAATACTCTCCAGATATTCCTGAATAGAACAAACCTCAAACCCCCGCCCAGTCTTAAGCTGTTCAATAGCATTAGTGGCCGCATCCGCCGCCGCCAAAGTAGTAAACAACGGAATTCCAAGCTCCGTAGAAGTGCTCCGAATAGATCGCGAATCCAGCAACGTGCTAGACCCCTCCGGAGTATTAATCACCATATCAATACTGCCGCGACTCAGTTCGTCCACAATATGCGGCGAACCATCCCGGACTTTATTAATAGGAGTCACCATCACCCCGTGCGACTTAAGAAAAACTTGCGTCCCCCGAGTCGCCACAATCGCAAACCCCAGCTCCTGGAGCTTCTTTGCAATCACCAGCGCCGCCTCTTTATCGGTATCTGAGATACTAAAAAACACCGTCCCCTGAATCGGAAGCGCCATCCCGGCCGCCTTCTGCGCCCGAGAAAAACCACCAGCCGCCGTCTTATCCACTCCCATCACCTCGCCCGTAGAGCGCATCTCCGGTCCAAGCACAGTATCCACCCCACGAAATTTCTTAAACGGGAAGACAGATTGCTTCACCGCTACAAACGGAATCCTTGCCGCCGCTTTTTGGTAGTCCTTGTGCGCCATGATATCACCGTAGATGCCAAGCTTCTGCAGCCCTTCCAGCGTATCCCCCGCCATCACCCGCGCCGCAACCTTCGCCCAGGGCACACCTGTAACCTTCGAAACAAACGGCACACTTCTAGAAGCACGCGGATTTACCTCAAGCACGTAGACAATGTCCCGTGCCACCGCAAACTGCACGTTCATTAACCCGCGCACCTCGCAGGCTCTCGCAAGCGCATGGCTCGACTTCTCAATCTCCGCAACCAGAGCCGGGCTTAGTGTCTGTGAGGGAAGCATAAAAGAGCTGTCCCCCGAGTGCACCCCCGCGCGCTCGATATGTTCGATAATCCCACCGACCACCACATCTTTTCCGTCATAGACGGCATCCACATCCACCTCAATCGCGTTATCTAAGAACCGATCCAGGAGCACAGGTCGGTCAAACGAGACACTCACACTGTGCTGAATATAGTTCTGAAGCTCCGCATGGCTGTGAATAATCGCCATTGCTCTGCCACCCAAGACAAACGATGGACGAACCAGCAGCGGAAACCCAATCCGCTCAGCCACGACCCTAGCCTCTTCGCCGTTTCGTGCAAGTCCGCTCTCCGATTGCCGGAGCCCTAGCTTATCCAGTAACTCCTTAAACCGCTCACGGTCTTCGGTAAGATCAATCGAGTCCGGGCTCGTCCCGATAATCGGCACGCCCGCGTGTTGCAGCGCCTGGGAAAGTCTAAGCGGAGTCTGCCCGCCATACTGCACTATCACCCCAGTCGGCTGCTCACGGTGGATTATCTCTAGAACGTCCTCCAAAGTCAGCGGCTCAAAATACAATCTGTCGGATGTGTCATAATCCGTAGAGACCGTCTCCGGGTTACAGTTCACCATAATCGACTCGAAGCCAGCATCTTTTAAGGCAAACGCCGCATGCACACAGCAGTAGTCAAACTCCAACCCCTGCCCGATTCGGTTTGGCCCACCGCCCAGAATTACAATCTTCTTTTTATCCGTTGGCGGAGCATCTGACTGCTCGTCGTATGTCGAATAAAGATACGGTGTGTTCGAAGCGAACTCCGCAGCACAAGTATCGACCTGCTTAAACGCCGGACGCAGATTAAACCCATGACGGAGAGTGCGAATCTGCTCCTCTTTGGTCTTAAGAATTTGGGCAATTCGCGCATCGCTCTCACCTAACTGCTTGGCTCGCAGAAGCAGCTCCCGAGTCAGTCCCTTTATGCCAGCTGCACGAATATCCGCCTCGACGCTGACAATCTTCAACATCTCGTTTGTGTACCAAGGGTCGTAGGCCGTAACTTCAAACACCTTCTCCACCGTCGCCCCCAGCTCCAGCGCCCGCGCAATCTGATACATCCGGTTTGGGTTTAGCGGCCGGGCCTTCTCTAAAAGCGCCTTCACATCAGTCTCGGCCTCTTCCGGCCCACCTAGAAGCCCAGTGCGACCGTACTCCAGTGAGCGACACGCCTTTTGCAGAGCCTCGGGGAAAGTCCGTGCTATCGCCATCGACTCACCGACAGACTTCATCTGCGTGCCAAGTGTCTGGTCCGCCCCCGGGAACTTTTCAAAGGTAAAGCGTGGAATCTTAACCACGACATAATCGATACTCGGCTCAAACGAGGCCGGAGTCATTTTGGTAATATCGTTTGGCAGCTCGTCCAGCGTGTAACCAATCGCAAGCTTCGCCGCGATTTTCGCGATCGGGAACCCCGTGGCTTTTGACGCCAGCGCCGAACTTCTAGATACGCGCGGGTTCATCTCGATTACAATCTGTCGTCCAGTTTGAGGGTCAATACAGAACTGCACGTTTGACCCGCCAGTATCCACTCCAATAGCGTTCATAAGTCTTAGCGCCCCGTCACGAAGCAGCTGATACTCTTTGTCTGTCAGTGTTTGAACCGGTGCCACAGTCACCGAGTCCCCGGTGTGTAACCCCATCGGGTCGATATTTTCAATCGAGCAGATAACAACTGAGTTATCAGCCTTATCCCGCATCACCTCTAACTCAATCTCTTTCCACCCGAGCAGACACTCCTCAAGGAGCACCTCCTTAATCGGGCTGCACTCAAACCCCCAGCGGAGCTTGTCTTCGAACTCCTCGGCCTTGTAAACAATCCCGCCGCCGCTCCCGCCCAAAGTTCTAGAGGGGCGAATCACGAGCGGAAAGCCCAGCTTCTTTGCCACTTCGTGCCCGAGTTGCATGTTGGTGACTATATAACTCCGAGCGCTTTCTAACCCGCACTCCTCAACTACCTGCTTAAAACTTTCCCGGTCTTCCGCTTTTTTAATGGCCTCCACCCCGGCGCCGATTAACTCCACGCCGAACTTCTCCAACACCCCGGCCTCTTCCAGTTCAATCGTCACATTCAGCGCTGTCTGCCCGCCGACAGTCGGCAGCAGTGCATCCGGGCGCTCGCGCTCGATAACGCGTGTTAAAAATCCGAGAGTAATCGGCTCGATATATGTGCGGTCCGCGAGGTTCTCATCGGTCATGATTGTGGCGGGATTTGAGTTTACAAGTATCACCTTGTAACCCTCCTCTTTTAGGGCTTTAACCGCCTGCGTGCCGGAGTAGTCAAACTCGCACGCCTGCCCAATCACAATCGGACCGGCGCCGACTACTAAAATACTTTTTAAATCCGTTCTCTTTGGCATTTTTCCTTCTACTCTTAAAGCTCGACCCACTCTCTAAACTGTTTGAAAAGCCCCTGCGCATCGTTTGGCCCGGGCGATGACTCGGGGTGATACTGCACCGAGAAGGCCTTGGCCTCCGGCACTTCAAACCCCTCGACGGTGTTATCGTTTAAATTCAGCCGGGAAATTCTAAGCCCCTTCGGTACTCGCCCTGCATCGGTGGCAAAGCCGTGGTTCTGTACCGTGATGGAGACCTTGCCTGTAGCCTCGTCGCGAACCGGATGATTCCCACCGCGGTGACCGAATTTAAGCTTAAAAGTCGGAGCTCCGAGTGCAATTCCTAAAATCTGGTGCCCAAGGCAGATGCCAAACATCGGCTTCTTCCCGACCAGCGCCTTTACGCTCTCAATTACATAATGCACAACCGCCGGGTCTCCGGGGCCGTTCGAGAGAAACACCCCTTGCGGGTTGTGGGCCAAAATCTCCTGCGCGGTAGTAGTCGCAGGGACTACCAGCACCCGGAAGCCATTTTCAATAAGGAGCCGGAGGATGTTGTACTTAATGCCACAGTCGATGGCGACCACCAGCGGCCGACCGCTAAGCTCCTTCTCGGAATAATCCTTATAGCCGTGGCCCAGTTTCCAGGTCCCCTGCCGCCACTCGTATGGCTTGGGCGTGGTAATTTTCATTACCAAGTCTTGCCCCTCCATCGAGGGTAGGGAGCGCGCCTGTGCTACTAACTCCTTGGCGTTACACTCCCCGGAGCGAATGACACCCATCTGCGAACCGTTATCTCGTAAATGCAGGGTAAGCGCGCGCGTGTCGATTCCACCGATTCCGGTAACTTTATTATTGATTAGATAATCGTTCAGCGAGCCCGTCGCCCGATAGTTGGAGAAGTGCTCTGAAAGCTCCCGGCAGATCATCCCTGAGACATGCACCTTTGCCGACTCCACATCTTCGGAGTTCACCCCGACGTTTCCAATATGCGGGTAGGTGAAGGTAAGCATCTGCCCGACATAAGACGGGTCAGTAAGAATCTCCTGGTATCCGGTCATGGAGGTGTTAAACACCACCTCTCCCGTCGACTCCCCCTCTGCTCCGATAGCGTAGCCTTTAAAGACCGTGCCATCTGCGAGCGCTAATGTCGCCTCTTGTCTTGTATTTCTTGTCGCCAACTTAATTTTCCCCTTTGCCAAACGCTGAATATACTTCCCTTCCACCGACAAAAGTGCGCACCGCTAAGCCTTGAAGCTCGGTTCCAAAAAACGGTGAGTTCTTGCTCTTAGAGAGCACAACTTCGGGGGTAAAAAGCATCTTCCTTTCTAAATCGATAACAGTGATGTCTGCCACTGCGCCCTTCTTTATCGCAGTCGGCGTCAGTTTAAAGCACTGCGCCGGAGCAGATGTTAAGGACTCAATCGCCCGGGAGAGAGTCATCTTCCCAGCTCGGACCTTTGCGAGAATCAGTGGCAGCGTTGTCTGAAACCCGATAATCCCAAACGAAGCGTCTTGAAACTCCCGGTTCTTAGAGTCCGCCTCGTGTGGCGCGTGGTCACTGGCGATACAGTCCAGTGTGCCGTCTATGACTCCGGCAAACACCCCGTCGACATCGGCCTGCCCGCGAAGCGGCATACTCATTTTCGCTAGTGTGTTGTAACCCTCAACAGCCTTTTCTGTAAGCGTGATGTTGTGGGGCGTGGCCTCAGCTGTTACCGGAATCCCATCGGCCTTAGCCCTACGAATTAGTTCCACTCCGCGCGCGGTGCTTACATGACAAAAATGCACCCGCGCTCCTGTAAGCCGAGCAAGCTCGATATCGCGTGCAATCATCACATCCTCAGATGCTCCCGGCATTCCCTTAAGCCCCATCTTGAGACTAAGCGCCGACTCGTTCATGGCGCACCCATCGGAGAGGCTTAAGTCCTCTTCATGAACCGCCAAAACAGTATCGAGCATAAGCGAGTATTCCAGCGCTTTTCGCATCACGCCAGCATCCGAGACCGGCGCGCCGTCATCGGAGAACGCAACGCATCCGGCCTCTTTAAGTTCAAGCATTGGTGCCAGCGCCTTCCCTTCCCGCCCGACTGTGATTGCCCCAATTGGATACACCCGGGAGTAACCCGCAGCCTGCGCCTGTTCTAAGATAAACTTTACCACCTGCGCCGTATCAATCGCGGGCTTGGTGTTTGGCATACAGCAAACACCAGTAAACCCACCGGCTGCCGCAGCGCGAGTGCCGGTCTCAATTGTCTCTTTCCATTCCTGACCCGGCTCACGTAAGTGCACATGGATATCAATCAACCCCGGCACCACCAGCAGCCCTGAGACATCGATCTTTTCCGCGTCTTTTAGCGCGGCATAGGCCCCAGCCTTCTCGACCCCTTGAATCACGCCGTCTTCAACTAAGATATCAAAAGCACCGTCCAACTTACTGCCTGGGTCCAGCACCTTCCCCCCAACTAGCACAAATTTATTTGCTGATTTTGCCATAACTAATTTCCCTCAATCCCGGAGGCCCGCTCCTGCCCACCTACACAGAGCAGAAAGAGCACCGCCATCCTGACGGCCACGCCGTTTGTAACCTGTTTTGAAATCTGCGAGCGCGGCCCGTCTGCGACTTCAGATGTCAGCTCCGTTCCCCGCATAATTGGCCCTGGCGCTAAGACGATACAGTTCGGTGCATATTTAGCGAGCACCCGTTCGTTAACACAAAATTTCTTCGAGTATTCATCCAGGCTCGGAACGAAAAACTCTTTTAGATACTCGAACTTCATCCTGAGCGTCATCACCACATCCGCCCCCTCGATGCCGCGCTCCATGTCGTAAAAGACCTCGACTCCGAGCTCTTTAAAGGCCGGAAGTGCTATGGTCGGAGGAGCGACAATCCGCACTTTGTTGCCCATAATGCGGTGGAGCAAGATATTCGAGCGTGCCACCCGGCTGCGGAGGACATCGCCCACCAGGGTAATGGTCAGCCCTGAAACCTTGCCGTAGTGCTGGCGGATGGTGAGCGCGTCTAAGAGTGCCTGGGTCGGGTGCTCATGTAGGCCGTCTCCGGCGTTAACGATTGCGGCGCGGGTAAGGTATTTTGTCAGAAGTAGCGGCGCACCACTTGCGGCGTGCCGCATCACGACTACATCCGGGTTCATCGATTGCAGGTTAAGCGCCGTATCAATCAGTGTCTCGCCCTTGGAGACGCTGCTAGTTGAGGCCGAGATGTTCACGGCGTCAGCGCTCAGACGTTTAGCTGCGATTTCAAAACTTGTCCGGGTTCTGGTGGAGGCTTCGAGAAAGAGGTTGATAATCGTCTTTCCCCGAAGCGTCGGAACTTTTTTAACAGAGCGCTCGTTTACCTCGACAAACTGCTGCGCGGTATCGAGCACAAACTCAATCTGCTCGCGCGTAAGCCCGTCGATTCCTAGTAGATGTGGTCCAATCTGTGGCATGCGATTATCTCTCTACTTGGCTACTTTTTTAGCGGCTTCCTGATAAACACCCCATCCTCGCCCCCGTCGGACTCAGTCAACACTACCTCGACAATCTCCTCCCGGGCGGTCGGCAGACTTTTTCCGACATAGTCTGCCCGAATCGGTAGCTCTCTGTGGCCGCGGTCGCAGAGCACTGCGAGCTGCACCGCCCGTGGGCGGCCGAAGTCGATAATCGCATCCAGCGCCGCGCGGATTGTGCGACCGGTAAAGAGCACGTCGTCGACGAGCACGATTGTTGTCTTGTCGACGTTAAACGGAAGCTCTGTCCCGCGCACCACCGGTTGCTCGGCGCTGTGTGCGATGTCGTCGCGGTAGAGGGTGATATCTACGACTCCCATCGGAATCTCGATATTCTCCACCTCTTTAATTTTTTGCAGGATGCGGGTTGCGAGATGCTCTCCCCGGGTGCGAATTCCGACTATCGCCAGGTTCTTCGCCCCCTTGTTGCGCTCGAGAATTTCGTGCGAGATGCGGATGACAGAGCGCCGTATCTGGTCTGACTCCATAACTTTGGACCAACCTTTATCTGGGTGCTTCTCATTTGCGTGTTTAGTTTCTGCGTCAGTTCCCAAGTGAACCTCCAATGTGTTGTGTAATAGGGCGGTGAATCGGCGGAAATTGCTTCGGTTTTAAGGAGAAAATAGTGTGTGCTCGAATTGCCGGGGCAATAGGCGTGCAGGCAGGATTGCCTAGTAAATTTTCAAAGAAGAGCTGTTTCATCTAACCCTTACAAGCCTCGCAGGACCTGTTTCAAAGGTGTCTAAGTGTCAAACGGTGGAGAGTGTATCAGACGCGGAAAGCAGGGGCAAGGATGCGGGGGAATTAGATGCCGAGGTTTTATCGGAGTTAGCGGGTTTTCCACAGGCTACGGTGATAAGTGCCG
The DNA here is from genome assembly GCA_964393905.1 of uncultured Bdellovibrionales bacterium. Lineage (GTDB taxonomy): Bacteria > Bdellovibrionota_C > UBA2361 > SZUA-149 > CAYMWO01 > CAYMWO01. Next base: position 1,556 of record CAYMWO010000116.1, on the reverse strand, counting down.
CGATAATGGCTGTGGATAAGCCCGCGAGAATCCACCATTCGTTTCGGTCAGTAATTGAGAGATAGCCGAGGCCGAGGAAAGCCGCCATTCGGTCGAGGTATTCCAGGCCCGTCATGAACCACTCGACTGCCAGAAGGTTAAGCTCGACAAGGAGTGAGCTCGCTGGCAGGTGCAGAAAGTAGGCGAGAAAACTCACGCCACCCAATCCGATACAGACAGTCGAGAAGACCGGCACGGCAAAGAAGTTAATCAGCGGCGAAAGCGGCGAGATGGCGCCAAACCAGAGGACGACAACTGGTGAGGTAAAGAGCCAGGCACCGAGGCAGATGGCAAAGTTGTTCATCACCCAGAGACCAAGACGCGAGATCTTCCATGAACTCTGAAGTCTATCAATGAGCCGCTGGACCAGCGCTGCCCCGATTAAGAGTCCGAAGATGGCGCTAAATGTCAGCTGAACTCCGGCTTCAAAAAAACTCCCAGGCCAAACAGTTATTACCAATAGAAACGCCAGGAGAAAGGTGTCTATCGTGGAACTCTTTCGGCCAAAGACTGTGCCGATTGCAAAGAGTGAGATTACAAAGCAGGAGCGCACGGTGGTCGGAGCGCCGCCGACTAGGGCGGTATAGAGACAGACTGCGAGTACTGCGAGGAGATTCGCCGGTATTTGTGCGGGAAATCTGCTTGTGACCGCCTCAATCCGCGATAAAACCCTCACTGCCACCCACTGCACCATCAGGAAGATCACCCCTACATGAAAGCCGGAGACGACAAGTAGGTGCGTGGTTCCAGTGCGGCGAAAAAGCTCCGAGTCAGCGAGCGTCAACATCCCGCTCTCCGCAAGCGTGCTTGCAAGTGCCACACCCAGCGCATCCCGCGAGCCGAACTCGGAGGCCAAGCGCGCTAGAAACCTCTCGCGCGCTGTCTCCTTTTCGCTACCGCGAGTTACGACTTCCAGTTCGAGTGCTTGGTAAACCGCCGCTATCCCACGACGCTTAAGATAGCTCGCATATGAAAATGGCCCCGATGACTCTCCAAACCAACCTCTCCGCGCCTTCGCCCGAACACGAATACGGTCCCCCTCGCGGACCGCTCCGCTGGGAAGCCAGGGAAGGTCGGGGGCCGAGACGAAAACCTTCCGCTCTCCATCCGCCAGCACAAGCTCAAACTTCGCCTCACCAATATACTTTGAAGTAACTCTCTCAGAGACCGCACCGTCCAAACTCACCTCTCCTTTCGCCGTGTCAGCTACCTCACCCCTACTCCCCCGAACCTCGTTCCAACTCTGAAACGCCACCAACCCCAGAACCAAAATCAATAGCTTCCAACTGCGACTAGGAACCCGGAGGATTAACGGTCGAAAGTCAGCTTTCGGCGCTCCAGTCCCACCGCCTTCGGGTTTTATCCGTTGCCTCTCAAACTCGAGAAAGCTAAACTCCTCGAGTAATTTACTGCGCCCCTCACTGTTCAGCGCTAAATGAGAATTTCCTCTATCTTGAGTTACTACGGATGACACACAAGACTCTCCAATCGTTTCCAAACCACTTTTTCCGTTCTCT
>CAYMWO010000115.1:0-9431 GCA_964393905.1 uncultured Bdellovibrionales bacterium | reverse complement strand
TTATTCGGTTAAGGTTAGAGAAGATCTAAAAGGTAGGTTTTATGACAGCAGATGAAACAGAACTCACATTTGTTCGTTGCCCAGGATGCAGAAGCCTGGTGCCGGCAGTTGCCACTCGATGTCGGATGTGCGGATTCCTCCTGCAGGAGGGAGCTGGGCCGGTAGCGGGCGGGTCGGAGCCATCTGGCGCAGCCCCAAGTGACATTCAGCAAAGTCCTTCGAAACCTGAATCAACTAGCGCGGACACCGCTGATACCAAGGGCAAGAGCCGTGTCAGACAGAAGACAATATCAGTTTCAGGAACCGAGTTTGGAAACCTCCGGACGCAATTCGGGTTGAGCGCTGAAGGTGCTGAACCTGTCGGAGAGGAAGACAGAAATGAGGAAGCCGGTATTGAACCGGATATTTTCGAGCCATCCGCAAAACAGGTCTCTGCTGAAGAACCTCCAGTTAAATCCTCCCGCGTGGAGGCCCCTAGGTCGGAGGAGCATCGGGGATTAAACTTTGGAGATAAAACTTCTTCCATGCAAAATCCTGTTCCAGCTGTGCAATTAGAAGAGGCCGAGGGCGAGCACGAAGATGAAGGGGACTTTGAAGGGGATGATTCCGAGGAGATGGAGGGTCAGTATGGCTCCTCGAGCGGAAACCTCGCAGAGGATGGCCAGCCCATGTCGAGCTCGAAAAAACGAAGAAGGCGGCGGAAGAAGAAAAAGCAGGGCGGAGAACAGGGATTTTCACCAGAGGGAACTCGTGAAAATTTTCAGCGAAGAGAGGATAGCTCTCCTGCTCCGCAACCGAGTTTCCAGCAGAGAGCTCCGCAGCAACAGTCCGTGTCGTCCCAAACAGCACCGGAACGCCATATGCCTGAACACAGCACGATAGAGGAACCTAGACAAGCTGTCTCACAACAACACTCTTCGGAGCGTGAAAGAATCGGGGGCCGTGAGGTAGAAACGGCGCAGTATCCGGCAGGAAGTCGCGGAGATTTGGGTAATCGTGGCGATGCCCAAAATAGGGGAGAAACAAGTCGGCAAGCTAGCGAATTGAAGCCTGTAGGTGACGGTGGCCTTGTCGGTTGGTTTGTAAGCTTTGATAATAGTCCACGAGGCACTGCTCGCGAAGTCCGTGAAGGAAGATTTTTTCTTGGTAGTGAACGAGTGCGGGGCACGGACCTAGTTGTGGTTAATAGTTCAATCTCAACCCCCCACTGTCTGATTCATGCGAGTGCAGATAAGGGTATTCGTGTGCAAGATCTTATGAGTGAGCACGGTACCTATCTGATGCGTCAGGGAGAGAGCGCCTATACCCGGTATCATGAGCCAATCACTGTGGAACATGGAGATTGGATCAAGTTTGGAGAATATGAGGTGCTGGTCTGCGTTATGCCTCAGGCGAAGCGGGCAAGTTAAAGGGATAGATGGACGGAATTTGGGCGGGCAACTACAAGAAATTCATCTTGGCGATGGCCGTGTTGCTGCTTATTGGCTGTGGAGAGCGAGAGCTGCTTGGGGGGCTCGGAGAAAAGCAGTCGATGGAGATTATGGTGCGGCTTAGCCGTGCTGGTATTCAATCGGACCAAGAGTTAAGTTCGACCGGTCGTGAGCGACAGTTTCGCATCCTTGTAGACTCCTCTGACTATTTGCGGGCACTCGAAGTTTTGCACGAGTATGGCCTTCCCAGAAACCAAGAGGAGTCGATTGAGGCGTTGACACGCTCAAAGGGCTTCCTTCCTGACTCACCTGAAATGGCAGCGATGAGACGGGATCACGCTCTAGGGCTCGAAGTGGAGAGATTACTTGAGGCGCTTCCTGGAGTCGTCGAAGCCAAAGTGGTGATTCGCAGCGTTCAACGGTTCGGTTTTTTAGAGCAAGAGAAGGATTCGGGTTCAACTGCGTCTGTGGTAATTCGTTATTCGGCACGCGGAGGATCTGTGCCGTTTTCAGTAGATGACGTGAAGCAGATAGTTTCACGTACGGCTCCAGGGCTCACAGCTGAGCGTGTAAATATTACCACTACTCCAGTTTTACTTTCGCCTGAGTTGATGGGAATTCAAGAGGAGGGTTCCGGCCAGGGGAACTTAACTGTACTGACGAGGCTCTGGCCATTCCAGTTCCAAGTTCCTCGGACGGACAAGGAACGTGCTCAGCGGCAGCTTTCTTGGGTGTTAGCTGTATTTGTTGTCTGCGGATGTATTTTCGGTTTTTACTTGAGGAAATTGGAGGCGCATAGATCGCGAAGGGATGTTGCAGGCGGTTTGGAGGGAACAAGCAGCCTATTGCTTGAGTCCGGCGCGGGAGAGGATAGGCGAGGTGGTAATCAGGAGAGTCCTGGTAAACTGCCCGGTGTCTAACTTCTAGTTGTCTAACTTCCAGGGGTCGAGTTGTGGAGCGTTAGCTCCGGAATATTTGAGTTAACAGGAAAGCGAGGCGGGTAAGGTATGCCAACACTAGCTAGATTTCGCGCATTAGATCTGCAAACACAGGCTATAGTTGCCATTGGAGTTCTCCTAGACGGTGAAAGTGCTCCTTTTTACCTGCAGAGTGATAAGGTGCAGCAGGTGGTGTTAGCAAAGGCCGCGGCCGATTTGCTTCAGCTGCCTGCGGATTTAAGAGTTCCCTATTTGGGGACGGTGCTGCGAGGGGCGATAGAGAGCCTGGGTTCAGCGTAAGTTTAAGTTCTAGCGCGACCTTTTATGTTAAGCGAGAAACTCAAAAAGTTCGCAGCAATACTTAAGAATGCCGAGGCCGAGGAGCATCAGGCAGCGCAACTAAAGAAGAAGATTGAAGAGGTTCTGGATAGTAGAAAAAGCAAGCTGGCAGAGGTGGAAGCTAGGCGGAGTAAGCTTCTTGAAAAGTTAGCGGTGATGATGGGCGAAAAACGCTATTCAGCACTGAATTCGGGTGATATATCTCGGGTAGCCTCCATTACGGGGTATCGCGAGCGATTAGAGCGCGAGATTTTGGAAGTTGAGCGTGAATTTGAAACGCAAAACGTGGAGGTGAATCGTGCGATAGAGCGCGCCAAGATGGCTGAGGATGATCTGCTTGAGGCACGAATTGAAAGGCGAAAGATTGAACAGTTGGTAACCGCAGAGGAGCAATCTGAGCGGTTAAAGAAGGTGGCGCTAGAAGAGATTAATACTGACGAGCTGAATAGCTCGCGTAGAGGAAAACGTTAAGGCGTAAGATGGAAGTGGAAGGTCGCATAGCGGGAACCGGGGATGTGGGTATTCAACCCTGGCAGCCGGAGACTGAGTTACAAAGCTTAGTGCTGAATGACGTTCGCTTGAGTCGGGGCTTTCTACGGGCCGAGCCGATGCGTTGGTTCCCCGCGCTGGGCACGCACTGGCGACCGTTCCTTCTATCGTTAGGAATAGAAGAATCAAAATGTAGTTTTGAAGTGGGACTGGAATTTCCCTCAGGCCTTGATCGCATTATCCCAACTGATGTTGATGGCGAAATTGCCGTAATTGGCATGGATAATCAAACGCAAGCCTTGCTTGTTGGCGTTGTTGCTGCTGGGATGGGAAATGTAGCTTCTGAGTTGGTGATTGAATATCTAGAGAGACGGTTGCTCAGCAGTCTCACCAAATGCTGGGGAGGTCCCGGACCGTTAGTCTGTTCCTATATATCTCCGGATATTACTGAATCCGTTGAGGTAATTGGCGTAGTTAGTCTTAACTTTGAAATAGCTGGCAAAAGTGGGGCTGTGCATTTCGGACTCGGACCAAAATTAGTCGAGCGACTTGATAGCGCAGAACGCGAGCGCACAGTTAAGCAAGGATCTGCTAAGTACTCCGAGGATATTTACGCCGTCAGTGTGGAAATTGCTCAACTTGCAGTTCCGCCTGCGATGCTAATTGATTATTTACGAGGTGGAACCGTAATTGATTTGGAGCTGCCTGTTAGTGAACAGGTTAACTTGCGGTTAAACGGCGAACTCTGGGCGCGGGGTCGACTTTGCCATTTTAATGGCCGATTCGCCGTCGAAATCGTTGAATTGGAGCCGGAGCCATTAGATCATCCAGCCTCGACCACCAGGGTTCAAGTTGAAGTCGCCAGGGTAGAGCTTACAAAAGAGGGTCTCGCTGAACACGGGCAGCTGGGAGTTGTTCTATTAACTCGGACTCCGATTGGCGGTAATGCCTCGCTTATAATCAGCGGAGAGAACGTAGCCAGCGCTGTAATTGGGCAAATTAATGGCAATTTTGCGGTTAATGTCTTGCCGAAATAGCCCAGATAAGTCATCCCATGGGCATGGGAATGGCCACCACTTCAGATATCTCACTACTCATCTCTAATCTTGGTCTCTCGGTTTTTTCCGTGGCCTTACTTTTCTTACTAGCACTGGCTTTCAGCAGCTTTATTAAAATAGTTACCGTCTTGGGAATTGTCAGAGTTGGCCTGGGTGCCGAAGGCTTACCAAGCGCATTTGTTGTAGGAACTCTCTCCCTTGCTTTATCTTTGTTTGTAATGTTTCCGACCCTTAACAGATCGATTGGCGTACTTAACGGTTCCCTTTCGGCAAAAGGCGCTTCCACTACCTCAGCCGAAAAAGCCGCCGGCTTCTCCAAAGTGTTTGAGGAATGGAAAACTTTTCTCGCTAAGCATACCCACTCAGAGGAAAAAGAGCGGTTCGCGAAAATCGCGGTTCAATTGGACAAGGAAGCAGCGGCTGAGGACCTCTCTGGCAGTTTCCGGATTTTGGCACCCGCATTTTTAGTATCGGAATTAAAGGAAGCCTTTGCGACTGGGCTTACACTGTTCTTGCCTTTTCTCGTGATTGACCTGCTTGTCGCCAATGTGCTTGTTGCTGTGGGATTGACCCAGCTCAGCCCAATTCTTGTATCGCTACCGTTTAAACTGTTGGTGTTTGTCATGGTCGATGGTTGGACGCTTATTACCGGCAACCTTGTAGCAACCTACGCGGGGTAACGGATGGAGACGGCGCTATTGAGTGGAGCACTAGGGATAGCATTTCAACTTAGTATTCCAATTGTCCTTGCAGCGCTAATCGCGGGCTTTATTGGTGGCGTCCTTAGGGCGGCAACACAGGTGGACGATGCCATTATTAGCTTTGCAGCCAAGCTCTCTGGTGTGAGCCTAGTCCTTTTTGTTGGTGCGGGATTTTTTTCAGGCCAGCTCTCTGAGTATGCGCGCCAGCTTTGGGGCGGACTTAATTATTATCACTAAAGTACTCCGGGCTAAGGCGTTGTGGGTTTATCAGAGCAGTTGGTCTAAGCATATTTGAGTTAACTATGTCCGAGGCAGCGCTGGCAGCGGTATTTGTGCGCTTTATTAGCTTTACGTTGTTCTTTTCACTTGGGACACGCGGGCTAATCTCTTGGATTACCAAGACCGCCTTAATTGTTATTTTAATTGTTTTTTCCCTACCTTTGATAATCCATAAAACTGGGGAGAACCTATTAACAACTCTTCTATTAACTGGAGAATTCGCGCCGGAACAATTTCTTTCGCTCAACGTTCTTCTCGTTGAACTTTCTAACGGGGCTCTTATCGGTGTCGTATATTCCGTTGCAGCGCTTGTCGCACTTTTGCTTGGTCGATGGATAAGCCAATGTTGCGGACTTATTTTGCCTGCGACAACGCCTAAGCAAAATTGCCAGTCCAAAGCAGGGTCAGAGAAGAACTCTCTCGCTACTTTCTTTAGTGTAATTTTTCTATTCCTTTTTTTCTCAACCCCGGCATGTTCTAAGATGGTACAAATTGCAGTAGCAGGAATTTTTAGTATGCCACCAGGGAAACTGGTTTTCGGCGGAAGTGCTGAGACGTTTTCCAACTTAGCAGCTAAGCATGTTATCTCCACAGCAGGGTTAGCAATATCCTCAGCACTGTTTTTAGCGATTCCCTTTTTCCTGCTCTCGATCCTTGTCGATTATTCAGCGCTTGTGCTGAACAGGTTCCTGAAGGGGGTGGTAAGCGCGGAAACAGTGGCCTGCGTAAAAATGCCACTGGTTATCTTGTTGCTCTCTCTCAGTCTGGCGCCTGTCATCGGTGGCTTGGGGCAGATACTTGAACAATCGTTCTCTAAGGGCGCGTTCAGTAATACGACCATAGCAGCTCCTGCAACTCCCAAGGTTTCTGGGACGGTGGCAGTTGGGGGAGGAAGATAGATTGTCCGAAAGTACAAAAGAGTTTCCCGCAAGTGAGCAGAAACTTCTCCGGCTTAGGCGCGAGGGGCAAGTGCCCTTTAGTTATGATGTAGTCACTCTGGGAGTGGTGTTGGGACTCAGTCTCGGAGTTTTTGTGTTCATAAGGTCCCGGTGGACCGGGCTTGAGAGCTATTGGAGACAAACTTTCTCAGCAGCATCAGGCACGACGGTTGCGCAAGCGGTCACCGGCAAGCCGGTAGATCAAGCAACTTCAGAAGCTGCTACTACTTTTTTTCAGCAGCTCATTTTGGGAAACTTAGCGTTGATTGTGCCACTTTTTATGATCGCATTTTTGTTCGGTTGGGCACAGAACCGGTTTCTAGTGACATTTCAACCGGTGCGCTTCGATTTAAGAAGGGCGTTTCGCTCGGATAATATTCTGGCCAGTAGTTTCTCCCGGATACCAACTGTATTTGCAGCACTGATAAAGGCTGGTTCCTGGACATTTTTGGCATTAATTCTAATTGGGCAACTCTTTTCGGCAGAAACGTACGGTGCTAATATCTCCGTATTTCGAACTGGAAATGCGGGGGTGGACTGGCATCGACTTCTTGTCCCAGAGACGACACAAATCATTCGGCTATCTATAGCCGCCGTCATTTTCTGCTTTTTCTGGGCCCTGGTTTCACGCTTCGTGGTTGTGCTTCGATTCCGCCTAGCTCAGAGAATGACAAGAGCGGAGGCTGAGGCCGAAGCTCGCGAGTCGGAGCCTTCGGGCGAGATGCGACGCGCACGGCGCGAAGGTTTAACTTAAAACATTCAATCTATGGCAGACGATAGCGAAGAAAAGAAGGACGTTCCCGAAAAAAGTAGCCGAGTTCGCACCTCGTCTTCTCAACGAATTTCTCTGACGGGAACTCGCACCTCATCCTCGTCAACTGGCGGGTCGCGAACAAACCTGAGTCAAGTAAGGATTGAAGGTGAACCCCCAGTTATTGACGAGCCGCTTAAGGAAGCAACAATACCCGCATCTCCGGAGGATGTTTCACTTACCGAGGAGGAGAAGAAATTCTCGATGGTCACTCTCTCCGAGCGGGCGGCAACCTATTCGTTGAAAAGTAAGGAATTTGGGGAAGGGGTTTGGAATAATCGGCTCGCGACCATGCCACTTGCAGTCATTCTGCCACGAATGGGAGAGCTGAGATTGCTACAAGGTTTAAAGCCAGTCTTGGAGAAACGGTATCGAGAGGCTCAAAACAGGAATTCTCATGCGCACGTTTCGACTCTCAGCGCGGAGTTACCAAAGGAAATTCAGAGTGAGGAGTCGATGCTCAGCCAAGTTCTGCAATGGTTATCGTTGGGAGGCAATTAGGTATGAGCACCGTGAGCTACTCAATTGATGAACTTCTTTCAATCTATGAGCTCGGGCGGCTGTATTTTGAAATGGGGTATTTTGCTCCGGCCGAGAGAATTTTTAGTGGGTTATGTGCCGTGGATTCTGGACAAACCCCTGCTCGAATTGGGCTGGGCCTTGTAAAGCTGGAGTGTGGGGCAGTTAATGATGCGTTAGGGCACTTTCGCTTAGCATTACAGGATAACTTCTATCCATTTCAAGCTAAGGTCTCTTTACTAGCGGGATTTTTGGCGGCTAAGGAGTTATCTCGTGCGCAGTCAATTTTGCTGCAAATAGAGAGGGAGCTTGATGGGCTCCCTCAAGTGGATCCTGATCTTAGGGCATTATGTCAGGGGCTATTCCTGACAGCCCGGGCTAAGACTAATTAAGCTCGTCTCGCTACGCGAGTCTCGATCTTTTTCGTAGAAACAATTGCGCGCCGACGTGTGCGACGTTTAAGCGCCTTGCGCTCGGCTGCGGCAATTCGCTGATTAAGTTGCTGTGAGTTCTGTTGAACAGCTTCCAGGCCTTCTAGCTCACTTTCCTTAAGGCCATTTGCATCAATGAACGATTTCAGCCGTTCGAGTGCGCGTTTCTTAACCCTTGAAATGTGACATCTGCTATACCCAAGCTCGCGAGCGATATCGACTAACTGCTCTTCATCTTCGTATGAACGAAGAAGAACCTCTTGTTCGAGACTATCCAGTTTCGAGAGCGTCTCTCGGCAAAGTGAGATCTTTTCCTTGCGAATTAAGATCTGTTCTGGACCCTCCGTATCAGAATGCCCAAAAAGAGATAGCTCAGGCAATACGGCCTTAATGCTTTCTTCCGCCAGTCCGCTCCAGTCCGATGTATCAATTCCCATTGTCTGAGCGTGTGCGAGAAAGATGTTGCAAGCATTAGCGGCGCTAGCAACGGCACGCACCAAGTGGCCCCGTAGATGATAAAAGAAAAACGTCATGAAAGCCGCTCCACGATCGGAACGGTAACGGTTAGCAGCCTCGCAGAGAGTGAGATCTACAATGCTATCTATCTCTTCAGCTGCCATCCGCACCCGCCAGCGACGAAGAATGCTCCGTGCGAGTTTTCGGCCATTTTCGCGATGATTTAGTATTAGACCTTCAATCTCTTCTCCACTTAAGGCTGGAGCTTGAACTGGAGCTTGAACCGCCGCTTGAACTTTAGCTAAAGATCCGGATTTCCCGGCAGAACCTTTAGATGATTCCTTCTTAACTATCTTTAGCTTTACGTTAGATCTATGACTCATCTTAATAACCCTTCCTCCGCAACAAACTGACCGCCCGAGAGAGGGAACAACCCCTCAACTGACAACTGCACTAGAAACGCAAATGCACACTAACTGCCCTCTAGTCGGGGTTTTGGGTGGGGACGCTTCAGTTTGAAAGCTCTAATGGGGGAGAATATTGGTCGAACAGGGCGCCTTTAAAACGCTATTTGCTAACTTAGTCAGCAAATTCAAGCAGTTAACTAAAGTGCTAAAACTACCTTACGATCCACCCATTGATGTTCCCCGCTAAATTTCTGCTGTTTTTGACCGGATAAACATCGTAAAATAGCCCGATGCCATCTGTAAGACAGTGCTGCAGATGGGAGCGAGTAAACTGGAGATAGGGTAATCGATATCCTCCCGGTCTGCGTCTTAAGTTGTAATAAGGGTATTCATGAATAAAGCAGATATTACCTATAAGGACTTCACTGCAGGCAGTGACGAGCTAGTTGCCAAGCTTGTTGAAGAGCACGCGGGCTGGGCGGCTTCAATTGCGCGTTCGGTAGCCAGAGCTTGGAATATGGACTGGCAACTTGATGGTCTAGATGGTGGCGCATACGAGGCGCTTCTTTTTTGCGCTCGCCGATTTGACCCGCAGATGGGAGTTCCATTTCGTGCCTACGCGAGACGGAGAATTC
>CAYMWO010000114.1:0-9564 GCA_964393905.1 uncultured Bdellovibrionales bacterium | reverse complement strand
CCTTGCTCCCAGTACAATGTTCCAACTAAACGGCGCCTCACACCAGGCGCTGCAACTAATGGCAAAACTGGTAAGATCCGTCCCGAATTACACCCTACACGCCGGAACAGATCTCGCCGGTGTGAAAAACGTGATCAGCGAACTGCTAAACTGAAGCCATCCGCCGTCGGTCAAGCGTCTCTTTCAGAATTCTCAGGTAGCCGTTTTGATGGCTAAGGGTGTGGTTGCTGGTGTGTATCCGGCGCTGTAAGACGGTGTTTGTAATAAGCTTACGTCTTAATCCAAGCTCATCAGCGCGGGCCATCCACTCGATAAACTCCCCGGTCTTTAAATCGGTGCGAAAAGGGCCGACGACATTTAGCGACTTTCGGCGAATCAGCATACCACCGCAAGAAAACCCGGGCAGGGGCTCGAAGATATTCAGCTTAGCCAAATCCGACTCCTTAACCTCAGGCGAGAGAAAGTTCTGTGCATGGCCAAAGACCATATCGAGCTTTTTATCAGACTCAAGCACTCTAGCCCGACTCTCCAGCGCGTCAACACTCCACAGATCGTCGCTATCAAGGAATGCCAAAAACTCTCCGCTTGCTTGGGCGACGCCTGCATTTCGTGCGGCTCCGATTCCCTGATTTTCTTGGTAGAAGTAGCTTACCGATGGGCCAAACTCCCGAACTACAGCGCGGGAGTTGTCGGTCGAGCCATCATCAAGCACAATAATCTCGTAAGGAGCCAGGCTCTGAGCGCAGATACTCTGTAGAGTCTCCCGCAGAAAGTACTCTCTATTAAAGACCGGGACGACCACACTTACACTAGACATCAACATTAGAGCTGCCTCCCTTGGCATTACTCAAATTGCGCTTCCGCCCGATGGAGCGCCTAACAGAGGCCAATAGCTCTTCACGGCAAAGCGGGTCGAAAGACTGACATTCGTTATGAACCCGCTTTACTATAAGCCGCGTATTAACCAGCGCTCGACTAAACCCCTTATCCTCAGCGCGGAAGAACCAATCAGCATCACTCGCGGTATTGATTGTCTCATCAAACAGTCCCACAGCATCAAACGCCTCGCGCCGAGCAAAGAGCGCACTAGGGGTTAACGCCTCCAAGTCTTCAGAGAAAGCCCTTTCGGGAAGCCACTCAGGTCTCGTAGAGCCAACTTCCAGAACATGACGTTGTAGGCAGAGACAGTAGAGTTGCTGTTTGTGTTTAAGTAGAAAATTAAGTTGCAGCTCAAGCTTCTCCGGTAACCAGATGTCGTCCTGGTCGACAAAAGCCAGATAATCCCCCTGGCTTCGAGCGACTCCGAGATTTCTTGCGGCGGCGGGTCCACGATTTTCCTGGCCAATCCAGGTGACGCCCGAAAACGACCGGGCTATTTCTGGACTTTCATCTGTTGACCCATCATCCACCACCAACACTTCGGTCGGTAAAAGGCTCTGAGCAAAGACACTCTCAAGCGCAGGCCTGAGAAACTTAGCCCCGTTATAGACCGGAATTATCACACTAATGGTGGGATTCATTTTGAGGCTTTAAACTGAAACACTCTATGCAGCTTTCCCAGACGGCGCTTCATTAAAAACACCGGCACTTCAGACATCCGCTCCAGCCCCCACTTATCGCGCAAGTAAGGGAGAAATTCGCGCGCCAACTCTAAGCTTCCGCGCTCCGGATTAATTCGCAGGTAATCACACCACACGCGGCTGATTTCCGTCACGGCGTTATGCTTAAGTGCGCGAATCTGATAATCGACGCGCTCAAACATCCGCGGCTCCCGGTTTAGGAGTTTAGTGAGAACCCATTCCGGTATTAAAGCGTTGTGGCTTGCCGCCAAGTAGTTCAATGCCTCGCTCAGCGGCAACATCAGCTGCCGAGACTCAGCATTTGCCAGCAAACGCTGCCAATCGATTCGCGCCCCCTCAATTTTAAGCACTTGTAGACAATCCACCACCCAACGAATTGCCGGAACATCGCACCACCTTAGACCGTGCGCGATAAGCTGTAGCAGCTGGTCCCCAGGAGCAAGAATCTTTACGGTCTGTCCAGCTAGGGAGACCGTATCCGCCTCTCGCCAAAACTCGTCATCGATTCCCAAAATTCTGTTTTGGGAGATGGCAAACCAATGCAAATCCAGCTGCACGCCGTTTGGTAGCTGAAAAAGGAAACCGTGATTTCCAAAATAGGACATCCGGTGATGAAACTCCTTAAACGGCGAAAAGCCCGCTTCTCCCAGGACAGCAAACGCCGCGTCGCGATCGACAGGTCGAACGAGCACATCGCAATCGGACATCGGTCGCAACCCAGAGCGTTCGTAGTAGCGAAGGTTCAGCGCTGAACCCTTAAGTAAGAGCGCTTCTATTCCGTTTGCATGGAACAGCTCGACAACCCGGCCGAGTTCGGACATTAGCAGCTGATTCTTCGCCGAATGATAGCGGTAAACCCCCTTCATCCGCTCGAGCGCGGGATGCTGGACACCGTGCTTGCGGAGTGCCTCGTATACTAGCGGCAATAAGCGTTGGGTTTCAACCGAGACGTCATCAAGGTTGTTTTGCTCAATCCAGCTCTCCCAGGCGGAGACACTTTCTGGTTTGGGCGAGAGCGCGACTTTTATTAAAAGCCCGTCGCTTTGATTAGGCCAGCATCCACTTCGCGCTTGGCGCATTATGTCACCGCTATGAATTTCCTACCTTCTTGTCATTAACAAATGGCCAGCCGGACTCGGAGACGTCATGAATGGGGTCGAGAATCAGCATCTCCTTCATGTCATCAAACCGCTCAAATAAAGGTTTTGAAAATGGGAGTCTCTCTGTCGGAAGCTGAAGGCCGGTGATCCTAGTCTGAGCAGCTTGCGCTGATGTGAGCTCCACGATGAGAGCCTCACCCAATAAACTGGAGATAAAATCCGAAACTTCTTCCAACAGCCGGGCTGGCTCGACATCATATCGGGCAAGGAGGGTCTCAGTAACCATGGCAGGAGAGGTGCCCACTACCAGCATCTCCCAAATTTCAGCGCCTGTGCCGGTGATACTGTAATAAGATCCAGTTTTGAGTGCGATAGCGACGACCTCACCATCGATAATCTCTTGGCTAACTTCCGGGCTATTTACGGCAAAAAAGCGGTTCGGCATACAGCAATCCTAAAAAAAGGCAGACGTATCGTGAGAACTCTGGGAGGATAGCCCAACTTTAACTCGAAAACCAGAGTTGATAGCGCCAGTGCGAAACCTAATTAACATACTACTCATTCTCTGCTTTTTCTTAGGCTGTCGCGACAGCGATAGCCCTGAGCAAAAAGCGAGCAAGCCCAAGCTTACCTCAGCGGAGATCTCCGCCCTTGAGCTCTTACGCTCTCGCTTGAATACCCAGGCTGAGGGGGTCTTGAAGTTTTGGTTAGAGCACGGGCCGGACCGAGAGTTTGGCGGATTCCTGGGGCGAATTGATCGGCAGGGGAGAAAGGCGAAACCGGCGGATAAGAGCATCATTCAGCAATCGCGGCATCTCTGGGCTTTGTCGATGTGGTCGGCCCGTCGCGAGGGATCCACTGTTGTCCGCAATCAAGCGGAGAGCATTTTCAAGTTTATTAAAGATCACTTTTATGATGCCCAAGACGGTCAGTTTTATTATCTGACGACAGAGTCCGGCAAGGTTTTAAATAAAACAAAAAACATCTGTGCTCAGTCGTTTGCAATCTATGCTCTTGCTGAATACAGCCAAGCGTTTAATTTGGAAGAGCCTAAGCAGATGGCACTTGCTGCCTTTAGAGCGATTGATGCCGAGGCGCACGATTCACAGCACGGCGGCTATAAAGAGACGGGGAATATCGGACGGGTTAGAGCCGCGGCAACAAAGAGTAGCGACTCGAATCTGCATCTGCTGGAGGCACTTACCAATCTCTACAGGGTCACGAGGGACGCTACGGTTAAGCTCCGCCTCAAGGAGCTTGTAGAGCTAATGACAACAAAGCTTATGCAGCCCAGCGGGTATGTTCATAAGGAGTTTGCTGACGATTGGACGCCGGTCGGACCGGCGGTAGTTAATTACGGCCATGACTTAGAAACAAGCTGGCTTTTAGTCGACGCAGTGCAGGTTGCGGAATTACAGGGGGCGCCGCATTTTCAAGCCGCAATCAAGATGGCCGAACACACCGCCCGCTACGGCTATGACCCGTTACTTGGCGGCTTCTTTCTCAAAGGCAAGCCGCTAGGCCAGACTACTGAGCACGAAAAAGTTTGGTGGGTGCAAGCCGAGGCGTTACTAGGACTGTTCAGGCTCTATCAACTTTCAGGCGACAAAACCCACTTAGCGCGGATGACCAAGACCCTGGACTTCATCGAAAACTACCTAGTCGATAAGGACTACGGCGAGTGGTACTGGGGAATAGCTCAATCCGGCCAGGTCTCCCCTCACGGAACCAATAAAGGCGAACTATGGAAAGCCTCGTACCACAACCTACGCGCGCTAGTTTTTGCCTCGGATTGGATTACGCACCATCTCCCCAGCACTCTCGGAACTAAGCAGCCTGCCTCTTAGGCTGATAAATCCCACTTTTCTTTGGGGCTCCGACACTCTGCTTTTTCCCAAAGAGGCGCGAAACAAGCTGCGACCCGAGCTCTCTGATAAACGCCTCAAGCATCAACAACACAAAAGCCAAAATCACCAGCGGCGGGAAGAGGTGTTTGCTGGACTCTGTGGTTCGGCTTCCGGGGGAGAGTTGATCTGCGCTGGGGTTAATTACTCCGCCGGTTAGGTAGGCCAGGTCCGCTAGCGTCTGCACATTAAGCCCTCGACCCGGAACTTCGCCGAAGGAGTCCGCCGAGACGGTAATCGCTAGCGGCGGGAATTTAACATTTCCATAGCTGAAATTTAGCCGGTAATCCCCCGGGCGGCCGTGTTCAATAGCGGCGCTAAAGCGCCCCTTTTTCCCCGGCACAAAACTGATCTGAGTTGGTTCGCCTCCTGGCTGAACAACATCAGCCGTTATCTTCGGCGCGTTTTGTGTGCCGAGCTTTTCATCAAAAATCGCCAGGTCGAAGTTCACAGATCCACCACTAACGGCGTAGCGTAAGTCAAAGTCCACCTCACCCGCCTCATTGTCGCCCTTGTTCTTAACCTTATCGAAAACCTCATCCCAAAAAGTCACAAACCCATCCCACTGTAACCATGGCATCGACCAGCGACCGTTCGCGTCGGAGGTGTAGGCAATTACATGCCCGCGCCCGAAGTTCCAGCTACTAAGAATTGGGAACGGGTTTTCGCCTTTACGGGTCACTAACTCAAGCGTTGCTCCCTTTTTTGGTAGAGTTTCAACAAACCCTCTAAGCGGCGGATAGGACCGAATTGTCGTCGAGACCAGTCCATCAGGACCGAGCTCTACTGGGAAATCCTGTTTTTCGTTTAGGGTCTTCTCGCCCGTTGTAACCTTAATATCCTGAATAAAGATGTCCGGAAGATGCGAAGCGTCAAGGGTGTGATAGAAAGCCCCTTTACCGTAGTTCGCAATCATCTTCATAAACGGGATATCGGCCTCGACCCCTAAAGCCACGGCTGAAACACTGATGCCCTCGTCCCGCAGCCGGCCGATTTCATCCGCGTAGGAGTTTCCAGCTAACGGAAGTTTACCGTCGCTTAGTACAATAATGTGCTTTCGACTAGCCTCAGCCGTTCGCAGATTCTGCCTCGCCGCAGCTAATGCCGGAAGCAGGTTGGTCTTCCCGGCTGCGGTTAGGTTTCTAAGCCGCCGCTCGGCGATGGGTTTTACCTCTGGGACTTTGTCGAGCTTAATAATAACAAACGGCGTGCTGTCAAAGCCGATTACGCCGACATAATCGTCGTCTTTAAGGGAGTTGATAGAGGAAAGAGCCGCCTCTTTAGCCCCTTCAATCTTCCCCTCATAAACCATACTGCGGGACTTATCGATGACGAGAATGACCGCGGAGTTTAACCGTCGCTTAGTCGTCTGGGGCGGAACGAACTTTACCGGCGAGATCTCTTCCAATGGGGTATTGATATAATCCCCGAGCCCAAAACTCTTGTCACCGCCGATAAGCAGCACCCCGCCGCCACCTTCAGTAAACCCCTTTAGGTTCGAGAGAAAGCCCGAGGGAAGTTGTCGTTTGGCGGCGTTATTTATGATGACAGTAGAGTAAGCCGCAAAAGTTGTGGGCACTGTCTGACTTCCGTCCGCGACGATATCCTCTAGCGCGTGGCCGCGGGCGGCGAGAACTTTCTTAAGCACCCGATTATCATCCGTGGTTCCACTAAGGAGCAGAATCTTTGAGCGCTCTTTTGCGGAGAGCCAGCGGTGGCGCTCGATAGTATTTGGGGCACCGTCAGGTTTTAGCACAGCACGGATGCGCTTTAACCCCCCTTCAACCTCCGGGGTGTTAACCGTGAGCAGTCGTTCCTCGTGAGCGGGAATCTGAATCTCTTGCTCATTTAACAACTTGTCATCTAACCAGAGCTGGAGTTTTCCAGCGGTGGCTTTTTCATAACTGTTCTTAATGCTCGTTCTAATCTGGGCGATATCCCCGGCGTTTACGACAATTGGCGCAGTTAAAGAGGAGATTGACAACGCTTGTTCCAGAAACGGCTCCTCGTCTGGGACAAGTGGAAACAGCTTAAGGCCTTTCGCGGCTGCCGCGGCTGCCGCTTGTCTCGCATTACCAGATGTTTCAAACCCGTCGGAGAGTAGTAGCACTGAGGAGCTCTGCGACTTAACGAGCGCATAGTTTATTGCAGCGGCGATATTCGTATCTCCGGTGTCAGCCTGGGCTGCTAACTCCCGTAAAGTAGAGGAGTCTTTAAGTTGTGATTTGTCGTTAATAACAACCGGCTCCGATCCTGGTTTTCTTCCAAACGGGACGAGCTTAAGTTTGCGGTTGTTGGAGGTGAGATATGGAGCGACTGAGCTTAGAAGTGCCGCTCTGCCTTGCGAGGCGATACTTCCAGAGGTATCAAGCAGCGCCAAAAGCTCCTCTTCGGAGGTAGAGCTTTTCTGAATCGGATCGGCGAGGGCGAAGATGATAAGGAAAAACACCGCTGCACGAAAGATGAGCGAGAGGTAAGAGCGTCGTGTTTTTACGGCGCAATATAGGATCACTAACGCGGCAGGAACAAGCAACCACAACGCCCGCGGGGCGAGAAGGTCAGCAGCCAAGAGATCTGTAATGTAAGACTGAATCATGCCTGCTGAAACCTCTTCACAGTTCTGAGGATTAATTCAGTCGCAAGCACTAGTGCGGTAAGCTGTAGCAAAAGCGGCCAGAGCGGACTCTTGCTGTCATCTGTAGGGGCAATAGTTGAAAACCGCTTTTGAATTTGAATCGGGTTTGTGCCCCAGGTTTCCGATTCGTCGCCAGAGGAGATATCTACAGAGAGCGACTTCGCCGCTAAATAGTTAAGTAAGTTCAGCGTTAGAACACTAAAAATTGGAGTTCTCTTACCCTCGAATGGAAAAATCTCCATTCCAACTCCGGCAAACCTCACCCCACGACTCTCACCCGCGACGATAATCGAGCCCGGCTCCGAATTCATAATCGACTGCGCCCAGTTTGGCACCTGAAAGACGAGCCCGGCCGTTGGCTTAATCAAACCGATGCGGAGATACGATGTAATCGGACTCTCCTCCGCCCATGAGGTTATACGCGGTGAGGCAATCTCGCCAGTTACCGGGAAGATAGGGTTCCTGCTCGGAGGTAATACCAAAAGGGTCGGAACTGTTGGAGTGAATCCAGGAGCGGATTTATGAAAGATAAGCAGCGAGTAGCGTGTAAGCTCGGCGGGGTTAAGAGCCGTAAAATCCGCCGGAGTTATCTGCCTAACAGACAAGGCTCCGAGTGACGAGAGACCCAAAGCGTCACCGGTATTTGTATCTGGGGAAATTAAGAGTACCGAGTTTTCCACCTTCTGGTTCTCGCTTAGTAGCGCTTCATTGTCGGCGGCGATTGCATCTTCAAATGGCGAATCCGTTACGGAAGAGATTTGCACCTTATAGACATTGCCGTTCGAGTTCGTTGGAGCATCGAACGCAACCTGGGAGATTGCCTCGGGAGAGAGCTTGGTGATGAGCCTTTTCACAAGTCGATAAGCTGAATCGGGGTCCTGTTTTTGCTTATGATAGAGCCTAAGCTCGATGCTTTCAGGGGCCGGAGCCGAGAGTCCGACTGAGGCCAGAAGCCGCTTCGCACTCTCTCCACCAATACTGGCGGCATCACCGGAGCCAGCACTAGGAGCCATTCCAGACGAGTCAATTTGAAGCCCTGTCAGATAGGCGTTGGTCACAGGCTTACCGACCAAGATGCTCTCTACCACTGTAACATTACCACCGGAGCTCTCATCCTTAGCTGGAAGATAATCCACCTGCCGATCGCTAATGATAACCACGCGAGCGAAGTTTCCGCTCTCAGCAATCTCTGTCACTGAAAGCTGAATTGAGTCTGAGCTTAAACTCGGCCTCTGGGAGTTTGCCAGTGCCAACAATGCGCTCCCTGACAGCAGCTCCTCGTTAAGGCGCTTGGCTCCCGGTGTAGAGCCGGAGGCAGAGAGAAAAAGGGCATATTTATTTTTAGAGCTCTCCGCGCTAATCACCCGCTCTAAGGCGCCGAGCGCCTCGTCGAACCGGGATTTGGAACTAATCCCGGGGGCCGCTGCCGCCTGCATGCTGAGGCTGGAGTCAATAAGAATTGCGACATTTTCTCCGTCACTACTAAAGACGGGCCAGGCACTAGCCGCGCCTAAAAGAAGTAGCGCCAGCAGTTCGAGATAAAATCTGAGAGGCGGCTTTACTCGGCGACGAAGGGTTTTTCGTTTTGGTAGGGTTTTGAGAATTATCAGGCTCGAGACCAGGCGCTTCTTTCTCGGATCGCGCTTTAGATAAGCCAAGAGTAGCAGGGGAGTTCCGGCTAGGAGCCCAAGAAGGCCGATGTTTAGAAACTCCATCGAAGTTAAAAAGGTAAACATTACTTCAGCAGACCTAGTTGTGGGAGGCGTTGCAGAACTACATCGCTTAACTTTTCGCTACTGGAGACCAGTATGTGTGCGATGCCGCTTTTGAAGCAGTATCTCTCAAGCGTCTCGATATGAGCGGCAAGCGAATAGGCGTATTTCTTTGCACTTGAGGGGTCAAAGCCAATCTCAAGCTCGTCCCCGGTTTCGGCGTCCACAACAAGGGCTTCGGCGATAGATGAATCCAGTCTAATCTCCGAGGGGGCAAGCACCTGAACTACGGCAATTTCAAAGTTACGCGAACGCAGCAAGTCTAAGGTTTTAATCTGCTCTTCGAGATCGAAGAGAAAGTCCGAAATAAAGAAACATTTACCGGGAATCTTGAGCCGCGATATGGCTGCCCGCACCTCATCTTCAAAGCTAAAACTACCACCCGGAACGCAGTCCGAGACAAAGGAGACCGCCCGTGATAGCGCGCGCGGGCCAACATAGCGGGGTGAGGTTTTCTGTCCAAGTAAGGAGATAGAGGCGGAGTCACCGTCTGTAAGCGCCACATAGGCTAGCGCCAGTGCCAGGTTTCTTGCCATCTCAAACTTTCCTTCGCCTTCCGGAAAGCGCATCGAG
>CAYMWO010000113.1:0-9588 GCA_964393905.1 uncultured Bdellovibrionales bacterium | reverse complement strand
AAATTACCTAAATGGTAGGCGAGAGAGACACCCAAGACCCCAGCCCCAATGATAATTACCTCTGACTCCATGGGGATTTTTATAGCATTAGAATGTTGCTTGGCATAACCAGCCTGCGGTCGGCTTCGCTGGAACTATTGAAATTCAGGATCCGGCTCTTTTGAACGTAGCGGGATCGCGGTATGTTCGGCAGTTTGCACAAGATTTTGCAACTTCTGCCAGTAAAATTGCAGAGTAACGCTGGCACAAACTAGGAACCAAATGGGTGGGTAGTAAAGGATGGAAATAAATGCGCCACAAACCAAGACCCCCAAAATAGCGGCGTTAAGACAGGTACTGAGTGCGACTATGTATTTGCATTCCTCTTTGAGGGAGGAGCGAATCCAACGAATATCCTCAGCTTGTTCTTGCCAACTCGGTTCAAACTCTAATTGATCCGAATTAGGGGAAAGTCCAGTATTAGAAAAAAGAAGATCAGAACGTGACAGAATAAGCTTTGCCCGTTTTGAAATTCTTGCATTCTTTCTAAAGCTCACGCCTACGGTTGCATAGAGAAATATTATTCCAATTAACCCCAAATCCCCTAACAATTGAAAATACATTGAGTGAATTGCTCGGCCACTGATACTCTTTCCATAAGCGGTCCGATTTTGCACGGGTTCGAAATCAGCAAGCCAATATCCGGTGTTACTTAATCCCACGCCTGTGATGGTATGTCGCGGGTCCTTGAAAACCGAAAAGGCAACTTTCCAAATATCAGTTCTGGATTTCGCCGTCCCCTCGTTAACATTTTCGATTGTCTTTATCTCTGACCAATAGGATGTGGGGACTGCGACAACCCCGAGTACGCAAATCACAATAGTACCCAGAGTCATCGCGACCTTTGCCGGCGATTTCCAATAGATGTAACCGAGTGCAAAAACTAAACCGACAAAGCCACCGCGAGACTCCGTTATTACAACTCCACCCAATAGCCAAAGGGCAATTGCAAAAAGCATTAGTTTCCCAGCGCTACTGCGGGCTATTGGCAGCATCATTAAGCTAAATGGCAGAAACATTACTAGCAGCATACAAAAGTCGTTTTCATCTTCAAGAAAGGCACCGGGTCCCTTACCCTGATGGGTAAAGGCATATAAGCCGGCATAAATACTAATCAGTAACAGTGTCTTAACCAGCCTTCGCAACTGAGAGCCGGTAGTAAAATAAACTATCATCGGAAAAAAATAGCAGGTGAATTGCTGCAACAAGTCGCGCCAGGTTTGAAACGCCCAGAAATCGTTTCGCACGAGCGGGTCATAGCCGACTTTTCCAATAATGATGAAAACCGCCTGATAAATTAGAAACAAGACAATGGCCTTTGTTTGAGTCGTCCAAGTCTGGCTAGTGCGGGTAAGCCAAAAGCCAAGACCAATGAGACTAAAGGCAATAATGAGCCCAATGGTGCCAAGAATCGGCAGATTGTTTTGCGGGCGGGTAAACTGCAGTATAAAATTGAACAATATCAATGTCCCAATCGATCGCTCTGAAGAGCTAGAGCGCAGCACTCTCTCAAGCCCAGAGCGAAATATGCCCGGCGTAAGGGGAGGGGCTTCCTCCTCGCCGAAAGCGAGGGCTGGGCTATTGAAATCCGATGAATTCATGGTAGCATCTTGTTCTTAAATCAGATCAGATGCAATCAGAAATAGATTCAATAAAAATTGGCGTAGAGGAATTCCTTGAACGCCTTTCAGGAATGGCCTTTTCTGTTGTCGGGCATGAAGCCGATAGGAAGCTGTGTGGAGTGTACCCCGAGGAGCTGGCGCTTCTCAGTCCGGGGGCAAGCGCTAGGCGAGAGAGACAGTTTGCGCTAGGCCGAATAGCGGCCCACCAAGCCTTGGAGAAGTTTGGTTACAGCCCATCACCATCGGTATTGCGTTCTGAAAATCGTGAGCCCCTTTGGCCCGTAGGGGTAGTGGGATCGATTTCTCATAGTGACGAGTTTGGAGTGGCAGTTGTTGCGAGCTCTGAATCGTTTAGCTCTCTTGGGGTCGATATCCAGAGATTACGTTCCGATACCGAATTGAATTTAGCAAAACGAGTCGCGCTAAAAAGCGAGTCGGATTGGATTTTTAAAGGCCGCACCCGTGCCGATATGTGTGAGAGGCTTACACTGCTATTTTCCGCCAAGGAATCAGCATTTAAGCTTCTTTATCCCTTGGTAAAGCAGTTTGTTGGTTTTAGGGATGTTGAGTTTCTTTGGGACGAAGGCGGCAGATGCTTTAGAGGAACTCTGCTAAAGGATTTTACGGAGGGCCTTAAAAGCGGAGAGGTAGTAAAAATTGAGACAGTAGTGGCCTGGCCTTTCGTTTTGACGTGTGGCGGAGTTACGAAGAGGTGATTTGATCCGATTGGCTTTTCAGACGTCTCAACCAACGGTTGTGAATTTTATCGTCCAGCTCTGATTACGGCTTTGGATTCTTGATCCGCCACATTCACTGGAACCGTTTCTAAAGAGATAAACGGAGAATATACCTCAGCCAGCCGCTCAACGAATTGTCCAAAGCTAAATCGGGAGCAGGCCAGAGCTTGAGCCCCTTTTATTCGGCTCTGAAGTATCTCAGCCCCTGAGCTTAGATCTTTTACTGCCTGAATTAACACTGAGGCTAGGTGTTCCGGTTCAATCTCTGCCAAGTAAGCAATCTCATCGGTTAGTACCTGGGTATGGCTTTTAATGCGGGTTGCAACTATTGGCTTTCCGGAAGCCATATAGGAGTAGATTTTAAGCGGTGTATTTTCACCGCTTAGGCGTGGCGAAACCAGAATATCAGCGGCTTCCATAAATAGATTCATCTCGCTTACTGGTCTCTCGCCGGTGAAGATTACCTTTTCTGCAAGATTGAACTCTTGAACCAATGCCTGGATCTTTATTACTTGAGGGTGGGTCACGTCCCCTCCACCTACAAGCAGAAGCTTTGAGTTGCACAACTCCGTAGATGCTAACTTAAAGGCGCATAAGAGCAACTCGATACCTTGATATGCCTCAAAATTTCCTGTGTATCCGATAATTGATGTGGCCTGCCCGCCGCAACTATTTCGGAACTCGGTAATCTTAGAAGCTGAGGCTGGCGATAACTCAAGTGGGCGATCTTCAATTGCGACAATTGGCACACTGGGGGCTATTTGTTTCAATCGATTAGCATGGGAGTCGCCAACTGTAATTACCCCAGCCGCTCTTCGAATTGAAAACTTCTCCAGCCCTGCAACAACTTTCCCGATCGCACGCCAAACAACCGATTTATTAGAGGCTAGCTGCTCAGACATCAGCGAGTGTAAATCAAAGACAAATGGAATCGAAAAGACCTTTCCCAGAAAGGCCGCAATAAATCCGGCCTCTTCGACACCGTGAATCACAGCGTATGAATTCCTTCGACAGAGCGAAATCGCCTTGAATACGAGGAAAATATCGAGCAAGATCTTTATAGCTGAGGCCCCAATTGGCACCCTCTTTACAAAAGGTGGATTCCAGCACCGGTGAATTGTGACCCCCTCAAGCAATCTATCCTCACCAATTCCGTAGACCAGTAGATCGACCTTAAAGCCAAGCTCAATTAGGGCCCGCAAGGCTGTCAGCACTCTCAGAGGGCTTCCACGATGAGCAAAATACGGCTGGGGGACGACAAACAAGACCCGTCGCGGCGTATTAATCGGCGCACCAACCCTTGTGATGATATGACTCGCTGACATCTAGATCTTTCTGTTCAAATTCTAATTGGCATTTCCGAGAAAAGTGGGGTTATAGCAGAACCATGGGTGTAAGTCCCGGGCAATAGGGACTCTATATATATTCCCGGCAGCCCGTCAGAGAAGCGCCCCAGGCCGCTCGACTTTTTCTGAGTTCCTGTGCTTAACTCCACCGTTATGCAACTACTAGAACGCTCTGAAAACTCTCTAGGTAATTCTTTGAAAACTCAGTTGTCGATACTCCGGGCAAATTCCCTTGCGTTACTAATTTCACTTGTAGCCATCACTTTGGCTCTTGGTTGCGGTAGTGGCGGCGGAGGCGGGTCAAATAGCGAGAGCTCGAACTTAGTAATTAAGAAGCTGATTGAAAATGCGGAATTCCCTGTGGGGCTAGCGCCGGTTCCAGATGGGCGTGTTTTTTACACGGAACTTCGGACAGGAAAGATACGAGTCATCCGCGAAGGGGTGCTGCTTCCGCCCCCAGTGAGCACTCTCTCAGTCCCGACCGACGGCAGTGAAGGACTGCTAGGTATTGTTGCAGACCCGGAGTTTGAGTCTAATCACTATCTCTACGTTTATCACACCGTCGCAGACGGCTCTCATAACAGAGTTGTACGGCTGACTGAAAAGAATTCGACCGCTGGAAGTGAGAAGGTTTTGCTGGATGGAATTCCTACCGGTGAGCATGACGGAGGAAGGTTGGCATTTGGACGAGATGGATTGCTCTATATTTCTACGGGTGATGCTGGTAATCCAACACTATCCCAGGACTTAAATTCCCTTGCTGGGAAAATTCTGCGCATCAAAAAAGACGGCTCTGTCCCCAGAGATAATCCTATGCCAGGAAGTGCAATTTTCGCTTGGGGGTTTAGAAACCCTTTTGGACTTGCGGTCGATGCGGGCACTGGAGCGATTGTGGTGTCTGACAATGGACCGAGCTGTGATGACGAAATTAATGTGGTGGTAAAAGGCGGAAACTACGGTTGGAGCGAGAGTCAGCCTTGTGGCGACACAACTCCGGGCTTTGTGGCCCCGCTAAGCCGTTTTGAAAATGTCATCTCCCCGACTGGAATTAAGGTTTATCAGGGAGCTCTGTTCCCCGAATTTCGCGGGCAGATTCTTCTTGGGGATTTTCTTCAGGGTAAGCTACGAAGATTGAGTTTAGAAAGCGGTAATGAAATCGGCTTACTAATTGATGGAGAATTTGGCCCGATAATTGATGTCGCAGTTGATAGTGACGGCCGGGTGCTTGTTGCTACCCCAGATGCGATATTACAGATCGTGCACTAAGCCTAATCACCTAATATACAAAATTCTCGTAGCGGCTGAGATCGAACACCCCGAAGTTGATCGGATCACGATCCCGGAAGTTCTCTTGTAGTCGATCAGCGACTTGCCAAAATTTTGTCTCATCCGTTCGACGCACGCCAAAGCGCTTGATAAGCAGGCTAAAAGAATTGTCTCCGGTCTTGAGGTTCGAAAGAGCTGCGAGGAACTCTTCCGCTTCCGCGAACGGAATATCGAAAAAGAAGTTTGGATAACTACCTTCGATACCGGGAACGATATTTAAAGTATCATTTTCCCTATCGAGTCTGGATGACTCACCGAAAAGATACTTAACATTAAAGTGCGCACGGTTGCGTATTAGTGTGTATACGGCCGAGCGTGAGCTGTCTCCTCCAATCGATGAAAAGTGCAGATATGATAGGTCGGGCAAGGGCTGAACAAACTCCCCGGTTTTGCCAGTTAGTTGAGATAGCGCGAATTCCAGTTCCACAATGGAATTTATCTTTGGAAAGGAAAAGTTTTCGCTTGGGACCGTTCGGTTTAAGGTATCTCTGGTTTTTGCTATTGAGCCCCGAAGACGTTTGCCCAAAATCATTGAGATAAGTTCAGTCTTCGGGCTTTGAGTGTAGGTAAACGGCACCTTAGTTCCCCGCTTTTCGCCAATTGTCGTCCCGTACAACGGATGCGAATCATTAGTCATTTCGGACTCGGCCTTCCTGTACCAGTAATTTCTTAGCTCCAGGCGTTTGTCTAAGGGAAGAAAGCTCAGGAAGAGGTCTTCCCCTTCAATGCGAAGATTATCCATATACAGCCGGGTTGCTAGCTGGTGACCGAGCGAGCCGAATATGTCGAAGTCGGCAACTAGGTTGTAATACATTCGTTCAAAGATTGGGAAATCAAGGATCAATACCGTCGCGGGCTCACCGCCAATTGCTCCCTGCCTGACACTCGCACTGTGAAAATGGCGATAAGCTGTCAGGACTGCGTTTATATTCTGCCCATCGCCGTCCCAGATATCATCTAGAGAAAAGCCCTCCGGATAGGCACGTTGATAAAATTCGCTTCGAAGTTTGAGGTATTTGAGCTCCTTCTTTTTGAATAGCGGATAGAAGTTCTCCTTCAGATTCGCAGCGATTATTTTTGGGAGTGCCGCAATGGCCTTAAGCCCATCTCTTGCGACACTTTCCCTAAGATTGGGCGCTCGGTATGGCAGCATGAGAGAGTCCGCGGTTGCTTCAAAGAAACTCTTATTGGTAAGCGAAAGGTCCGAATCTGGATCGAGGAAGAAGATAAAAAAGTGATCATTAATTACATTTAGCGCAATCTGCCCACGGCAAACGGGCCCCTTCATGAAACTCCCAACAAAATACCCCGCGTCATCTAGCAGGAATTGATATCGAGCCTGAGGGGGAATCGCCTGAAAAGTAAGAAATGGATTGGCGGAGCGAACTGGATCGTAGTCTGGGAGTTGCTCCTCAGCTATATCCCAATTCTGTGAGAGAAAGAGTCGTTTTAGTCTCTCAAGTTTTGTCGGATTAAGTTCATAAGGAAGATGGGTCTTAGCTACAATTGTTCCCGGATACTCCTTGAAGCGATAGTAAATGGGAAGTCCGTCGATTCCATCATATGGAAGTCTCGTTGCTATCTCCTCAACCGGCTCTGGCGAAGGAGTCTTGGAACGCACCAGTCGATAAAAGATTTTATTATTCCCGGCATTTTTCTGGCCGGAGAAATAAAGATGCGCATAATAAAAATGCTCATATAAGTAACGGGAGACGAGCCGATTCTTAGGGGACGAACCATTGAAAAATTCTTCCCAAGCCTCGAGTTCTTTTGATTGAGGGCTACTGTTTAGCTGTGTGCTAGGACCAGGAGCCCCTAAACTAATCCAGGCTCTAATCAACCGAAATTCCTCCTGAGAGATTGCGGGCAAACCGTAGGGCATAGCCAAATACGGATACGGCTTAAGATCGAGCAATGAGAGAATGCCCTCTCTTACCAGGGGAAGTGGCGAACGAAGATCGGGGCAAGTTCGACTAGAGGCAGCATCCCATTTTATGTCCGGCAACGGATTCTCATTCCGATATTTGATCAGCTGATACAGAACCGAATCCTCAAAATTTTTGGGGTTACCGGCCGGGTGATGGGCGAGAACCGGGAAAAAGTCGAGCTTTCTCCAGGCCTCAGTAGTTGTAGCGTCGATGTAAATGCGTGTGGGCGCTGTACTGCCCATACGACCCTCGTACACATCTGAGGCATTGGCCCCGCGATCAATCCCAGCAAATGATGTTTGATCGAGTTGGCAGGGAGCATCGTTACAGCTGTGGCAAACAACGCATCTCCGATTGAGAATAGGCTGGATGCTCTTTTCGTAAGAGATAAAGTGCCTTAGATCAACATCCGAGACAATATCCGGAGATGGCCGATTGACTATTCTTGTTGCGAGGGTTGAGCAAGAGGAAATCGAAAAAGAAGTTAGCGCTAGAAGGATTAAGAGAGCGGATAACCGCCAACGGAAGTGCCAAAAGCAGCGCCAAAGAAATTGGCGGAATTGATACCGCAAAGACATCTAGGAACTCCTTTCTGAGATCAGTTGAAACTTAAAAGGCGAAACTATTAGCAACGCTAGAAGAAATATACCAAGAGACTCAGCATATGCCCCGAGTGAAAAAAGCCACGGCAGATTAAATTGATCATATCCCTTGCCGAGATTGTCGGTGACTGAGGACATTATTCCGCTGCTTAGAATCAAGATGAAACACAGCATGGCAAATTTATTCATCTTTATCGAATCCTGAAGCGCGATTCCCAACGGCAGGATTAGCACTGATTGGTAGTGCCCCCATGAGATAGGAGAGACTAGAAGCATGCAACACAGAAGCAGTGCAAAAGCCCTGCTATCTTCTCCAATAGCCAACAGTGATTTGGACTTAAGATAGGCAAACACGGTCACGACAGTTGTTAACAAAACTCCAATGACCTGTGCAAGGTGCGGCGCCTCAACAAGAGGCCGAACCCATCCGTCATTGGAGCCCAGCATCTTTTCGCTCAGACTGATGAGTGAATGGTTGGTTCTAAAATCCAAGTAGAGCACCGCGTTTTTCCGAGCGGCAAGAACAAAGCTCCAATATTCCTGAACTGGAACTATCATCAGTGACAATAGTGAAATAACAAAAACAATCAGCAATATTTGGTAAGCAGCGCGCCAGTTTCGCTGTGCGAGAAAATAAAGCATCAGGAAGCCGGGATAGAGCTTCAAAAGAAAAGCCACCGCCAACAAGAACTCTGCTACAGCAGTGCGTTTCGACTGTAAAAAATACCAAGCGATTAGGATCAGCCCCGAAAGCAGCGGCGAAACAGATGCCAAGGCTATTCCCGCCAATTGGGTCGGCAAGATGAGCGAGGTCCCGAGAAGCAACACCTTCCAGTCCAAACTCAAGACTAAGCCACTGAGAACTAAACCACACCCAATACAATAAACGCCTAGAGAGATTAAATTATAGAGTAGAAATGCAGACTGAGCCTTAAGGTGGAGAAAGGGCAGGGCAAAAATCAGTGAAAAGGGGGGGTGGGTGTTTGGTCCGGAATAGGCACTAACGCCAGAGCTTAGAAACCGCGCTGCTTCTAAGTCGATGTCAAAATCGCTGCCGCCAATTGCGCTGTATTTGTAAGACATCCAAAGGTTGGCAAGTAACCCAACAAAAAGAAAGAGGCAGTGCCAGAGCCGAAGCTGATTATATTTCAGGTTATTGAACATTTTGCTGTCGACCTAACCGGTTACTCATGCCGATGCAGATTGGGAGTAGCCATAAGCAAACAGTGGGCATGAGGAAGCGGTTCCCTATTACGGACGAGTCCCAATAAGAATAGGCGAATATTACCAACAGGTTTAGAAGGCCTGCGATAAGAGCGGCGCTGGAGAACCACCTAGTCTCTCTGTTTCTTAAGGCCCAATAGGCGAAGGGTAGGAGAAATAACACCGGATTAGCGGTGAACAACCCACGGGAGGGACCGAAGAGCTTGCTGTAAGTTTGTGACATCAAAGTATCAAGACTGAGATTGTGAGAGTGATCAATGAACATCTGACCGTGATAAAATATCGGCAAGCGGTGATAGGGGAGAGTCAGCGGCCCTCCCCAAATGATGGTGTTTAGCAACATAAAAAGCAAAAGTGCTTGGCTAGTTCCGAGCAAGGACGCAAGGAGCCATCGATACCGGTTCTGATTGGCAGCTGGTAGGAAAGTGAGCACAAGTATGGGGAGGAAGAGAACAATATTGGCTCGTATTAAAGCCGTGATTCCCATAAGGAAAGATCCCCAAAGAGGATGTCTCTTAGCGAGCGCTAAACCTGCAAACATCATCGCTATCAGCGCCAGGTCATAGGATAGACCAAAGCTGCTAACTGCAATCTGCGTCCCGGCGATGAGAATAAAAGTGCCCATATCAGCCGCTCCGGGTTTGATAAATTGCTGAAGTATCGAGCGAAACGAGAACAGTAAAATAAAAAAATTAATCTGGGCGTATATCCAGAAACCAAGAGTTCCAAAAACCGCATATAGCCCCGAGGCAAGAACGCTAATA
>CAYMWO010000112.1:0-9773 GCA_964393905.1 uncultured Bdellovibrionales bacterium | reverse complement strand
TTCCGATCAGGGAAGTGGACAACGGGCGGCGTGGGAAGAATTCTTCCCCGCCGCATGACAGGCCTTAACGCCTACAATCAACGCCAAGTTTCGCGAGCAATCAAGCGCGCGCAGCATTTGGCATTGCTTCCGTATACTCGCGGGTAGTGTGTCTCGGTTCTCGGAGTCAGTTACCCGACTCCGAGAACCGAATTCCGTTTCCGAAATCTGAGACTGAATCCTTACAGCTACTACGAACCCCGGGCAGCCTACTTACTTCCCCAAGGTTTATCCCCTGGGACGTGAAAGACCTGTTCGTTGGCCTTGTTCACCTCTTCTAGCTCCGCAGCCTGACACAGCTGTTCAATGACATTTTTAATTCTGTCTGAACTCTGTTCGACAAGTTTAAGCCCTTCTTGCTGCTCCTGGGTAAGTTTCCCCGCCACGCCGATTAGATACGCGCCCCCCATGACGGCGCCTAGGGGATTATTGATCTCGTGCCTTAAGGTTGAGAGTAGAACCTTGATTGTCCGCAGCCTTTCGTCTTTGACTTTGGCCTTTAGTGCCTCGTTCTCGAAACTCTTTCTTTCAATTAACGCTTCAATCAATGGAATAAAAAGTGGCTCCGAGACCTGACGTTTGCCGAGAAAGTGTTGCGCTCCAGCCATCACGGCCTGGCCAGGTAATTCCGGCTTATCGTCTGAACTTACGGCTAGCACCGCGACCGACTCCAGTGCGGGGTGGTTCAAGAGCTCCGCGCCACGACCGTCAGGAAGGTGTTGGTCAAGAATCAATAACGAAAAGTTGTTAGTTGAACTACTTAGGATCTCACGGGCCTTAGCCAGATTTTGGGCGTGCTCAATCACGATATCTGGCCTCCAACTTTTAAGCCGAATCTCCAAAATCCGCTTAAAACTCAGGTCGTCTTCCACGATTAATAATCGGTAACCCATTAACTGGTAATCTCCTCCCCGAGCGCCTTTAGAATTTCACTCTTTATCACAGCATACGGCTGTGCGCCGCGAATAAAAACCCCTGTATAGGAGGAGTTCTCACCAACTCGACCAACAAAGAATCCGGGTGCGCCCTTGGCGCCAAGTTGCCTGCCTTCGTTAGAATCGGCCTGGGACTCTTTGTCATATTTATGCCCCGTATAGCAGCTCCTTAACCGATCTTTATTCAAGCCTGATTGCTTTTCGGCAAGCTTCTCAGTCAGGGTCGCAAAATCCCCACTATCTACTGCGGCTGGTTCTTCAAATAGAAGTTGAAAGGCGGCACCGTAAACCCCCTGTTCACCAGCGCAGTGAGCAAAGTTCGCAGCAATCAATGAATTTTCGTTAGACGGCAGGGGAAAGTCCCGCAAAATAAAGGTGGCCTTCTGGTTGTCGATAAAATCAGCTTTCAACTGCGGAAAGCTCTCCTGATAAAATTTCCGGCAGGGGCCGCACTGGTAGTCGATAAACGCCATGATAATTACGGCACCGTCCTTAGCGCCCAGAAACGGATCATCACGATGACTGCCATCTGGGGAAAAAGAAACGTTACTAATGGGCGGATTCTGGCTGTTTCCTTTCGCCAGCACAGCGCGCAGCGCTGAGAGCTCTTCCCTCATCGCAGGTAGGTCTTCTACCTGGTCTTTTAGCGCGTTAATCTCCGAATGAATATTATTGATCTCGGTATGCAGTTTTGCAGCCTTAAACTTCAGCGAGAAAACAGAGAAAAAGATAATCGAGAAAAGGCAAACCATACCGGAGACCTTTGCATGGCGCTTTAACTTGGCAATTAATGGTGAAAAGTTTTTCCTGCTCTCGTCTGGCATTTTTCCTCTGCGTGCCTATCAACACGATGCGCCTGGATTCGCTTATCCCTAAAGTGAAGAGAGCGAGCAATGGTTAGCGCATCACAGACACTTACCCCAGACTCGATCAATTTTCGAGTAGCGGCAGTAACTGTTGAGCCCGATGTTATAACATCGTCAATGAGGAGGATAGTTTTCCCGGTAAGATTTTCGCCAATGGTAAAAGAGTTCTCGACATTTTTACGACGTTCAATTGGGGATAGCCCTGTTTGTGAGGTGTGGTCGCCAATGCTTCTTAATGCGCTGATATTAACCGGGATGCCGAGTTGTCTTCCAATCCCACGGGCGATTATGGCGGTCGGCGAATATCCTCGTCGCCTGACGGTTCTCCTGACGGAGGGCACCGGGATGATAAAATCCCAGTGCGGTGCGGGAAATAGTTCTGGAATGGCCTCTACGCAGGCGCCACTTAAGAACTCAGCTAGGGCGTGGCCCCGACGGTATTTGAAGCTGCGAATTATGGATTCGACAGCCCCCGTATAGCGCCAAAGAGAGCGCGTGTAGCGGGTTCCGAGAGGAAAGAGAAAGCAGGGGAGGCAGCGCGTGGAATCGATGGCGTTCCCGTCGTGTTCCTCGCCGCAGGCGTTACAGATTAGGCCTTTCTCATCAAATTCAGCCACTTTCTGCTCAACCCACAATCGGTCAGTGCTGCGCAATGTTAATCGCGGGTTACACCGCGCACAGATTAGGGACCGGTGTAATGCTTCCCCGCAAACGACACACCGCGGCGGATAAACCAAATTCAGCACGACCTTGGCTAACTGTCTTAGTTCCATTGAAGCCCCAATTCTAGTGACCACTTAATACAGAACCCAATTTGGTCCTATACAGGTGTTATCGACCAGAAATGAGCGACTGTCCTGTCATTAAGGAAGGAATTTCTAGCCCCATCAATTCGCAGGCCGTAGGAGCGATATCGCAGAGCGCCCCGCCGGAGCGCAGGGTCAACTTAGGAAGATTCTCGCCGTAGACAATAAACCAGACGGGGTGCGTAGTATGAAAGGTATGCGGTCCGCCGGTATCGTAATCAATCATCTGATCGGCGTTTCCGTGGTCGGCGGTGATAAAGGCAAAGCCTCCCATTTTCTTTACCGACTCTAAGACACGGCCCACGCAGGCATCAACTGTCTCAACCGCCTTAACTGCCGCCTCGAACACCCCTGTGTGACCCACCATGTCGCAATTTGCGAAGTTCACAATTACGACATCCGTCTCGCCCTTTTCTAAGGTTCGGCAAAGCGCATCTGTTACCCCCGCAGCGCTCATCTCTGGCTTAAGGTCGTAAGTCGCAACATCTCTAGGTGAGGGAATCATGATACGACTCTCACCCGGGAGTTCGACTTCACTTCCACCGTTAAAGAAATATGTGACATGCGCGTACTTCTCAGTCTCAGCAATCCGCAGTTGGGTAAGTCCGGCCCGGGATACGACCTCGCCAAAATGATCCTTAATTGGCTCCTGACGAAATAATATTTCTACGGGAAATTCAGCATCGTATTCAGTAAGGGTGCACACCTGAGCAAGCTTTGGAGCTTTCTCGCGCTTAAATCCCTTAAACCCGACCGTGTCTCCCAAAAACGCTGGCACTATCTGGCGCATGCGGTCCGCGCGGAAGTTAAAAAACAGCACCGAATCTCCATCTTCTACCAAGCCAGAACGGGAGAACTGATTCTCAATGACTATGGG
The DNA here is from genome assembly GCA_964393905.1 of uncultured Bdellovibrionales bacterium. Taxonomy (GTDB): domain Bacteria; phylum Bdellovibrionota_C; class UBA2361; order SZUA-149; family CAYMWO01; genus CAYMWO01. Next base: position 6,250 of record CAYMWO010000112.1, on the reverse strand, counting down.
CTCCAAAAACTCGTCTTTAGCGCCAGCTGCTATTCTGGCCTTCAATGCCGCAATTGGATCGCGATAGACCTCGCCCTTCCCTAGAGTGAAAAGATCATATCCCTTCTGTGTGCGTTCCCACCGGGTATCCCGGTCCATCGCAAAATAGCGCCCGATGATTGTCGAAATCCCTAAATCGATATGTGGATACTCTGCCCGAGTTTTCTCGATGAACTTTTGCAGCAAGCCTACTTCCTCAACAGCAACAGTCGGCGGACGATCGCGCCCGTCTGTGATGGCATGTACAAAGATGTGCTTTACTCCGCTTGAGGCCGCCTCGCTAATGAGCGCTTCTAGATGGCTCAGATGGCTATGAACTCCCCCCAAACTCACCAACCCAATCAGATGCAGGGCAGAGCCGGGGTGACCCTTAACAGTTTCAATCAAGCCTCGCATCTCAGGCAATTTTCCCAGCTCGCCTTTTTCGATGGCATTGTGAATCCTTGTTAAATCCTGCTCGACGACTCTACCGGCACCGATGTTCAGGTGTCCGACTTCAGAGTTTCCCATTTGCTCTCCGAGTAAGCCAACCCGAGGACCAAATGTCGCAATTTCTGTCGAGGGATAGTGTGCCAGCAGATGATCTAAAGTCGGAGTTCGAGCGGCGGATACGGCGTTTCCTACGTCAGACGGGTTGTGCGCTATGCCATCCATGATAATCAACACAAACGGCTTGTTGTAGCTCTTCGCCATATAGAGACCAATCCTGCAAAACTTAAGGGGTCGAGAGTCTAGGTTGTGGAAGTGCTCTCATTTTTAATTTCGAGTTATCTGACCAACGAAAACGCTTAGAGCCATCCCCAAATGCCGAACCATGAAAAAATTTCTCAATCGGTAAAAGCTCGCTTTCGAGCAGGGCCAGAACCAATGGCTCAAGCGCATCCACCACCTGTGAGGTGGATTGTGCGGCGGCGTCACTGAGGTAAGCATCTAACAGAGTTACCTGCAGAGTCTGTTCAGTCGAGAGCGGCAAATGGGCTTTAATCTTGGTTAATTCCGCCTTAGAGTTGTCTACTAAACCCAAATTAAAAAGTAATGTTGCTAGGAAGAGACCCCCATCGATATCCGCGCCCCCGATAGCAGATTCCCGATTTAATACAGCGTTCCTAACAACGGTTACCGCTTTCTCGGGGTCGTCAACCTTAAGCCAGGTTTTTGCTAGCCGTTCTAGGTGCTCGAGATCCCCAGAGAGTTTATAGGCCCGAGACCAGTGTTTGGTAGCTACATCAAGTTCGCCGTTATCTCGTTCTAGAAAAGCGAGTTCAGCTAGTGCCGGACCGAAGTTCTTATGACGCTTCAGCACTTCGTCTAGTGCCTGGCGCAACTCTTGTCGATTAGCTCCGGCTTCTGACTTGGCCTTCTTTAACTCAAGTAACGCTAACGCCTCCTGGGCCTTAGTCTGTTCAGCGGAAGAGAGTAGGCGAATTACCTGTTTTTGAAAATCTATCGCCTGACTGTAGCGCCCGAGGTTGTCACAACTTTCGACAATCTTAACTAGAGCGAACTCATTGCTAGGCTGCATCTTCAGAACTAGGGCCAGGTTGTCGTAGGCCGAGGTGAAATTTCCCAAGCGCGCACTCAGATCTGCGGCCAGAAATAATAGCTCAACATTGTTTTTCTGGGATTGGCGAGACTCGTCCAGAACCTGGAGTGCGGACTTAAAATCCCCCCGGTCACGGAAAGTCTTGGCGAGTAAAATTCGGGCCACGATGTTACTCGGGTCCTGCTCGATAATTCTGCGAAAGGTTCTAAGCGCGGCGTCAAAGTTTTTGGCAGCGAGCTGTTCCCTACCGACAACGATTAGCTCTTGATGATGTTTGAATGAGCGAAAGCGCCGCTCCTGCATCCACTCTTTAAAGAAGCTTTGCACTCCAACGGCAAATGCGATTAATGCCGAAAGAATTGCTCCGAGGCAAAAGGTAAAAATTAGTACAAGCGCTAATGGAGCAACCTTCGAGTTGGCCGGACCAAAATTCACCGTCACTGGTCCAGGATTCAAATAGAAGACATAAGAAACGAGGGAGACAATGACTAAGAACAGTATGAGCGAGATTATTCTACGAGACATCGGAGCACCGTTTGGGATTGTTGTTACCGGTGTTTGAATACCCGCTGAAGCGGTCTGAGGGCAAGCCCCAGTTGGGTCGCTTTTAGCGGCTGAGCATTAATAGCAGATGTCGCTCAAATTGCTCTATTTTACCCTGGTGGCTGGACAATATCCTTTCCCGGATGCACAATTCTACTGAGGCTTAGATTGTCGGGTGATCGCGGTTTTTCACAGTCCTTCGGGGCGAAGAGAGATCGAGGAAAGTCGGAACACCATCGAGCAGGTCGGCTGCTAACGGCAGCCTGGGGTGACCCAGAGAAAGTGCCACAGAGAATAGACCGCCTTTTATAAAGGCAAGGGTGAAACGGTGGGGTAAGAGCCCACCAGCGATACGGGTAACCGTCTCGGCTCGGTAAACCTCGGCCGGTGCAAGACCGAATAGGGGAGTTAGGCATGTAGTTTGTGCCCGCGGCGGCTCGTCGCGCCAGCTCCCGGGTAGTGTCGCTTAGATGAATGATCACCGCCCCGCAAGGGGTAACAGAATTCCGCTTATAGCAGTCTAGGCCTCACTTTTAGATTTTCAGTATCGGTGAGCAAAGACTTTATGCAGGATCTTTTTTGCTCCCTAACGGGAAGACAATTTTCGATCGCTCCCGGGGAGAAAGACCTTCTGGCCCGATTTGATCTGCCGCTTCCTAGGACTTCCCCTTTTGAACGCTGGTTGCGGATGCTTTCAGGAAGCATGCCATTTAATTTCTCCCGGATACCATGCCCCGTGACCGGGAAACAGATTCTTACTCGCTGGACGGAACGGGGCGCGATTCGCGGAGCGGATCCGGACTGGTTCTGGAGTGATGAATGTGACAATACGATTGCCGGAAGAGATTATGATTTCTCACGGCCGTTTTTTGAGCAATACATGGAGCTCGCTCGGAGCTGTTTTGCGCCCTCGATCAATCGAATCAATTGCGAAAACTCCCCTTATTGTAACGCCTGTGTAGGCTTAAAGGATTGTCATCTATGTTTCGGAAGCGAAGGGCTTGTCGATTGTCTATTTTGCGTGCTGTGCAGTCAATCTACCGATTTGTTGATGTGCACTGGATGCCGTGAATCAGAGCTTTCCTACGCCTGTATCGACTGCTCCTCTATTTATGATTGTCGGCATTGTCAGGACTGTCATGGATGCTCGAACAATTTTTGGTGTATTGATTGTATCGGGTGCACAAATTGCCTTTTGTGTACTGGCCTGAGGCAAGCGCAAGACGGCCATTACATCCGAAATGTTAAAGTTTCAAAATTAGAATGGAATACGGCGTTAATTGAACTCCATCTTGGATCGTATGCTGCAGAGCTTCGTGCGAACTCCGAACTGGAGAACCTAGCAAAGGGATTTATTCACGAAACTAGCCGCGGCAACGAAGATTGCACTGCTGTGCGGCATGTTACACATTCGAAAAATTGCAACTTCCTGATTCATTCAAGTGATTGTCGGGACTGTAAAGACCTTGTCTTCGCCAATCACGTGAACGATTCTTACTCGTCTAGTTGGCTGAATTACTCCGAATGCTGTTACATGATTGTCGGCGGTTTCCAAGCGCATAATTCTTTTTTCTGTGACGGCATTGTCGGAAGCGCAATAAACCACCGCTATTCTTGTTGCGGCTTTAATGGCTGCAAGGACATTTTCGGCTGCTTTTTCATTAAGGCGAAAGAGCACTGTATCTTGAACAAGCAATATTCAAAGAAAGAGTATTTTGAACTTCTCCCGCGCGTTATAGCCCACATGAAATCGACCGGCGAATGGGGGCAATGGTTTCCGGCTGAATTTTATGGTGTAGGTTACAGGGATTCCTGGGCCTATTTTCTTCTTGGAGATCTCTCAGATTCGGAAATTGCAATCAGAGGTTTTCTTCCGTCGTCAGGCGATGAGGCGCGCCGCATTACATCGGGGATCGAACTACCAGATCAACTAGACGATTTTGTACCAGCCCTATGCGACAAAGAGATTAGATGCGATGCGACCTCCCGCCCATTCGGCATCAGTCAACCAGAATTGGCGATTTTTAAGAAACACAACGCGCCCATTCCACGCCGCCATTGGGAAGTTAAGCTCGGTGAAATGCAACGAAAGAGCATAAAAGCACTCTATTAAACGGCTGAAAATAATTAAGCGATATTTACTGTATTGTGTTACAATACAATTATGAAAGTGGCTAAATCAGCTATTCCAGGGGCGATTTTTTCGGAGGCGCGGTTTGTGGTGCTGCGGACGGTGTTTTTGAGTGGTGGCGGGGTGTCGCTTCGGGAGATTGCTTATAGAAGTGAGTTGTCTATTGGGGCGGTGCAGACGGCGATTAAGTCGCTGCTTCGTTTGGAGCTGCTGATTAAAGTCCGTAATGGGAAGAGGATGCTGTTTCGCATGAATGTGGCCCACCCTGAATACGAACTTCTCGCCGTGCTCTTTGACCTGTCTACGAAACGAAAGCTTGCACTTCAAGCTCAAGAAGACTCAAAAGCAAATAAGCGATTGTTAAAAACTCTGACTGAAATGTCTCGCTTTGCTCGTGAACTTAAGGAGAGCAGTCATGGAGTTTGAGCGGATATACAAAGAGAGTGTCCGGGTTCTTGAGAAGAAGGAGTGTGACTACGCGGTTTGTGGTGGAGTGGCAGCGATGCTGTATCGAAGTGAGCCACGATTTACAGCGGATATCGACTTTTTGGTTTCGGGACCAAAATCTTTAGTAGAGTTTGCTACTAAGACAATTGAGAGCTTTGGGCTTCAGGCAAATGTTCTTCGTATGGCGGAGCTAGCCCGTTCGCCTACGATGCATAAAAAGACAAGTCCCATCGCAGTGATTGTCGGCAGAGATGCTACCGACAAAAATGCTCCGGGTCTTGATTTTTTGATGCCGGTGCAAGGCTGGACAAAGAACGCACTTGAGCGTGCCAAAGATAACATTATTTCACTTCATGACGTGAAAGCACCGTTTCTAACAGCTGAAGATTTATTGCTTTCGAAGTTTACTGCACTTACGGGAGCGGGCCGAAGACGCGAAAAAGATTGGAGTGATATATTATCTATCGTTCAATCTGGTCGGAAGTTAGACATGGCTTACCTTAGCGGAGAAATCGACAATTTGAAGCTTTCAATACCCTTAGAACTTGAGCGCGAGCTGCCTAAAGCGTTAGCTGTTACGTTCAAGAGAATTAGAACCTCCAGCTAACCCAGAATATCGAGGAAGGATTCTATGCCTTCCTCGATTATGTGACTTTGTTGTAGAGATTTACTGTGAAACATAATTCAGCAGACAATATTCTTACCATCTTTATCCCGGTCTTTGACGAGGAGGAGATCTTGGCGCGGTCGGTGACTCGGGTGCATGAGTATTTGAGTGAGCGGGGGTTGGGGCATGAGATTTTGGTTGTGGATAATGGGTCGGGGGATCGCACCGCGGAGATTGGTCGGGAGCTTGCGGAGAAGAACCCTTGGCTTAAGTTTTACCGGATTGAAGAGCGCGGGCCGGGGAGGGCTTTTAAGGTTGGGGTGAGAAATGCCTCGGGGGGGAACATTGTCACGCTCGATGTTGACCTCTCCTCGGAGCTGACATTTATCGACTATGCTGTGACCCTTCTCAACTATGCCGATATGGTTGTGGGCTCCAAAACCATGGGCAATCAGCGCCGGACATTTGTGCGGATTGTTGGCAGTCAGCTCTATATTCTTTTTACTCAGTGGTTCTTTGACCTCACGATCTCGGATTTCTCCATTGGGAGTAAAGCATTTCGGCGTGAGGCAATTTTGCCGGCGTTGGATCACCTTGATGGTTGGACCGGCCATATCTTTGAACTCTGCGTCTACCTGAAGCAGAGAGGAAGGCGAATTATTCAAATCGGTATCGATTGTAATGACACACGGAAAAGCCACTTTAGTCTGATTCACGAAGGCTTCTATCGCTACCGGCACCTTTATCGGGTCTGGCGCAAGTTGAGAGAGCCCGGCTCTTGGCTTCGAAATGTTCCCTCCATTAGGGAGAGCTAGATGAGTAGCGAAACCAAACGACGTCTGGTCACATTTCTCAACCGCGCTGAACCGCTGACAGATCTCATCGCCTTGGTTTTGCTTGTCGGCTTCTTTATCTCTTATCTTCCCAAAGATGTGCTAAA
>CAYMWO010000111.1:0-9781 GCA_964393905.1 uncultured Bdellovibrionales bacterium | reverse complement strand
CGGTGGCATCGTAGTGTCATACGGTTCTACCAAGGTTTCTCCATCCAGGAGGGTTCAGGAAGTGAAGACGGCGAAGCACGTTTTGGGGCAGTTGCTCTCGGCACGGGGGGCCCGCATCAAGGGCTCTCCCACGCTCGGCATTGCGGCGAAGGCCGCAGCGCTGAAGGGTCAGGGGTTCCGTGTGTACGACTTCTCTGCGGGGCAGCCCCACATGATGACCCCCGATCACGTGAGGGGGAAGCTCTCCGAGGTACTGGCCACGCCGCAGGCGTGGCGCTACACCCCGGATGTCGGCTTCCCGACTCTTCGCGGGGTGGTGGCGGCGCAGCTCGCGCTCGAGACCGGCGTGAGGGTCGAGACGCAGAACGTGGTCATCACCGGCGGGTGCAAGAGTGCGCTCGCGCTCTTCTTCCAGGCGGTGCTGAACCCGGGAGACGAGGTGGTGGTCTTCACCCCCTTCTGGCCGTCGTACCTCGAGCAGGTCGACCAGTGCGACGGCAAGGTGGTGGTCGTGCAGACCACGGTCGAGGACGGGTTCGCGCCTCAGGCGGAGGCGCTGGCGAGCGCCCTCACGGTGCGCACCAAGGTCGTGGTCATCAACAGCCCCGGAAACCCGAGCGGCTCCGTCATTCCGCGCGCGCGGTTGGAGGCTCTGCTGCGGGTGGTGGCCCAGGCTGGGCACCCGATCTTCGTTCTCTCGGACGAGATCTACCAGCACCTGACCTTCCCCGATACGGAGAAATGCGTCTCTCCGGCGACCATCGCTCACGACCTTGAGCTTGACGTGCCCGTGGCGATCGCCAGCGGCTGGTCCAAGGACTACGCCATGCCCGGCGCTCGACTCGGCTTCCTCGCGGGGCCGGTGGAGTTGATCAAGGCGGTCGGGAACCTGCAGGGGAACCTACAGGGGAACGCTCCGGCCCCGATTCAGCTCGCGGCGCTCGTCGCCTACCAGGACGGGCTCGAGTTTCCGAGGAGCCTGGCAGAGTACTACTCAACGAACGCGAAGGTGGTCGGTGACTGGGTGAAGGACGAGTCTCGTCTCTCGCTCCCCGTTCCTCCGCACGGCGCGTTCTACTGCCTCTTCGACGCCTCGGCCTGTCTCGGGAAGACGTACGTCCTGCGCGAGCCTCGAGCCGACGGGACCGATCGGGTGCCGATCGATACGGTCGAGAGGCTCGCCGAACTGCTCCTCGAGGACGTGCGGGTGGTGCTCATCCCGGGAGTCCACTTCGGGGTCCCGAACTTCCTCCGGATGTCGGTCGCCTGTGACAGGTCCGAACTGGAGGCCGGACTCACCGTGCTTCACGAGGCGCTGCAGCGGGTGATGTAGACGCGAGTTCGCGATAGTGAGCGGGGCCTGCCCTTGAGGCCCCGCTCACTACCCTTTATTAAACGGTTCTCTCTAGGGTTTGAAACACTACGACGCCTACAACTTTTTCAGCTACAACAACCCCGTTCCCAACAACAACCAACGCTGCTCCCCAATTCCGTTGGGGGAGACCCTCGACCAGGTGCGGGCTTTAAAAACGAAGTGGATATTTCCATCCTCTGCTGCGGCGTTGGGCGGTGGGTTTTGATCAATAGCGCCAGCTTCAGCTGCTTGGCGCACAACACGGTCAAAGTGTGTGCTCCCCGAAGTGGTCTCAAGGGTTACGCCTAGTAACTTCCCGGCCGGGCTCATGACCGCATGCACCGTGACATAATCCTGTAACCTCACAACCTCCTGGTAAGGAATTTCGGCCCAACTATTTTTTCGTAGATTACCAAAGACCTGAATCGCGACACGGCGCACGAAAACGGCAAAGCGATCGGCTTTGGTGTTAAGTAGTGTGATGTCTCCATCCGGAATCGTCGGAAGAAAATCGGGAGAGCCTTGCCGCAATGAAAAAGCGGAATTGATTCCCCCTGAAACTGCGCCCTTACTAAACGGGGCATATTCACGGAGTTTTGCCTGCCTTTCGGCATCGACCGCGGCTTTGGTTTCGAGTGCTTTTTTAGAAACTACAGGGTTTTCGGTGCCGTCATCCGCTTTTTGTAATTTAGAGCTCCCTAAGGTTTTTTCCAGATCCGCGGTGCTGAGCTTTAATGAGAAGTTCTTTGGCTTAGGCTCTTGAAGTGTGCTCGGAGAAATCTCCTTTTGCGCCTTTGCGGCGTTGAGCTTTTCAACCTGTGGAGCCTTTACTGGATTTACCGGTTCGGGTGTTCCTCTGCGGATTTGTTCTTTTTCTGTTCGGGTGTCCTTGTCGCTCAGAAAGTTACTCTTTAGCGGCTCGCCGGCCGGAGCTTCTGATGGTGAGACAATCTGCCGAGGTGGCTGAGATGCAGGGTTTGCCCGAGGGGCAGGAAGAAATTGAACTTCTATTGGCTTCGTCACTACCGGGGTTCTGGTTGGGTGGAAAACTGTAAGGAAGACCCCGTGCAGTATAAGCGATATAATAAGCGCGGTAGTGAGCCGGTTAGGGCTGTCATCTAGTGGGTGGGATATTAATTGCATCTAAAATACTAGGTTAATCGATTCAACTATAGAGCGCTTCACCCAAGACACTGGTCAATATTAACGAATTCACGTAAATCACTCTCAACTATTCGAATAGCGAGCTTATACTAAACATAGAGCACAGACGAAAAGCTCTTGTATTAAGCTCTGGTAAAAATTGGAGGAAGGCAAGTGTTTGGTTTAGGTCCCTGGGAACTCGTAGTTATTCTTGTCATCGTTTTGATTGTCTTCGGTGTAGGAAAGCTTCCTGAAATCGGAACTGGGCTAGGCGAGGGCATTAAGAATTTTAAAAAGGCCTATAACGAAGCCAAGACAATCGACGTGACAAATGCTTCTGAAAACTCCAGCCAAGGGCAGAGCAGCAACAATTCCGAAAAAAAGTAGTCTCGGTTTTACAGTGAGGTTCGCACGCTGTAAATACGTGCGCTGAAAAACGCGGCCCCCGCTACTTCGTCGGTAAAGATCAAACTAAAGGGCAACCTGTCATTTGGTTTTAGAGTAAAACTCCCAGTGGCCCTTTCTTCCTGAAGTCTCTCCAGGGCCTCTTTTCTTAACGAATTAATCTTCGATGTCGTGCTTAACCCATTGTGGGCGCTGACCACGATCTTTTCTAGCTCTCGATTCTCCCCGTCAAAAACCGAGGACTCAAGCTGCACATCCTTATAAGTGCGTGTGGTGGAGTTTACCAAATCCCCCATGACCCTTAGCACTTGTGTGCCATCATCTAGGTTAATCAACTCGGAATGAAGGTCTACAACTTCAATTCCAGGGGGTGGAAGCTTTGGTAGCGCCTCATTCCCAAGATGCAGAACTGAGGCCAGCGCCGCTGGAGTGCCCTCGAGATTTCTACCCCAGATAAAGCATCCGGCGGCAAAAAGAATCGGGCCTGAGCAGAAAATTAAAACGGGGATTATTAGGCTTAAGGCCGAAAAACCACTTCGCTCTCCACGACCCAAGGTGGCCCCAGCGATTGGGAACACTGGAGAGTCGTCCCCGAGATCATCAATAGAATCGATAACAACCCCTTTACTTTTGCCATTTGCGGATTCACGTGCGGCCTCTTTTACACGTTCGAAGTCTACAACCGAGGTTTTAGGTTTTGCCTTGGAGGTTTCGCCGAGGGTGAATGGCATGTCGGAATCGGACGGGGCCGGCTGCGATAATGCTGAAACAGCACTTGCCGAGCTCGGTAATGAGGGGATTGAGATGTCGATTTGCTCCGATATTAGTATATCGATATCTAGCTCCTCAATTTTGTCTTCTTTTTCTGCTGTCGCTCCAAAACCCTTAAGTCCTTTGGCTGAAAAGCTAGGTGCGGTTGGAATATGCTGCGTTACTATTGAAGAGGTGGTTGCGCTGAACATAATTGGCTCAGCTTTACTCGAGCTAGAAGACTCTCCCAAAAGCACCTCGTCATTTAGAACCCCTTCGCGAAAGCTGAGCCCTGTGAGCATGGCAGTGCTGGGTGAACCAATGGATTCAGTTTGAATTGAGGCAGAAAGGGGCTTTGAAACGCTCTTTCCCAGTAGCTCGCGAGCCGAGCTCATATCGGCCTCAATTAGATGATCGGGTGGCCCCTTCGGCCACTCGGCACGAATTTGTGGAAGGTCGTCGTCATCGAGTAGCGATTTCCTCTCTTCGTTCGTCCCGCTGAAGGAGTCTGCTAGCGCCGTCTCTCGGGCAATATCTTCTCCTGGGAGTAAATCAAGCTGCTCAGCCTCCGGGATAATTGGCTTGGCCATCGAAATGTCGATTGTGATCTCCTGAGCCACAGAAGTCTCATGGGGCTTAGGGATTTCCAGAGCCACTGGAGTGTTCACAGCAGCCGTGGCCGGCATGGTAGCGACCGTAGTCACTGAATCGGATTCATTAACGGGCAGCGGAGCTTCAGGCTGAGCCACAGGAGGAACGCTATTAGCCGGAATCGTAGGAGAGGCGCCGAGTTTGACACTGGGATCCTCCAGCTTGGGCTCAGTGGGGATTTCAGACGGATTCTCCAGCGGAGCTACCGTTGGTCTATCCAACCGCGGGCTAATCTCGTTCTTAGGGATTGCCATCTCGAAATAGTGGTCGCAGCGCGAGCAGTGAAACCGAGGTTCTTCCACTTCTGCTAGCTGAGAGGCGTTAACAGAAAACTTAGTTTTGCATTGGGGACACTGAATTACCATGGGGCGTATGTTATAAAGGGTTCGCCCTTTCCACCAGATGAAATCTGTGGCAGCAGAGGGCTATTTAAACAAAGGCTGGGGTTTTCGATAATGAGGGTGGGAATATATCTGGGGCGCCATCCAGGGAAGACTGGGGGTGGGGCAGGCGGAGGGATGGCGGTCTATTCCCGCGCCGTTCTTACACATCTTTTGCAAATGCTCTCAACTCCTGGTTACGAAACCGTTGAACTTGTCTTTTACGGAGACCGTTCAATCCTCTCAGCAGATTTTTTGGAAGAGCTCTCTAATTTACCGGTATTAATCACGGTAAGGCCTCCGAGGTTTGATTTTGGCGTTGGACGCTTTTTTCGTCCACTACCCAACGGAGCACGATGTCAGGTGGTGGTCAGAGAGCTCCCAGGATTTTTCGGACGAAAGTTCGGTTACGTCTTGGATCAACTTCTACTCCCAATTTATGTTCTGCTAGACAAATTGGACTTGCTTCACCATACGACAAATTATGGCATCCCGCTCGCGCCAACTGCGCAAATAATCACCGTTCACGATCTCTATCAAGGATGGCCGCTAAGAGTCGAAGCTCCTCGCCAGTTCGGCATGAGGCAGGCGTCAGAGAATACAAGCGGTGGGCTTGTTCCCGCTCTCTACCGCTTTATTTTTCGACTGCAGTTTAAGACCGCAAAGTATGTCATTACGGACAGTGAGTCCGTGAAGAAGGAGATTCTTTCGCGCTTTCACTATGATGGAGCACGGTGTCGGAGCATCCCGTTGGGATTGGACGAGGTCTTTCTCGCCTATTATCAGGCGCTTCGAGATGGGGGAATTGATGAGAACTACCAATCCCGATTTCTGTCCAGGCACGGACTCTCTCGGGGTTATTCAGTAGTGTTGGCCAGCGACGATCCACGTAAGAACACCCCACTTACGCTTCGGGCTTGGTCCGCAGCTCCCGAAGGAATTCGCAAGCAGGGACTAGTTGTTGTCTTAAGCGACGGCTCCTCGCAATCAAAGTGGAAGAAGGTATTGGGCGACACCTTCAACCCTGAGACGGTAAAATTTCTTGAACGGTTACCGAGAGAGGAGTTGCCGCTCCTTTTTCTAGGGGCCGGAGCGCTCTTGGTTCCAACTCTCGGAGAGGGGTTTGGCTTGCCCGCGTTAGAGGCCATAGCCTGCGGAGTAAGGGTTGTAAGTTTGGAGCTTGAAGTGCTTAAGCGACTCGGTTCTGACCTTGAAAACAACCAGGTCTTTTACTGTCAGCCGGACAAGGTTGAAAGTGTAACTAAGGCGATAACGGCAGCGATAGAGAGCTACCAGCAAGAAAACTCAGCAGTCTCCAGGAACAACGCCACTTTGCAGGAACCAAGGCCCAGAAACGCTTCAGGTCGTATGTTCTCTGGTGAGCTACGCTCAATGGCTCTCGCAGTCAAAGAGACGTTTGACGTCTACAGGGAGGTTTATTTGAGGTATAAGCGGGTGCGATGAGTAGATTCAGAAATCAAGCAGGGCCGCGATCGGCCCGACCGGAGTCCCAATCGGCCCGACCAGAGTCCCAATCGGATAGTGGCGAAAGCATCATTTACGGGCGTAAGCCGGTGATGGAGCTATTACGGAACCGTCCGGAGCGAATCTCCCGATTGTATCTACAGAGCTCGGCCCATTTTGATGCCGAACTTAAGGCGATACTTGATTCGGTTGCTTTACCAAAGGGGGTGCTAGAAGCTCGTGCGCTCCAGGAGTTAACCGGAAGCGAGAGGCATCAGGGATTAGCTGCAACGCTAAAGCCGCGAAAGGAGCTTGAGCTCAGGCCCTTTCTCGATACGCTGGATATTCCAAATTCGTTACTTGTCGTTTTAGATCAAATTTCAGATCCGCAGAACCTGGGCTCAATTCTTCGAGTATGCGATGCGGCTGGTGTTTCGGGGGTGATTACCACTGAGCGGAGAAGTGCAGCTGTGACCGGAGCCGTCGTGCGGGCCAGCGCCGGGGCCAGTGAATTTGTCCCGGTTGTGACTGTTACCAACCTACAGTCGACTATTCGGGAGTTGAAGAAGCGGGGATTTTGGGTGGTAGGGACAGCCTTAACGCCTGAGGCACAACCCATTTATCAAAGCTCAATACCTGAGCCGCTTGCGGTCGTTTTTGGTTCTGAGGGAAAAGGGTTACGAGAATTGACAATTAAAGAGTGTGATATATTACTGACCATTCCGATGCTGGGCAGCGTCGAGTCACTAAACGTCAGTCAATCTGCCGCCGTTTTGCTGTTTGAACTTCTCAGACGGCGAGAAGCACAAAAGCGTAGTGGTTAATCAAAGTTAAGTTTATTTAAGAGAGCTATTGATCATGGGAGTGGTGGAAAAGGGTAGAGCGCGAGTTTTGTCTGGTGTTCAACCCTCGGGGTCTCAGGTCCACTTAGGCAACTACCTCGGTGCGCTTAAGCGCTTCGTGGGGTTTGCGAAGGATTATGATACTTTTTTTTGTATCGTCGACCTGCATGCGCTGACTAGTGTTTTTAATGGGGAGGCACTTCACGGCTATACTGACTCATTAGCGGCAGCCTACTTGGCTATTGGGTTAGATCCAGAGGATACCGTAATATTTCGCCAGTCTGATGTGTTGGAGGTGACTGAACTCACCTGGTATCTAGCCTGCCAATTTCCACTCGGACTTTTGGAGCGCGCGCACGCCGTGAAGGACGCGAAAGCCAAGGGAGTCTCCGTGAACTCTGGGCTGATGTATTATCCAATTCTTATGGCGGCGGACATTTTGCTCTACAGGGCGAATAAGGTTCCTGTTGGGGCCGATCAGAAGCAGCACCTGGAGATGACACGGGAGGTGGCGGAGAAGTTTAATGCCTGTTACGGGGAGATGTTCCCACTCCCTGAGCCTTTAATTGATGAGTTTACAGGCGTCATCCCGGGACTTGATGGTCGAAAGATGTCCAAGAGCTACAACAACTACATTGGGCTTTTTGAAGAACCTGAAGAGATTCGCAAGAAGGTAATGCGAATTGTAACCGACTCAAAAGGTGTCGAGGATAAAAAGGACCCAAGCAGCTGTAACGTCTTTAATCTGTATAAATTGCTCGCCTCTCAGAGTGAGATTGCTGAACTTGCAGCCCGCTATCAAGAGGGGGGGATGGGCTATGGTCATGCCAAAGAGGAGCTTTTTAAGGTGGTAGAGCGGGAGCTTCAGCCCCTTAGGGAGTCCTATAAGAGCTGGCTTGCTCGCCCAAATGACCTACACGACGTATTGGCTTTAGGAGCTAAAAGGGCTCGGGAAGTAGCGCTTCAGACAATGGCCGATGTTAGAAAGGCTGTTGGAGTGGGCCGCAGGCTATAATAAAAGCATTAATATCAGCCACTTAAGGCTGCACTGAATCAACCATCAAAATACCATTGATTAGGGGGTAAGGAATAACTCCTTGTAGGTGGTGGTTTTTTGAAATATGGTTACTCGGTAACCATCCATAAAAATAGGTGGGTATATGTCAGTTGCTCTCGTAAATAAGCTTTTAGAGTCGTTCGATGAACTAGAGCGTTGTATCGGTATTACGCGCCAGACTCTGTCAGTTAAACCCGGGGTGCCAGAGGATGTATTGGCCCGCGTTGAGACCTATTCCGGAATCGTTAAAAAGCAGCGCTCGCTCGCCACGGAACTTCGCAATCATATCGCTACTCAGAATTGGGAAGAGGTGGGTCGTCATGTGCGGCTGATTAACGGACTTTCCAGCATGATTCGTGACGATGCACAGTCAATCCTTGCTGGAGCCTATGGCCAGAATCCCGTCAGGTTGCAACTTGAGGGAGAGAAGGACGACCAGATACTCTGCTAGTTTATCAGGTCGAAGGCAGCGCATCATAAGTTCCTGTTATCTGGATTAAAGACCCGGGTAACAGGAACATCAGTTTTAACCTCTTTATTTAACTTTCTTGAACTTAGACTCTTTTATCTTCTCTAAAAATTAGCTAGTATATCCCTGGACTTTTCACTCATGTAATTGTCTTAAGGGTCTTAATTAGCCTCATGCATGTTTTTCCAGAACAATCAGCTGAAACGGCACCTTCTGCGCTGGCTCCAAATAGCTTGAGCCCCTCTGCGAGCGGTTTTTCTGGGAGCCCCTTTTCGGTCCGTTTAGAGTTTTTTTCAGGACCGATGGACCTACTCCTTCACCTTGTTCACCAACAAGAGGTTCCTATCGAAGAGGTGGAGATGGCTGTAATCGCGGAGCAGTATCTGCAGATTATCTCAAAAGCCTCTTATCTCGACCTGGACCAGGCTACCGAATACCTGGTTATTGCGGCAACGTTGATGGCAATTAAGAGCGAATCACTATTGCCAGTTCATAGCTCCGGTCCCGTAGAAGACGAAGAGCTGTATGACAAACGCTTTTTTGCTGAACTTCGCGAGCGACTGATGGCTTATGAGCTGACCAAGAAGCGGGCTGAGACACTGGTAAAGCTTCCGCAGCTCGGTGTGGACACATTCACCCGGATTGATAAAAAAGCGCTCCTTCCAACCCCAGAGATGTATCTCGAAGAGTCGGAAGATCCCCAGAGCTTAAGCACGTTTTTTTATAAATTACTAAAGCGCGTAGGTTCGGCTGTAAACTCCATGCGCATCCGGCTAGAGCCAATCTCCGTTGTCAGTTTCATGATGAAGATTATTGATAATGTTCAAGGGGAACTCGCTGTTGGTGACGTTCATCAGAAGAAAAGCTTTGCAACCTTGATAAGGGGATTTCTTTCAGCGGGCGCTCGAGGGCAATCAGAGACGGTTACTTCCAAGGCGGAAGCTCGTGGGGTTGTGATCGGGAGTTTTATGGCAGTTTTGGAGCTTGTAAAGCGAGGATTAATATCTGTCGCCCAGGAAGGGGATTGCTCTAGTATTGAAATCAGTCCCAAGATTATTCCGGGCGGCGCTGCCGAGCTAGAATTAAGTTCAGAGTTTGATGAACCTACAAAAGCGGAAGGCGATAATTCTGTATTGAAGATGGCCGATTATCGGGAAAACCCCCCGGTTGATAATACCGATGAGGCCGAGCTAATGGAGGTGAATCGTGGAAAGTAGTAACCAGGGGACAGCCAGCGGGTTAGTAATTACCGAAGAGGAGTTGGCG
>CAYMWO010000110.1:0-9787 GCA_964393905.1 uncultured Bdellovibrionales bacterium | reverse complement strand
CCTCGGTATCAATTAAATTGGTGACGCGATCCTGGTTTAGGCCTCCATCATCTTCTCCGCCAATAATTGTGGAAGCTCCACCTCCACCACCCCCCGGCAGACCCGGAAGCCCAGGTAAATTAGGAAGATTTACGTTAGGTAAATTAACATTCGGCAGATTTACTCCCGGAATATTCGGTAAATTCGGAATACCTGGGATATTCTGCGCCAGCGCCGACTGCGCGCTTCCAAAAAGGGCAATAATTAATGTTATCGCTCGTAACATATTCTTCTCTGCCTCTACTAACTGCACCTTTGTCTTCATGACTAAAACCTCTCCGCCGAGTAATCCCTCTTCTTGCCACTACTATCGCTAACGGGCAGCGTCTGACCAAGCTGGCTTCGTCCCGCGCCATTTTCCCAAAGTTCTGTATTTACACCCGAGACCTTAGCTACCTCCGCCTCACCAATCGGAGTCTTTGCGAGTTTGTCGACTTCCGGTGTAAGTGTTGATGGAAGCCCCTGAACGTGGCGAACGAAGTCATAGAGTCTTGCGAAATCTTGCTCGCCGGTTTTGAAATAAGCGGTGTTTGTATTTGGAGAGACCACCACTACACCAGGCACGAAGCGCACTCCGAAGGACTTAGCGACCTTCTCACCCTCCAGAATCGGAAGGGTCATCCCAGTGTACTTTCTGTAGCTCTCGATCCATTCCTTAGGTTGGGGTCCCATCGTTAGAGCCACCATCTTCAGCTTCTTATCTCCCTTAGTCACGCGCCACAGCCGTTCAACATCGGCAGCCATCTTTCGGCAGTAGCTGCAGTTCAATGTAAAGAAATAATAGATTTCCGCTTCGTTCTTCGGATCAGGCTTAATCCGCTTCATCGCCTCTTCATGTGTAGGTTTTAAAATGGAGCTATTCTCCTCACGAGCCGAGGCAAACTCAAAGTCTAGATACTGCCCAACACCTACCCAATCCTCTTCATCGATAACCTTTTGTCGAACGAGCGCCTCGCCGATAAGCTGCGTCATGTCGCGCACCTCAAACATTAAGTTCATCTGGTAGCGGACAAATTGATCGGCGTACTTAGCCGCTGTCTCTCGATCACCATCCTGATACGCTGTGGCCATTGCGATAAAGGGGCCGGGAGCCTCTGGATTAATTCGAACTCGCGGGTCTTGATCCGGTGGAAGGATGTGGCTTTTTGGATCACTTGTCACAAACACAGGTCCATCCTTAGCCGCGGGAGCCACTGCCGCTTCAGGCTTTGGAGACTCGTCGTTGACCTCTACGACTTTGCCGTCAAAGCGGCCGTCGAAAAACGACTTTGAAGAAAATTTTTCTGTGAAGAGGGAGCTGGATGGAAGTGCGGTTTTAGGCGGAGTAACTTTTATCGACTCGGCGCTAACGGTGACAGGCGAAATAGCAGGCAGAAGTGCTAGAAAAAGCACCACCAGCTTTAAACAACCTATCTCGTTAAAACCTCTATTCATTTCCCCTATTCATTTCCCCTGGATAATCCCTAATCGGAGCTGCTCCTCAGTTTGCTGCTAATTACTTTCCGGAGAACCTAAGGTGGCTCTCCCTAATAAGAGTTATGCAGGGTTAGGCCTTAGAGGTGACCTAACGGGATACACCAAAAATAAGAAGAATAATTAAGAATTACAGGGGGTTAGGGAGTCAGAGAGAGCTAGGCCTGATAACTTAAGCGCAGTAACTCAAAGACCTGCCGGTTTAGGGGGGCAAGAGTCGCTAACTTTCTTATCAATTCGACCAGTTCTGCCTCCCGACTGGATTGAATCAGAATATTAGCCCTGTTCAGCATGGGAACAATTGAAACCGGAGAATTTGTTAAGGCCTCACTCAGCACCTGGTCAGCCGTTACCAAATCCCCAACATTTATCAAACTCCAGGCATAGCTCGTAGCAAGTTCACCGAAAAGTTCTGCTTCTCCCGCCTGAGATAACTGATAGGCTCGTTCTAACTGCTTAGCACCTTCCGCAAATTCCCCCCGCGCAAGCAGCGAGAGACCCCAATAATGAAATAAAATTGGATTTGATTCAGCTGCTGGCTCGCTCACTAATTTGCGGCACTCAACGGAAACTTTTTCAAAATCGGCGTTCACTATATCGAGATATAGGCGCTGTAACCGAGCATCAATCCGTCTGGGGTCTTCATCGATTAGCTCTTCAAGGCCGCTAACAGAGCGCTGAAAGTCAAAACCGGCAAGATTTGCAATAATTTCTAAAACTTTCGGATCCCACTTCCCAATGGTTTTAGTCTCAAGCTTAACCCAAGGCAAAAAACCCATCGCCCGCTCGATCGTGAGTCGCTTTTTCTCCTCCTCCCCAAACTTTTCGGACAAAATCCAATCGGCCGGAAGTCCTAAGCGTAAGCGTAGAGCAAGCATCGCGGTCCGAAGGAGACCAAGGTATTTTCCCTTAGCATGACAAACAGCCCGAATCTGCTCGTCGGGTAGTTCCTCCGTTAGGGCTCCCACTACTACTATCCCCAAATCGGAAATCTGAGTGTCTGCCACCTGGGCTAAGTTTCGCCCTAATTTTAGAAGCGCCGTACGGCTAAGTTTAAACTGCTCGGCGAACTCGAATATGCCGATGGCCGCGTTACAACAAGGCAGACTCTCGTCTAGAGTTTCTGGTGGGTATATCAGCTGATTCAGATAAAGCTCGGCTACCTGCCCCAATGGCTCGTTCGGAAAGATTGCAGCATAATAAGCCGCAGATTGCTTGGCTAGCTCCTTAACCCTCGCATCAAAGTCCCCGTCCAACTGCATTCTGAACCCCTCTGTTGAAGAGGAGTTAAATGGAGAGCGTCCCAGAATAATCCCAAGCGCCAACAGGCTTACAAAGTTCTGATCCGGAGCTAGCTGCTGGGAAAACTCCTCAAAAACAGGAAACGGCGTCGGCGGATTTTCTAAGATCCTTCTAAGTACACGTTCTATGGGAATGTTATAATACTCCCCACCCTCCCCAAGGGGAGCACGTAAAAGGACGCCCTCCTCGGTAAAGCTCAGTTCAGACTGTATCCCTGAAGCACGCCAGACATCATGGGCAATAGAACCGATATAACACGCGGCCCCTGAGAGCGTTTCAATCTGAATAGAAGTTAAATCCGAAACACCACGCAAGTGGTAAGTGATTGCATCGACTACCGCAATTGAAGGCCAGGTATGATCCAACCTTAACACCGGCGAGCACTTTGCAAGAAAGGCCCAGCGAGCTGTGAAGGTGGTTAAAATTTCCCTGACTTTACTTTCAATCACCGTGCTACCTTGAAATTCGAATTACTGAACCGAATTTATCCCACTGTTCGTTAGTCCATAGAGCATTTAAGACCTTCTTAACCGTAACTCTTTCCCTTGCGGCAAAGCCTTTGGCCAACTCCTCATAGTCTCGAACCCAGTAGCGGGCACCATCTCCTCTTATGAAAGACTGGTCAGGAGCGCCCGCCTGGTGCTGCTCCAAAAGGACAATCCCTTTTCGGCTTACCCGCCACATCTCTGAAATTACAGCTGAGATTTTCTCTGGACTAATAAATAATAACGCAGCCGAGCTAAAGACTAGATCAAAGCTCTGATCCGGAAAATGCAATTTCTCCATATCTTGCTCGAGAAATTCCACATTTGATATTCGTAATTCACTGAACAGGCTTTTCGCACCGGCCACACATTCAGAATCCCTATCCACTCCCACAAAACTGACTTCGGGGAATAGCGGAGCTAGGAGATGAAAGTTCTGGCCAAAGGCACTACCCACCTCTAAAACCGAACCAAATGGTGCAAATTCAAAAAGAGCTTCAATCAGAACCGCTCTTTCAGAACCGTTTAGCTCCGGCACGGAGACTCCAAACAAAGCGCTCTCTTTCTTGCGTTCTGCATTCCAGAAGTTTCTCCAGAACGCGCGGGATAAAGCACATGAGAGCACAGCGGGGAAAATTCCTTTGGCCGCAAGTAGCAGCCGAACTCTTCTCTCAGACGAGCACCTACGCCAAAAACCGTTCACGGACTTTCGCACATACTGCATCAGGGGTTAGGCCTAGTTTTTCAGCGATTACACCTGCTGGGGCGGAGGCGCCGAAGCGGTCGATGCCGATGCGGAGTGTTTCTTCTGGGCCGGCGTTGATTAGGTCTAGCCAGCCAAAAGTGGTGCCGGCTTCGATGGTGACCTTGTTTACTCCGCGAGGAATTAGCGCATGGCGATACTCATCGGACTGCTCTTTGAACAGTTCCCAGCAGGGCATCGAGACGACACGCACGGAGAGTTCCGTGGAAAGTTTCTTGGCGGCGGAGATTGCTAGTGAGACTTCAGATCCTGTGGCCACGAAAACGAGGTCTGGCTGTTTTGAATTTTTACCAGCTTCGAAAGCAGTGTAAGCGCCCTTTTCAATTGTGCCGGGCGCGAAATCCGCTGGGCGCTCGATTTGGTCTAGGTTCTGCCGGGTAAAGGCGAAAAGGCAGGGGCCATGCTTTCGGCTTATTGCCAACGAATAACAAACGGCGGTCTCCAGTGCATCCGCTGGGCGGAGCACCCAGAGATTTGGAATCATCCGCAGCGAGTTTAAATGTTCAATCGGTTGGTGAGTCGGTCCGTCTTCACCTAAGAACACGCTGTCATGAGTAAAGATGAATAATCCCCGCAGATGCGAAAGTGCCGCTAGCCTGATTGGCGGTCGCATATAATCGGAGAATACTAGAAATGTTGAGCCGTAAGGGATGAACGATCCGTAGTAGCTAAGTCCGTTCATAATCGCGCCCATGCCGTGCTCGCGCACACCAAAGCGCAGATTTTTTCCTTTAAACTCGGAGCGCTCAATATCGGTCGAGCCTTTGATAAGGGTTAAGGTCGAGGGCTCGAGATCGGCTGAGCCGCCGATAAGAGAGTCAACCTCCTTCGATGCGGCCTGAATAATCAGTTCTGAAAGTTTCCGTGTCGAAACCGGTTTTCCGTCGGTCGGAATCGCCGCTACCAACTTCTGTGTCAGGTTTTCAGGAACAAAACGCTGCGCCTGTTTCTTAAACCGCGCAGCCAATTCCGAGTTTGCTCCTTCCCAACTACTGAACTTTTCCTTCCACCCCTGATACTCTTCGGTCAGCTCTGCCACACGGAGTTTAAAAATATTTTTAACTTCGTCAGGGATTAAAAATGTCGGCTCAAGCGGCCAGTTTAGTGCCTTCTTTGTAAGTTCTATTTCTGCCTTACCCAAGGGAGAGCCATGCACATCATGAGAATCGGCTTTATTAGGACTGCCCTTCCCAATAATCGTTCGCGCAGCAATCAACGACGGGCGCTCGTTTTCTTTCAAGGCGTTATTGATTGCTTGATCAATTGCCTGGTGATTATGTCCATCTACACGTTGCACATACCAGCCGTAAGCCTCATATCGCTTACAGACATCCTCCGTAAACGCTAGCTCCGTGTGCCCGGCGATACTTATATGGTTGTCGTCGTAGATGACTTTGAGATTCCCTAGCCCTAAATGCCCAGCAACAGATGAGGCCTCACTACTAACTCCCTCCATTAAGCAACCGTCACCGGCGAAGACAAAAATTCGGTGATCGATTATCTTTTGCTGGTCCGTGTTGTAGCGCGAAGCGAGGAGCTTTTGCCCAATTGCCATACCGACAGCATTTGAGATTCCCTGCCCGAGTGGGCCCGTTGTGCATTCAACTCCCGGGGTCATGCCCGCCTCCGGGTGACCCGGGGTAACGCTATCCCACTGCCTGAAGTTTTGCAGATCCTGCATCGAGACATCGTATCCAGCTAAATGTAAAAGTGAGTAGAGCAACATCGAGCCGTGACCGTTTGAAAGCACAAAACGGTCTCTGTTAACCCAGGCAGGATCTTTGGGGTTAAACTTTAAGTGTTTCAACCAGAGAACGGCAGCCAGGTCGGCCATGCCCATCGGCATCCCCGGGTGTCCTGAGTTCGCCTTCTCGACGGCATCAACCGCGAGCATGGCAATTGTTTTTGAGGTTAGCTCGAGCTGGATTGGTGTTATTTGTGTGGCTGTCATAATCTCCTCTACTTAGCCCAAACCTACCTATTATCAAAGTGCAATTAGGGGGATAAGCCCTTAGAAAAATTAACAACGCCTAGGGGTAAAAACAGGCGTAAAAAGCAATTGGGGCTTGAAAGCACTCGGCAAACCCGATAGTTTGCCGATACTTTAATTAAGGCTCATAAGTTTATAATGGAAAGAGACCCAAACGCACTGCGGTTACCTATCGGCTCAAAGGCCCCATACTTTAGCTTGAAGGGGACTGACGGAAAGATTCATTCGCTACCGGATTTCACCTCCGCTCGTGCGCTGCTTGTGCTTTTTACCTGTAACCATTGCCCTTATGCACAGGCATATGAGCAGCGGTTAATTGAGCTGGCTAAGATTTATCAGCCGCGGGGGGTTAAGTTCGTCGCCATTTGTTCTAATGACCCCCTTGGTTACCCGGAAGATGATTTTGACCATATGGTCGAAAAGTCCAGAATGCTTCAACTCCCCTTTCCTTATCTTCACGACGAAACCCAAGCAGTGGCTGAGGCTTATGACGCGCAGTGCACGCCTGAGGCGTATCTGTTCGATAATGAGCTTAAACTTTTCTATCAGGGCCGGATTGATGATAATCACCGCGATCCGAGTCAGGTAACTTCGCACGATCTCTCCGACGCTCTAGACGCTGTATTAAGCGATGAACCGTTGGCAAACAACCTCACCCCTGCCTTCGGCTGCTCGATTAAGTGGCGACGCTAATCCGCCAAATATTTTTTCAGCAAATTTTACCTTAAATTTTTCGCTCTCAACAAAGGAAACTCAGATGATAATTATACTTAAAAAAGAAGCTACTCACGAAGACGCACAGCCGATTATTGATCAGATTAAGAGCTTGGGGCTCAAACCGCTCTTTATGCCTGGTGAAGAAAAGATTGTTCTTGGCGCGCTTGGGGACGAGCGGGTGTTAGAGAAGCTGCACCTAGACTCCCTATCCTGTGTGGAACGGGTCATTCCAATATTAAAACCTTACAAATTGAGCAATCGTGAGTTTAAGCGCGAGCGCTCGATTGTTAATGTTAAAGGGGTGGAGTTCGGTGGAAATAAGGTGGTCTTAATTGCTGGACCGTGTTCGGTTGAATCCGAAAAACAAATTGTCGAGACGGCGCTGGAAGTAAAACGCGCTGGGGCAACGATGTTGCGGGGTGGCGCTTATAAGCCGAGGACTTCTCCGTATGCCTTTCAGGGGCTTGAAGAAGAGGGGCTTAAGTTACTTGATATTGCGCGCCAAGAGTCTGGGCTGCCGGTCGTGACGGAGGTAATGAGTACTCATGAAGTCGATCTTGTCGCGAAGCACACCGACATGTTTCAAATCGGCGCGCGCAACATGCAGAACTTTCGGCTACTAAAAGCAGTTGGGGATACAAAAGTTCCGGTCATGTTGAAGCGTGGGCCGGCCTCTAGTATGGGGGAGTTATTGATGGCTGCGGACTACATTATGTCCGAAGGAAATCAAGATGTAGTGCTATGTGAGCGTGGCATAAAAAGCTTCTTCACCGACACAAGAAACACGTTCGATCTCTCCGTAATTCCATTATTGCATCAGGAGACCCATCTTCCCGTCATTGCTGACCCAAGCCACGGTACGGGAGTGCGTAGTTTAGTCCCTGACATGGCCCTGGCTGCAGTCGCCTGTGGAGCTGATGGGGTGATGATTGAGGTGCATCCGTCACCGGATCTTGCTCTCTCGGATGGTTATCAACAACTTACACCGGCAGAATTCGCTAAATTAGCGGAGAGGATGAAACGGGTGGCAGAGGCAATTGATCGAACCATTTAGGCCCAAACAAAACATCTGGTGAGGTTTAGTGCTATCAGTTATATGTAGCACTAAAGCACTGGAGGTTTCGCAAATGGAACTCTATCGTTATTTTCATCCACACCATAATCCCCGACTGCGCAGCACTCAGCTCCGGTTACAAGAGTTGAGCGAACTAGAACAGGCAGCAACAGAGCTGCGAAACGCTCTTAAGCGGGCCGAAGTTCGGGCTGAGAATGCTCCTGTTGGAGGGATTACTGGAGAGCACTTCTCTCAGATTCAAGTTGCGCTGGATTACGTTGTGGAGTCGCTAAATACCCTTTGCCAGGCACACCCTGGGGATGAAGATAGAACGCTCATTTCCATGCTAGAAGAGCGGAAAAACGCCCCTGGTTGGGAAAACTGGTCACGACTTTTGAGCCAAAGGCTAGAGATTCTCTGCCAGCATATCGGGGTCCCCTCAAACGAAAAAGACAGCGAAGAGGAAAAGAAGGTAGAAAACCTCTAAAGCGTGAGGTTAATTCCCTAGGGCAACTAACCTCTTCTTTTCGGAACCCTAACAAAGATATAGTTTATCTAAATAGCAACTGTAGTTTTTTATTATTCTCTTAAAGACACCTCTTTCCTAGATAGTGGCCAACGAAAACAACTCATCCGAAGATAGAAAGACAAGACGTCGAAGACTAACCGAGAGGCTAGACGCGCTCCGCGAGCGGTCAAGACTACTAGAGGTTGAACTTCGAAGTTATACCAACGACTATTTTCGCGTCTGTATCTTTGGTAGCGCGCGTATTAAGCCAGAGGACGCGATTTACAAAACCACTGAGCGCCTCGCGTATTTCTTGGGGCATGACGGTATCGACGTTCTTACCGGTGGTGGCCCAGGACTGATGGAAGCGGCAAATAAAGGGGTTAAAGCCGGTAAACTTCAGTCAGGCAGCAAAAGTAAATCTTTCGGTATCTCAATTGATCTCGGACGGTTTGAACCACCAAATGAGCATCTAGATATCAAGCGCCATCACAAGAAGTTTTCCTCAAGACTGGATGATTTTATGCGGCTTTCAAATGCCGTCATTGTGACTCCGGGAGGAATTGGAACGTTGCTCGAGCTGTATTTTTCCTGGCAACTACTCCAGGTGGAGCACCTTTCAGGTCGTCCGATTATATTACTCGGCCGAGGGTTCTGGCAGGGGTTAATTGAATGGATGAAGGAGAAACAAATCACCGCCGGCCTTGTCAGTCCGGGGGATATGCGTTGGATAGAAATAGTAGACACTCCTGAAGAGGCGATGGAGATAATTCGAAAAGAGCATCAGAGCTTTACGGCCGGCCGCGATGCTAATAACGAGCAAATCAGCTAGTTAATCGCGATAGCAATCCCCAATAAAATTGCTAGGCCAGCAAAAACTGCGATTAGACGGCGCACATAGTACTGCCGACGCAGGTAGGAGTATCTTGTCGCCGAAGCAAGTTCAACCCGACAGATATTTTGTGAGCTTTTAAATTGCGAAAGCAGCATTAAGGCCAGGTGCTTGAAATTCAAGAGCTGAATCAAAAGCGGATATCTTCGATTAAGCCGCTCTAGAGTCTTAAGTCCCGTTAAGGTGTCTTTACGGCTTCGAATTAAAGTATCGCCCTTCCTAACAAGAGTCCCTGTTCCGCGACGGCCAACCTTTCTTCCAGCTATCTGGGCGTCCTCTGGGGGAGATTCAGCTTGTGATAGATTCGGGTTGGAGATCTTCTCACATTTAATCGCCTCAGAATTCAACACCCGTCCCTGCTGATTAAAGACATGCTGCGGCCGGGTCAAGACACAAGGAGTTGCCTGTCCTAGCTGACGACCCCCATTCATTAAACTGCGAACAGAGTGTACAGCCTCCATCAGGTTTCCGCTTGATCCAGAGTAGCTTGTTGAGCGTGAACTTTCACCATCGGCGCTTTCAATCTCAACACCTGGCTGTCCCTTCCAAGAAGGGGGAATTCGC
>CAYMWO010000109.1:0-9860 GCA_964393905.1 uncultured Bdellovibrionales bacterium | reverse complement strand
GAGTCGGTCCCGGCGGCACATGCATCGGGCAAGAATGCTGGAATGGTCCGGCAGCTATATCATCACCCTCAACTCACTGAGTGGGCAGAAAAATCCATCGCACTCTGGCCGGAGTCCCTTAAAGCACTCTGTTTCCGAAAGACTGGGTCCTTTATTCTTGGGCGAGAGGCTCCAAACCATCATCGAAATTTATTCAGTCAGACCAAGGCAGGAGTAATCACCGACACGGATGGTTTATTGGATGCGGGTGGGTTTGTCTGTGGGCTGTATAGCATGCGGGAAAAGAAGAACGTGCATTTTAAATTCAACCAAGAGGTCATTTCGATTGAAGAAGAATCAAGCGGCTTTAGGGTTATAACCCGTGACGGCCGTTTGCACCGAGCTCCCCAACTTGTGAACTGCGCTGGCGCGTGGGTCAACTCGTTCCTTGCTCCTGCATCTGGCATCCAAGCTCAACCGTTTGCTAGACACCTGTTTATCGTTCGCGGTTTTCCCAAGGGTTTCATGCCAGCGCCAAATTGCGGGTTTTATTGGGACGAGTCCAACGGCTGGTATATCCGACTCTGGGATCATTCATCTCGGCTTTTCTCTATCTGTGACAAAGTCCCGGCTACCCCAGAAGACTTTGTGCCTAATCGAGCGGTAACTGAGGATGTTGTTCATAAATTAATGGGCTTTTTTCCTCATATCTCTCACTCTCTCCAACTTGGTCGTTCTTGGCACTGTTTTAGAACCTACACCGAGGATCAACTTCCGGTCTGGGGAGAAGACATGGAGATTCGAGGTTTGTTTTGGCTTGCTGCCTTTGGTGGATTTGGCATTTCCACCGGGTTCGGTGCAGCCTACGATGCAGCACTACAAATCGCTGGCACGAAGGTAACTATTCCGGCAGAATTCCTACCTAACCGTGTCAAGAAGCGCGCTCCACTGTTAACTGCTGAGGCGAATTCTTAAATTGAATGCTAGAGAAAAATCTGCGTTTTATTTCCTAAGGATTGCCCTATGCCTGTCTTGCTATATTGCAGTACTTATCTTTCTCTCAGGATACACTTTAGCTGAAGACTCTCCGAATGCAGGCAATCGTTATGTCAAAGTTTCAATCGTAGCCGACTCTCGCATTTTCCAACCTCCGGCATCGGAGTCTGCTCCAGTTGGTCGGGTCGGAGTTCTATTTGAAATCGAACCTGGTTGGCACATTTACTGGCGAAATAGTGGCGAAGCTGCAGTCCCTACTCAAGTTAAGTGGTCAGTTCCTCAGGGTTGGAACACGGCTGAACTGCGCTGGCCGGCTCCGTATAAATTTATTGAGCGCGGTAATATAATCACCTTCGGTTACCGAGACCGAGTATTACTTCCGACCGATCTATTCGCACCGTTGATCATCCCAAGCGATGGCGAGACTGTAACCATCCGCGCGAAGGTGAGCTGGCTTGTTTGTAAAGACATTTGTGTTCCTGGTAGTCGGGATTTGACAGCAACATTCCCTTTTTCAGCCTCCGAGCCTGAAGAGCCTTCGGCTCAATATCCTGTTTTTGAGGAGTTTGATGCAACGACTCCCAGGGTCGTTAAACAGAGTGATAAATTTTCTGCGGTTCCGGTTTTAGACATGGAACGTGTGGCGCCCGGAGGCTCATTCAAGCTTGGCATCATTCTCACAGGCTTTCCTGGTAAGGGCGAGAAGCTTTTGGGGAAAAATATTCAGGTTTTCCCGCACACAAGTAATGACTTTAAATTTGGAGCCGCCAGTATTGCTCAAAGTAACAATCTCAGTGACGAAGAAATCGGAGCAGGAAAACTGGCAAACGGCACCTTCCTGCTAACTATACCAGTTACACTGAGTAGTTCGGTAAAAGCAGGCATCCTCTCACTGACAGGGACGGTAGTCATCTCTTCGCTAATCTCAAAAGATCTAAAACACATTTCAGGCAAGCCAGATTCTGACTTTACCTTTAACTGGTCTTTACCGGTTATGGTGTCTGATTCGGGACAAGGTTCAGTTACAACTAAACGGTGGGGCGAGCTGCAACCGACTCTTTCAACCGAGGAACCACTTACATATCGCCTTATCTCAACGGTCCACTCCGATTTTTCTGAGAGCTTAGATCACCCGCAAACGGGCCAGAATTCTACAAGTGGCTTGTTGTTTGCTCTTATTAGTGCGTTTTTAGCAGGGATGATTCTTAATCTTATGCCCTGCGTTCTGCCAATCATCAGCATTAAGATTATGGGCTTTATCGGAGCGCGCGATCAGCCAGGAGTAAAGGGCGTGCGTTCGGCTTTAGCATTTAGCTCAGGTATTGTTTCATCCTTTGTTATCCTGGCCGGGGTAATCATCGCCCTGCGGCGCTTAGGCTTTGAGCTAGGCTGGGGATTCCAATTTCAACATCCGGCTTTTGTTTTTGCGCTTTTGCTAATAGTTTTTATTTTGAGTCTTGGGTTTTTTGATCTATTCGATTTCTCACTACCCTATATCCAAGGGGCCAATCGTAAAGTTTCAAAACTCCAGCATCCATATGTGAAGCACTTTTTTGATGGCGTATTGGCAACCGCCCTTTCGACTCCCTGCACCGCTCCGTTTTTGGGAACAGCATTGGCCTTTGCCTTTGCCCAACCACCGCTGTTTACTATCACCATCTTTATAGCCATCGGAGTCGGGCTGGCCCTTCCCTATGTGCTGCTAGTTCTTAACCCGCGACTATTGTCGCTTCTTCCAAGGCCAGGCGACTGGATGTTTCGCTTTAGGCAACTGATGGGGTTTCTCCTTCTTGGCACTGTGGTTTGGCTGCTTTTTGTGATTCATAAGTTGACCGAGGAGGGAGTTGTTTGGTCGGTCCTTATATTGCTTGTGGTTTACTTTGCCATTTGGCTAAGAAATTGGGTTAAGTCCGCAGGCTTTGGGGCAGGGTATAAAGTCCTCACCGATCTCTCCCTAATTGCGCTAATCGCGATCTCCGTTGTGATGTTTTGGCCCCTGGTTACTACCTCTAAAGCGGCGAGATTTGAGGCTCGAACAAGCAAGTTAATCGAATGGCAACCGTATTCTGAGGATTTAGTCAGATCAGCAAGAGAACAGGGCACCCCGGTATTTATCGACTTTACGGCCGACTGGTGCATCACCTGCAAATTTAATGAGCGTTTTGCGATTGAGACAGATAGGGTAGCGACTGCGCTTAAGGAGAATGGTTACTTGGCGCTTAAGGCTGATTGGACTACGGGGGATGCAGTTATAACAAAAGCTCTTGAGTCTTATGGCGCACGCGGAGTGCCTTTCTACGCCATTCTACCGGCTGTAAAGGATGGCAAAGAGGGGGCGCCAATTAGCCTGCCGACTATTTTAACAGCCACTAGTTTGGCGAATGCATTAGCAGAGAGTGTTAGGTCCTCGAAATAGAATTTTCACCAGCTCCGTTATGGGGCTCATACGGAGTTGATAGATTGTCCCTACTGCCCCAGTTTCCACTGCTCCCGCATGGGGATGTATCTAAGGAATTTTTACGAATCGGTCTGAAATCCTTTCCGCGAGCGGCTAGCTATATTCGCAGCTTACCATACGGTCGCACGTCTGCTCCCGACCCATTATTGGTGCTAAAAGAGCGACGGGGGACATGCAGTACAAAAAATTCTTTGTTAGCTATTCTTGCAGAGGAGAACAACTCGCCCGTTTCGCTGATGCAAGGTTTCTATTTCATGAATGGAGTTAACACTCCGGGCGTTGCCGAGGTGCTGTTAAAGTACAACCTCCCGAATATTCCTGAGGCACACTGCTTTTTACTATGGAAGGATATCAGGCTGGATTTTTCAGGCGACAAGTTCCCGCTTATTTTCCGTGAGAAACTTCTCCACGAACACTCGATTTTGCCTACAGAAATTGGTTCTAAGAAAATTGAACTCCATAAAGCATTCCTCCGTAAATGGTTGGCCGAAACCGACGGCACATTTCCTAAAATAACCCTTGATGATTTGTGGGTCGCTCGCGAGGAGTGTATCGTAGCGCTCTCAAAATAATTTTCACCGGATGAGGCTTTATGAGTCAGGAACTTTGGCAACGCTATTGTAAATACTTTAAGGGCTACCCGGAAGTTGGTCTGCGCCTGGATATCAGTCGGGTCCGATTCCCCGACGATTTGTTTGCGAAGTTCGCCGATAAATTGAAGCAGTCCTTTTCTGCCATGCAGCTCCTTGAACAGGGTGCGATTGCGAATCCCGATGAGAACCGAATGGTCGGTCACTACTGGCTAAGAGCCCCCGAGCTTGCCCCGACTCCGGAGATAACCTCCGCAATTCTGGATTCCCTCACTAGCGTTAAAAATTTTGCCCGAGATGTGCATGCAGGGCGTGTTCGACCACAAAGTCGGAGTCGGTTTACTGACGTTTTATTGTTAGGAATTGGAGGTTCAGCACTTGGCCCGCAGCTCGTAAGCGATGCTCTAGGAACCGAGGCTGACCATTTAATCCTACACTTTTGCGACAACACCGATCCGGATGGAATTGCTCGCATCTTGGCACGCATCGGCTCAAATCTTGACACAACTCTTGTGATCGTAACGTCAAAGTCCGGAGGAACGCCCGAAACATATAACGGGATGGTCGAAATCGCGCATGAGTTTAGCTCACGAAAGCTGAAGTTCGCAGCCCACGCTGTGGCTGTAACCTCCGAGAACAGCAAGCTAGATAAGCTCGCCGCCGAGCAGGGCTGGATTCGTCGATTTCCAATGTGGGATTGGGTTGGAGGCCGGACATCTTTGTTCTCCGCCGTTGGACTCCTCCCCGCAGCCCTTCAGGGGATTGATATCGACGGGTTTTTAGAGGGCGGCCGGTTGATGGACGAAATCACCCGCAAGCCGGACGCACAGACTAACCCCGCCGCAATTCTGGCGTTGATGTGGTTTCACATCGGCTGTGGCACCGGCAAAAAAGACATGGTGGTTCTTCCATATAAAGACCGGCTGGTGCTGTTCAGTAAGTATTTACAGCAACTGGTAATGGAGTCTCTCGGTAAAGAGCGGAACCTGTCGGGCGAAGTTGTAAACCAAGGATTAGCTGTCTACGGAAACAAGGGCTCCACAGACCAACACGCGTATATCCAGCAGCTACGAGACGGGTTAAATAACTTTTTTGCAACCTTTGTCGAGGTGCTTAGCGACTATACCGTGCAAGACCACGAAGTAGTTGAGGTGCAGCCCGGCATAACCTCTGGCGACTATCTAAGTGGATTACTGCTCGGCACACGAGAGGCACTCTATCAAAATGGAAGAGACTCGATAACCATTAGCCTTGAGGAGTTGACTCCAAAGACTTTGGCCGCGCTGATTGCTCTTTACGATCGCGCGGTGGGACTCTACGCCACCATGATCAACGTAAACGCCTATCACCAGCCTGGCGTTGAGGCTGGGAAAAAGGCCGCCGCTCAGGTTATTGATCTTCAGTCTCGACTCCTAGGAGCGCTGAAGGATACGTCCAGTAATGCACAGACCGCCCCTGAACTTGCCGCAGCTATTGGTGCCACAGATGATGCTGAAACAGTTTTCAAGATCCTAGAGCATTTAGCGGCCAATCCAGAGCGACAAATTCAACATTCTGGTAGCTCTGATCCACTTTCAAGGCGATATTTTAGAGGGTAGAATATCCAGCGCGGATGTTTGACTATTTGGCCTGAGCCGATTAAAAACTAGACAATTGCCGCACAAATTCGCGCTCTTTCTGGCAAGATGCAAGGAATGCGGTTATTTCCTTTTGGAAGCAGATCGCTTGAGAGCGGCGAAGCTTGAACAGGCACCAAACTTTAGAGGACGAAATGGATTCCGCGGAAAAACTAGCAGAGTTTCAGGCACGGTTGGATAGAGGCGAGATTATCGAGCCCAAGGATTGGATGCCCGAGAAGTATCGCCAGCAGCTAGTGCGACAGATGTCTCAGCATGCGCACTCTGAAGTTGTGGGGATGCTTCCCGAAGGCAATTGGATTACTAGAGCTCCCTCGCTTAGACGCAAGATGGCGCTCCTCGCCAAAGTTCAGGATGAAGCGGGTCACGGGCTTTATATCTATAGTGGCACCGAGACTCTCGGAGTTGACCGCGCTGAACTTATAGACCAACTGCTCTCGGGCAAAGCCAAATACTCCAATATCTTTAACTACCCGACTTTAAACTGGGCCGACATTGGTGTCATCGGTTGGCTTGTGGACGGGGCGGCGATTGTGAACCAAACAACGTTAGCAAAGTGCTCGTATGGCCCTTATCAGCGCGCGATGATTCGAATCTGCAAAGAGGAGAACTTCCACAAGAAGCAGGGTATTGAAATTGTAGCCACATTGGCTGCCGGAACTCAGGCGCAAAAGGAGATGGTGCAAGACTCTGTTAATCGCTGGTGGTGGCCATCACTGATGATGTTTGGCCCAAGTGATAAAGAATCTCCGCACAGCTCCGAGATGATGCGTTGGAAGGTAAAACTAAAGAGTAATGACGAACTACGTCAGCGCTTTATCGATATTACCGTGCCACAGGCCCAGGCTATGGGAGTTGTGCTGCCTGATCCAGAACTCAAGTTTAACGAGAAAACCGGCCACTGGGACCACGGGCCGGTTGATTTTGAGGAGCTAAAACGGGTGATTAACGGTGACGGGCAGTGCAATCGAGAGAGGATGCGCGCTAGAACCGATGCCCACAAGGAAGGAAAGTGGGTGCGTGACGCAGCTGCTGCTTATGCCGCCAAGCGACTAGCTCGTGGCATGGCAAAAGCGGCTTAATAACTTTGAATGAGAAATATTATGGCTAATTCCGATCAGTTGCCTCTTTATGAAGTGTTTCTTCAACTGCAGTTAGGTGCCCCGCACGAGCATGCGGGCAGTGTTCATGCAGCGGACCCAGAGATGGCACTCCAGAACGCGAGAGATGTATATGCACGCAGGGAAAATCCTAAGAGCATCTGGGTAGTTCCGTCGGCTCAGATCACGGCGACCGCACCAGAGGATTCACAGTCATTTCTCGAATCAAACTACGATAAAATCTATCGTCACCCTCAGTTTTATAAAGCCCCAAAGGGGATGAGGAATACAACCGAGTAAAGCACATGACCAGTAAAACTAACGAAACAGCGCTTTACAATTACATTCTTCAACTTGCTGACGATAAGTTGGTTCTCGGTCACCGACTATCCGAGTGGTGCGGACACGGTCCTGTGCTGGAGGAGGATATTGCGCTAACCAACATCGCTCTGGATATGGTTGGACAGGCTACTGCCCTACTGGACCTAGCCGGAAAAGTTGAAGGTCGGGGGCGTTCGGCTGATGACTTGGCTTATTTTCGCGAGGCGCGGGAGTTTAAAAACTGTCTGCTGGTAGAGGAGCCACGTGGAGACTTCGCATACACGATTGCTAAGCTGTTTATCTTTAACTCCTTTTCTTACCTTCTCTATAGCGAGCTTAAAAGGAGTTCGTTTGAGCCTCTCGCGGCCATCGCGGAGAAGTCATTAAAAGAGACTCTCTATCATCTTCGTCACAGCCGCGAATGGGTTCTCCGACTTGGGGACGGAACAGAGGAGAGTAAGAATCGCATCGCTGAGGCCTTTGCCGATCTCTGGATCTTTACCGGTGAGCTATTTAAACCCTCAGATGATGAGGCCTTGCTGATAAAGACCGGAGTAGCTCCAGACCCTGCAAGTCTTAAGTGTAAGTGGGATGAGCTCGTATCCGTGGTATTTAAGGAGGCCACCCTAAATGTTCCAGACGGCAAACACTTCATGCGTGACGGGGGGCGACGCGGACTTCATAGCGAGCACTTAGGACATATGTTAGCGGAAATGCAGATTCTTCCACGGTCTTATCCCGACGCACGCTGGTAAGTAGCTATGGGCTTTTCAAAAGATGAGGCATTTACGTTTTTGACCGAGGTTCTGGACCCCGAGGTCCCGGTGCTAAACGTCGTCGAGATGGGAATTGTCCGGGACGTTGCAATTACGGGGAAGAACGCCCACGTGAAAATCACCCCCACCTATTCGGGCTGCCCGGCGATGAAGGTCATTCACGACGGGATAAAAGAGGTCCTGACGAGGCACGGTTTTGAGACAGTCGAGGTAGAAACAGTTTTCTCGCCGGCTTGGACCACCGATTGGATCTCTGATGAGACTAAAGCCAAGCTTAGAGAATATGGAATTAGCCCGCCGGATAAGCTAACTGAAGACGATTTAGTACCATTCCCCAGCGTCTTCAAACACATCCCCTGTCCTTTCTGTGACTCCAAGAACACAGAGATTACCAGCCAGTTCGGCTCGACCTCGTGCAAGTCGCTCTGTTACTGCAACAGCTGCATGCAGCCGTTTGAGCATTTTAAGTCGATTTAGCTCATCTATCGACCGAGGTCTGGGGCCGCCTATATGCGTAATTAGTGGCCTAACAGTGACTCAATCTCAGCCCTAATCTCGTTCACACTTGGCACCACTCCCTCCATTAACTCTCGGTTGTTGGGGATGGGGATGTCTTTTACGGCAAGGCGGCTTATCGGGGCATCGAGTAGGTAAAATGACTCGCTTGCTAGCACTGCTGCAATCTCGGCGCCGAACCCAGCGGTGCGGTAGTCCTCGTGGACGATTAAGCAACGGTGGGTCTTAGCTACGGACTGCAGAACTGTCTCTTTGTCCCAAGGCATTATGCTGCGCAAATCGATGAGCTCCACAAGCCCATGAAAATCCTTAGCAGCCTCTTCCGAGCGCTCAACCATTGCACCCCAAGTTACAACGGTTAGACCTGTGCCATTGCTGAGTGTTTTAGCTTTACCGAAGGGAACGATGAAATCATCTCCGGGGTATGGTCGGCGCGCCCAGGCAGCATCTAAAAGGTTTCGGTGCTCAAGGAAAAATGTCGGATTGTTACTTCGAAGCGCAGAGCGCAGCAGACCAACAGCGTCCTCGGCATTTGAAGGAAATGCCACCTGCCACCCAGGCTGATGCACAAAATGCACTTCGTCCGTTACACTATGCCACGGGTCGCCACACCACTTGTAGAACCCGCCCGGAACCCGAACCACTATCGGCGCCGCGAAGCGGTTATTGGTTCGCCAACGGATAGTGCCGCAGTTATGTAACTGCTCCGTCGCAGCGTCTGCGTACTTTCGAAATTGAATCTCAGCACACGGCATCAGCCCGTTTAGCGCCATACCAACAGCCCGCCCAATAATCCCCTCTTCGGAAAGGCTTGTATCGTAAACACGGCGCTCGCCGTATTTATCCTGTAGGCCCAACGTCGCAGCATGCACGCCGCCTTTTGGCCCGACATCCTCACCAAAAACAACCAGCCGGGGATTGATCGCTAACTCTGTATCAATCACCTTGCGCACCGCCTCGACGAGATTAATCCTCACCGCATCGGGTTTTGGCACTTCACTCCCAGCTGGAAGGGTAATACCTGCGGCAAGCAGTCCGCCCATCTTCTGGATATCGACGGAGCCATCGGGATTAGTTTCGCTAAAGGCGTATCGGTAGATCCCCGTGAGTGAACCAACTGGCCTGTTAAGCGCGGCTTTAAGCGCAACTTGCACATCCTGCTGAGCTTGTTTCTGAATCTCATCCCACTTGGAGGTCGGAATGACCTTTGGGGTTAGATAGCTCTTCAAAGCCGGAAGTGGATCTTGCTCACGTTCCTTCTTGATAAGCTCCTTGCTTTTATAGGCCTGGGTATCCTGTCCCGAGTGGCCCGATAATCTAGGAACCGTTAGTCGAATAAGGGCCGGCATGCGGCTTTCTCTGACAAAGGCTACGGCTTCCGCAATTACGCTCTGCGCCTCTCCCGGAAGGCTGCCACTTGCCTGAAAAATCCGTAAGTTCTTAAAAGACTCCAAATTCTCGGCGATATTTCCACCCGGAGTCTGTTT
>CAYMWO010000108.1:0-9997 GCA_964393905.1 uncultured Bdellovibrionales bacterium | reverse complement strand
GTAATCCAGCTTGAGGACGTGGTCGTTAAACCCGGTGAGAAAAAGCGTATCCGAGTTAAAGTCGACAAACCCGTCCCGATAGTCCCTGGTGGGGCGTTTGTGCCAAGACTCAGACTGTTAGGTTTTCA
Organism: uncultured Bdellovibrionales bacterium; assembly: GCA_964393905.1. Taxonomy (GTDB): domain Bacteria; phylum Bdellovibrionota_C; class UBA2361; order SZUA-149; family CAYMWO01; genus CAYMWO01. The sequence goes on along the minus strand of CAYMWO010000108.1, from coordinate 9,869 downwards.
GGTCCGGAATCATGGCTGATAAGCAGGGTGTAACCGAAGAGTTAGAGTTTCAGGAAAAGGCTAGCCGTCAGCGAGTCTACGTTCGCACCTTCGGCTGTCAGATGAATGAATACGATACAGAAAAGATGTTACAGCTGCTCTCTCCCACACACGAATTGGTTTCCGAGCCTGAGAACGCCCATCTAGTAATAGTGAACACCTGCAGCGTGAGGGAAAAGGGGGAGCACAAGCTCTTTAGCCTGCTTGGTGAATTAAGGGAGCTTAAGAATAAAAACCCTGAGTTAGTTATTGGAGTAAGTGGTTGCGTCGCGCAGCAGGAGGGTACCAGCATCCTTAAGCGAAACCGCGCCGTGGATTTCGTGGTAGGCACCCACAACCTCTCGCTTGTTCCAGCACTGGTTAAATCTGCGGCAATGGGCGCCGCTCCACAGGTAGCAGTGGACTATCGGGAGGAGTGGGAGGATTTACCGGTTGAGTTTGATGCCATCCCCGTCGGATTAGCGCTTGAAGCAGTAAGAGGCGCAACCGTCGGCACCTTTTACACCCCCATCAGGGCGATGGTGGCAATCCAGCGCGGATGCAACAAGCATTGCAGTTTCTGCGTAGTTCCTCATACCCGTGGGCCGGAGACCAGCCGCAGCGCTGATGAAATCGAGCGTGAAGTGCGGCTCAAAGTTCGTGCTGGGGCGCGAGAGGTTTTGCTTTTGGGTCAAACGGTAAACTCCTATGGTCGAGATTTTATCCCGCGTTACCCTTTTGAGCGTTTAATCGACAGATTATCGCAGATTGATAAGCTTGAGCGCATAAGGTTTATTTCGCCTCATCCAGCAGAGGTTCGACCGGAGTTCGTTAAACTCTTCAGCTCAAACCCAAAGCTCTGTCCACACATCCATCTCCCATTACAATCAGGAAGCGATCGAATCTTGAAGTTGATGAACCGTAACTATCGGGTCAGACGGTATCTTGAAATCGTAAATGAGCTCAGAAGTGAGTGTCCTAATATAGCAATTTCCACCGATATTATTGTCGGCTTCCCCACAGAGACCGAGGAAGACTTTCTTGGTACACTTTCAGTTATGGAGGAGGTTAAATGGAGCTTTGCCTTTTCGTTTGTCTATTCGCCCCGCCCGAATACGACAGCGGGTGCGGTCTATACCGCGGACGATGAAGTTAAAAAATCAATCGCTGATGAGCGCTTAGCTCGATTAAAGACGCGGCAAAATGAATTAACTCTCGAATTTAACGAGAAATTTATCGGTCAGACCGTCGAGGTCCTTGTGGAGGGTCCGACGAAGAAGATATCATCTCTGATGAACGGTCGGACGCCCCAGAACATCTTAGTGGAACTCGATGGGGAGGGGCTTAAAGCGGGGGACTTGGTTAATGCTCAGGTCTTCTCAGCTAGTCCGGGATTGCTGCGTGCCTCAGCTCTTAACGACAGGGATAAGCTAGCTCAGAGCAATTCTAATGGCCAGGAAAGAACTTTATTTCGGGGTCTAGATGGCTGACGAGAAAGAGGTCCAGATGTTTATTGGTGGGTTAGTAATTGACCCCGCGTCAAACGCGCCCATTGTCATTCTTAAAGATGCCGAGGGTGGGGTGTGTTTACCAATTTGGATTGGGCTTGCTGAGGCGACGGCTATCGCTTCCTCCTTAAAAAAAGTAGAACTAGCGCGGCCCATGACGCACGACCTCTTGCAGCAGACAATTAATGAGCTCGGGGGAAAGGTATTAAAGGTCTTCATTCGGGGACTCGAAGAGAACACCTTCCTTGCGGACATACATGTCGAAGTCGGAAGTGCAGTTAAGGTCCTTGATGCGCGCCCAAGTGATGCGTTAGCCTTAGCCGTTAGGGTCGAGTGCCCGATAACAGTTTCGGCAGAGGTGCTAAAGCACGCTCAGGTCACTTTGGTTACGGAGAACATGCCAGAGGTTGGGGAAGGGGAGGCTGAAGAGGGGAACCAGAACTTTGCCAATATAGAGAAGGACCGCTGGGCGGACCTTCTGGCGGATATGGATCCGAATGATTTTAAATACAAGATGTAGAGGGATTAGATGTCAGGCCAATCAGTTTCAACAGATACGCAAAAGAGAAATTTAAAGGAAGGAGCTTCTAAGAAGTCCGCCCCGACGACGGTTACCGTTCGGGGTGAAGTTGAGGTCGTGAGAAGTGAATTAGAAGATCTCACCGACAGACTTCGCACGCTTGAGGGCTCGGAGGATAAGCTTACCGAATTTGTCGCTGCAAACTGGCAAAAAGTTGTCGGCGGAGTGGTTGTGTTGCTGCTTGTGGTTTGGCTTGTGGGCGCCGTGCGCGAGGCTAATAACAAGAAGCTAGAGGGGGCAGCGCTAGAGTTTAGCCAGGCGCAGAGTATGTATGAGTCAGTTTTCTTTCCGGCTGAAGGGGTAACACTAACTGCTGAAGAGCTTCAGAAAAAGCAGAGCGCTCTGATTGAGAACGTAAAAGTGCTGACCGAAGAGGATGTCTCCGGTAGCTATGCTTTGTTCTCTGGGCTCTATAGCGCTGCCTACCGCTTAAGAACCGGTGAATTGGATAAAGCTCGGGAGGAGCTGGCTAAGTATAATTTGGCGAGATTCTCGGGAGTCAGTTCTGTCGCGAAGCGTTCGAGTCTTAATGCTAAGTCTCTAAGTGATGAGTTTGCTGCGCTATTAAATGTAAGATTGCTTCTCTCAGCGAAGGACGCCCCACAAATCCCGGAGATTCGAAAGCAATTGAAGGAAATTGCCTTAGGAGCTCAGCTAGTAAATGCAGAGGCCGTAATGATTCTCGCTAGACTATCAGACTCGGATGGCGAAAAGACCGAGGTACGTGAGATTTCGCTCGCGCTTGGTGCTGCTCGTCCGGAGTTAACAGAGGAGCTTACGCGAGGACTGGGAAAATACGGCATCGGATCATAAGGCATGACAGACTTTCGCATTAACCGTGTCTATACCCGCTCTGGGGATGCAGGAGACACTGCACTGGTTGGTGGAAAGCGGGTTAGTAAAGCCGCTCGACGGGTTTCGGCATACGGTGATATCGACGAGCTAAACTCGGTAATAGGCTTAATAAAGGAACGACTCACACCAAAGACCAAGAATCTGTTTCTGGTACTGGAGGGAATTCAGCAGGAGCTTTTTGACCTTGGTTCTGAACTGGCCACTCCCCCTGAGAGCGAATACGCCGGGATGTGGAAGGTCTCTCACGGGCATGTTGAGGCAATTGAAAAGCTTTGTGACTGTTATGGGGATGGCTTGCCGGAGCTGAGCTCTTTTATTCTCCCTGGCGGAAATGAATTAGCCTCGCTTTTTCATATCGGTCGCACCGTTGCACGTCGAGCGGAGCGAACAGTTGTTTCGATGTTTGATGAGCTGACTGCCTTAGGTGAAGGAGCTGCAATTAATGTCGAAGTTGTTAAATACATCAACCGCATCAGTGACTTCCTTTTCATTCTTGCCCGCTGGGTGCTTAAGCAAGAGGGTGGAACCGCTCCGCTTTGGGTTCCGGAAAAGGCAAGAAAGGGTAAGAGTTAACGCTCTGAGGTAACTGTGGTAGGGGGTTCGTCGCGGGATTTGGATTTTTCTTCCGCTGTTACTCCGCTTTCACTCCAGCTTTCCTCCGGCTTTTACTCCGCTTTGATTCCGGCTCTAACCCCGGCCCCGTGTTCAAAAACCAAATCCCCTCCGTGGTTACTGGTGATAAACACCAGTAGGGTGGTTGTGAGTAAAAACACAAAAAACAAAATGTTTAATACTCCCAGCTTTGTCTCCCTTGGTCTAAGTATTGAGAATAGAAATAACGGGACGAGAGATAACAATAAGAGCTTGGCGTAGCTCTGATGCTCGGTAATTAACTCTGGCGGAACCGAAAACACCTGACTGGCCTCTGCGGCAGCAAAATAACCGGTGAAATAGGTAAAGGGAGCGACAACTACCAAACAAGCTATGGCGAAATAAGAAACCCGCCGAAAGTTTACTGGGGCACTTGAGGTCAGCGCCAAAACCTCACTGGCCACGACCATCAACACTAATGCTGCAGGAGCGCCACTTAGGGCGGGATGTGGGTAAACCATGACTCCTTACTGGCATAGAAAATGCACTCTTGGTAAGTGGAAAATCATAAGCGGAAAATAAATTGCCAATAGCAGCTTTTACGGGGGTTAAGATGTTCAAACCGCAAAGGTTTTTCTTTGCCGCAATTTTATCCACACTGACATTTTTTGTCAGCGCACTCCCCGCCGCTTCCCAGAGCTACCCAGATATTGTCTTTGTAGGTCAGGTTCCGATGACCGAGGACTTTTGTAACGTCGTCTCAGTTTTCTGTAATCAGCGTGGCAGCCTTCAGCAGACCACCCGAGGCGGGGGCCTTTTTATACGCTACTCGGATGGCTCTGTTCGGGATATTACGCAGGCCGCCGGTTACGGCATGACCGGCTTTCAAGGTGCGAATGCTATCGCCGTGCGCGACCCGCATGTGCATTGGAACGGGCAAAAGATTATCTTCAGTATGGTAATTGGTGGCTCCGTTGAGCAATATCAGTACGAAGATTACTATTTTCAGATGTACGAAGTTACTAACTTCGGCAAGAACCAGACTCCGGTAATCACCAAGGTTCCAAATCAACCCGTCGACTACAATAACGTCATGCCGATTTATGGCACAGACGAACGCATCCTGTTTATGTCGGACCGGCCGAGAAACGGTGCCCGACACCTTTTTCCGCAACTTGATGAATACGAGTCTCAACCGACGATAGTCGGGCTATACAGTTTAAATCCCCAGACCGGAGACATCTTTCTTTTAGATCACACCCCCTCTGGTGGTTTTGATCCAATAATTGATAGCTTTGGCCGTGTGCTCTACACCCGCTGGGACCATTTACAGCGCGACCAGCAGGCTGATAATGCGGAATCTAGAGCCTACACATCGCCCTACAACTTTTCTGGAGAAGGTCCGAACGATAGCGCCCTAAACAGTTTTGCGGAGGTTTTTCCCGAGCCGCGCTCAGAGGAAACAGCGGTTCCTAACCTAAATCTCCATGAATTTAACCATTTCTTCCCGTGGCAGATTCATGAGGACGGTTTTGAGCACGAGACGCTTAACCACGTTGGCCGTCATGAACTGCATACTTACTTCGATAGGAGTTTTACTAACGACGACAATCTGACCGAATTTCTTGGGGCGAGCTCCGATGCCGCGAATCAGAGCCGGATTGATAACTTCCTGCACATTCAAGAGGACCCGAACACTCCAGGGCTGTATTGGGGAGTGATGGCTCCGGAATTTCAGACTCATGCCGCGGGGCAAATAGTAACAATTACCGGAGGACCGGCGGTAAAAGCCGACCAGATGGTCGTGACCTACATTACAGACCCCGCTACTGCCTCATTCACAGACAATCCAACACTCGCCCATAGCGGTTTGTATCGAACCCCTCTGCCGTTAGTGAACGGTAATGTCGTAGTGAGTCACACTACTAACACAAGGCGGGAAGGGAATGATGGAACGCGTGAAGCGCCAACCTCCCGTTACGCCTTTCGCTTAAAACCGCTGGTTGCCTTTGGTGCTTACAAAAAGGCCGGTGCGCCTTTAACGGCGGGCATCGTTCGAAACGTTACCTATTGGGACCCGGATGTAATGGTGACGCAGAACGGGGCGCTATGGGAGCTCCAGCCGGCCGAGATTCGTACTAGAACTAAGCCCGCACGTTTGGTGGCAAGCGTAAAAGCACCAGAGCAGAACGCCTTTAATATCGCAGGGGTAAACGTCGAGAGTTTTAAAACATATCTTAGACAAAATGACCTAGCGCTAATAGTTTCACGCGATGTGACAACCAGAGACTCGGCCGATAGACAGCAACCGTTTAATCTCCGAGTTCAGGGGACTAACAAGCAGACTCTAGGTGCCTCGGGGCAGATATACGACATCGCCCACATGCAAATATTCCAAGGGGACCAGGTCCGAGCCTACGCGCAATTTAACGACGAGAGTGGACGGCGTGTTCTGGCGCAACCCCTACACGATGGATTTGCGAAAAATCCCCCAAATCCAGGTTCTCCACAATCGAGCGTCAAGCTCGGAACTGACGGTTCGATGGCGGCTTTGGTTCCAGCACGCCGCGCTCTGTCTTGGCAGCTGACTAACACAGCAGGGACCGGTATAGTGCGCGAGCGCTACTGGCTAACCTTCCAGCCAGGCGAGATTCGGGTCTGCGCTTCGTGTCACGGCGAAAACTCCCATGACCAGGCCGGGAACCCTCCACCGGAGAACACTCCACAGGCGCTGATAGACCTACTTCGCTATTGGAAGGAGGCACCTCAAGGCCGAAAAGCTCCGTGCGATTTTGATGGTGACGGTAAAACGGATTTAGGAGTTGTGCGTCCTGGGTCCCCTGCTAGTTTATTCCTCTCACTCTCTACAAACGGCGCAACCGAGGTCCGCCAATTTGGTGATACAAACCGCGATGTTTTTACTGGACAGGATTTTGATGGTGACGGGAAGGCTGACATTACAGCCGTTGCCGCGAGAACGGAGCCGGGAGTTACCTGGTGGCATCAAGCCTCTTCAACTTCCTCAGTCATCGGCCAGCCTTGGGGTGTAAGAGGGGATATTCCTGCGTTCGGTGATATTGATGGAGATAGTAAGTCAGACCGCACAATTTTTCGCCCGACAGACGGCACATGGTGGAGCCTTAGAAGTTCGCTTGGTGGCTTAGCCGGCCTACAGTGGGGAAGACGCGGAGATATTCCAGTCAGTGCTGACTACGATGGCGACGGCTGGGATGATTTAGCTATCTTTAGGCCAGTAACCGGAACGTGGGCGGTGCTGCAATCGTCAAAAGGGGCCAGCAAAAACGTGAAAGATATTATCTACACGGGCTGGGGAAACAAACCAGGGGATAACCCAATGACCGGCGACTACGACGGCGACGGTAAGGCCGATTTAATGATCTATCGTCCAAGTACGGGAGTTTGGTGGGGATGCTCATCGACACAGAAATTTAAGTGTCAGAAGTACTCCGCCATGCAGTTTGGTCTTCCCGGCGACTTACCAGTAAGTGGCGATTTTGACGGTGATGGAATTATAGACCGAGCGGTCTGGCGCCCCTCAAACGGCACCTGGTATATCAAGCGTTCATCAGACCGTGGAGTTACGGTGCGCCAGTTTGGACTCACAGGGGACACACCGCTGTGTGTCGGTGGAGCTACGATAAAGAGCAAACTGCCGTAAGCGTCGTTAGCGCTTAAAAGGCTTATACTTAAAGCGGTGAGGCTGCTCTGCATCAGCTCCGAGTCGGCGTTTACGGTCCTCCTCGTAGTCTGAGAAGTTACCGTCAAACCACACAACCTGGCTGTTCCCCTCAAAGGCCAGCATATGAGTGGCGATACGGTCCAAGAACCAACGATCGTGGGAGATAATCACGGCACAGCCCGCGAAGTTCTCTAGCCCGACTTCAAGTGCTTGAAGGGTATTTACATCCAAGTCGTTTGTAGGCTCATCGAGTAGGAGCACGTTTCCGGCATCCAAGAGGGCCAGCGCCAAATGCGCTCGATTTCGCTCTCCACCGGAGAGAACGTTAATCGGCTTTTGCTGATCACTGCCGGTAAAGTTAAAGCGCGCGACATACGCTCGGGAATTGACTTCAACCTTCCCCAACGTAACCGTCTCCTTACCGCCGGAGATTACATCCCAAACGGTGCGCTTATCGTCCGGTGTAAATCGATTCTGGTCCACGTAACCGAGCTTAACCGTTTCGCCTACAAGAAACTCGCCAGCGTCCGGCTTTTCAAGCTCCATAATCAGTTTAAAGAGAGTGGTCTTACCAGCGCCGTTTGGCCCAATGACACCCACAATTCCACCTTGCGGTAGGTTAAAGTTTAAATTCTCAAACAACAGCTTGTCACCATATGCCTTAGCAACGTTTTTAGCCTGAATGACATTCGCGCCGAGACGTGGTCCAGGGGGAATATAGATTTCAATCTGCTCCTCGCGCTTAAGCCCATCCTCGGCCACCATCCGATCGTAGTTAGCGATACGAGCCTTACTTTTAGCCCGTCTAGCGCCGGGGGATTGTTTAATCCACTCCAGCTCTCTCTCGATAGTCTTTTGTCGCTTACTCTCGGTCTTCTCTTCTTGCTTGAGCCGCGCATCTTTCTGCTCCAACCAAGAGGAGTAGTTACCCTTCCAAGGAATACCCTGGCCGCGGTCAAGCTCCAAAATCCACCCGGCGACGTTATCCAAGAAGTAGCGATCGTGGGTTACTGCGATAACTGTTCCTTTGTACTGTTGTAGATGGCGCTCAAGCCAGAAAACAGACTCGGCGTCTAGGTGGTTTGTCGGCTCATCCAGTAAGAGGACATCCGGCTCCTGCAGCAGTAAGCGGCAAAGCGCAACCCGGCGTTTTTCTCCACCGGAGAGATTTTCAATAATCGAGTCTTCCGGGGGACACTGTAGGGCATCCATCGCCAGCTGCAGTTTGCTATCAAGCTCCCATGCATTTGACGCATCAAGCTTCTCTTGAACCTCTGCTTGACGCTCCATCAACTTTGTCATCGCGTCATCATCCGTGACGGTGGCAAAGCTGTTGTTAATTTCATCAAACTCCTTCAGCAGATTTACTATCGCCTGCGCCCCTTCTTCGACTATTTGGCGCACGGTTTTCGTGGCGTCTAGACGTGGCTCCTGTTCTAGAAATCCAACTGTATAGCCTTTGGAGAAATTGACCTCACCGTTATAATCTTTGTCGGTTCCGGCAATAATCCTTAGCAAACTACTCTTTCCCGCACCGTTAAGACCCAAGACACCGATTTTTGCGCCGTAGAAAAAGGAGAGCGAAATATCCTTAAGCACCTGCTTTGAGGGAGGGTGAATGCGGCTCACCTTGTGCATCGAGAAAATAATCTTCTGCGGATCTGTCGACATTGCTCTCTATTCTCACTTAGTCAGGTTCGGCATAGCTCTAAAAAGGGCGAAACCGAATGAAATAGTTATTTGATTGTTCCAATGGAGCTAATGTTGCAACTGGAAATACAGGAACAAACAAGCCTATAGGAGAGAGGGTAATGGCCGCTTACAAAATGTTCTTAGCTGAGCTTATCGGTGTTTTTGGATTGACCTTCATCGGTGCCGGAGTAATCTGCATCGACCCCGTTACTCACGGTGGTATTGTAGCCATTGCTCTGGCTCACGGGATTATTTTGATGGTCATGGTTTATGCGACGGGTCATATCTCCGGAGGGCATATAAATCCCGCTGTAACAATTAGCTTATTCATTACCAAGAATATCTCTGCCGGTCGGGCGGTGGGTTACATCGTTGCGCAGCTCCTAGGTGCGGTAATAGCAGGGTATCTCTTAAAGGGAATTTTTCCGGCTCTACCCAATGGACTAGGCGCTCCAGCGCTTGCCTCTGGAGTTTCTGTCTCACAAGGGATTCTTGTTGAAGCCGTCCTGACATTCTTTCTTGTTTTCGCCGTATTTGGGACTGCCGTCGATAGCCGTTGCGGGAACGGAGTTTATGGTATCGCTATCGGCTTAACCATCGCGGCGGACATCCTTATGGGCGGAGCCCTGACCGGTGCGGCGATGAACCCAGCGCGGGCTTTCGGACCAGCCTTTGCCTCAGGTGACATGACAAACCAGCTAGTTTACTGGGTCGGGCCTATACTTGGTGGTGCCGTTGCGGGGCTTTGTTATGCCGGGGTGCTACTTAAAAAAGACTAAGAGTTAGCAATTACCCGGCGAATGGCGGCTATTCCCTCGCTAAGCTCATCCTTTGAAGCTAACACTGAGATCATCAGATGCACACCGCTGGCACCGAAGAAATAGCCCGGATGGCAAAGGACACCGTTATCAATTAGTTCAAGAAT
>CAYMWO010000107.1:0-10124 GCA_964393905.1 uncultured Bdellovibrionales bacterium | reverse complement strand
GTAAAGTAAAAGCTTAGAATAGAGTAAATTATGGCAGTCCTAGTTGATAAAAACACGAAAGTTTTAACCCAGGGAATCACCGGGAAGACGGGTCAGTTCCATACTAAGGCGTGTAAGGAGTACGGCACGCAGATGGTGGCAGGAGTGAGTCCGGGTAAGGCCGGTGAGAATTTCGAAGGCATTCCCATCTTCAATACCGTTGCGGACGCAGTAGCGGCAACGGGCGCCAATGCTAGTGTGATTTACGTGCCGCCGCCTTTTGCAGCGGATGCGATTATTGAAGCGGCAGATGCCGGAGTGCCGTTGGTGATTTGCATCACGGAGGGGATTCCGGTCCGGGATATGTTGACCGTAAAGTCGTATCTCAAAGGGTCAAAGACCAGGTTAATCGGCCCTAACTGCCCCGGAATCATTACTCCCGGTCAGTGCAAGATTGGCATTATGCCCGGGCACATTCACCGCCCGGGCCGGGTGGGGATTGTTAGCCGCTCAGGGACTTTGACTTACGAAGCTGTGGACCAGGTTACGAAAGTCGGGATGGGACAGTCGACCTGTATTGGGATTGGTGGCGACCCGCTTAACGGGACGAACTTCATTGATTCGTTGGATCTCTTTAATCGGGATTCAGAGACTGATTACATCGTGATGATTGGCGAGATTGGCGGGAGCGCTGAGGAAGAGGCCGCTGCTTGGATTAAGAGCTACTGTAAGAAGCCTGTCGTAGGCTTTATCGGCGGGGCGACAGCTCCTCCGGGAAGGCGGATGGGACATGCTGGAGCAATTATCAGCCGCGGGTCCGGAACAGCGGAGGCAAAGTTTAAGGCGCTAGAGGCGGCCGGGGTGCATATCGTGCGCTCGCCTGCGGATTTGGGGAAGGGCGTCTTGGAAGTCGCAAAGCATTAAAAACAGAGACGGAGTTTGTATATGTCAGTAGAGAGAACACTTTCGATTATTAAGCCAGATGCGGTCAGTAAGAACGTAGTCGGTAAGATTTTGACTCGCTTTGAAGACGCGGGATTAAAGATTGTCGCCGGGAAGATGATGAAGTTGGATAAGAATCTGGCGGGGAATTTTTATGCGATTCACAAAGAGCGACCGTTTTTTAACGACTTGGTGAATTTTATGATCTCCGGGCCGGTGTTTGTTTCGGTTCTTGAAGGGAATAATGCTGTGGCGCTAAACCGCGATCTTATGGGTGCTACAAACCCAAAGGAAGCAAAGCCCGGCACGATTCGCGCTGACTTCGCAGACAGCATCGACGCCAATGCGGTGCATGGGTCGGATTCGTTAGAGAATGCGAAGGGAGAGATTCGGTTTTTCTTCCCGGAACTGGGTTAAGTTAGGGCAAGTCCCACCTGATATTTCTGATAAACCTTTCTAAGTGCGGCCGCGGTCGGAAGTGGGAAAGCCCACAACCGACCGCGGCCTAGAACCACTGCCCCCGTCCGTTCTATTAGCCGTGACGGAAGGCCTCGACCGCTGCTCGAACGTTCTCCGGACCACGGCTCGGTAGCCCGAGCTCTTCGGTCACCAGGTCCAAGAGCGAGACCCCCGCTGTCAGGTCCTCCGGGACCACGCTGTCGGCGCCAAGTCGCCGTAGCTGGGCAACGTTTGCTGCGTACTGCGTCCGAACTAGCAGTTTCGCCTCGGGGTTCAATCGCCGCACCAGCTTGGTGATTAGTTCGAGGGACGGCTCGTCGCTGATTGCGACGACGACCATCTCAGCCTGCTTGATTCCGACATCCTGCAGGACCTCGGAGCGGCGGCTGTCGCCAATCGCAAAGGGCCACTTGAGGCGTCGCAGTCGCTTGCTCATCGCTGGATTCAAGTCCACGATGACGAACGGTTTCGACTGCTGGTGAAGCATCTCAGCGACGAGGTGCCCGACAGGACCGTAACCGATGACGACCGTGTGGTTTGTAAGGTTTGCGCCCTCCAGTCCCTGGGGAATGTCCCGCAGTCGGGCCCAGGCCGGAAGAAGCGAAACATCTCCCACGCGGCGCGCTAGAACTTCACCTCCACGCGCCAGGAGCGGCATGAACCCCATGCCGAGGACAGCGGAGGCCACGAGCGTTTCATAGGTCTCTTCCCCTAGACCAAGTCGCGCGGTGGCAAGGATTACGAATGCCAATTCGCCCACGTGCGCCAGCATGGCGCCGACGAGCGCCGCAACCCGATATGAGAACCCGAGAAGCAGCGTTGCCAGCGCGCCCGTGACGAGTTTTACAACTGTTATCGTTACCGTCGCACCCAGAACCACCTCCCAGTGCGAGAACACTTTGACGGGGTGGAGCAGCATGCCGATGGAGACGAAGAATACAGAGCCGAAGGTATAGCGAAACGGTCTGGTGGCCTCGACGGCTTCGAGTCGGCAGTCATGCGAACCGATGAGAAGGCCCACAATCAGGCCGCCGAGAGCAGGGGAGAGCCCGACCGCAGCCAGGGCCCAGCCAACTCCGATTACTACGGAAGCGATGACAACAACGAACAGTTGCTGGTTGGCGGCTTGGAGCACCGTGCTCAAAAGCGGACCAAGGAATAGCCGTCCGCAAACAACGACTGCGACTAGCACACCGAAGGCCGTGAGAATTCCCGTTCCGCTTGCACAAGGCGAGTGACCCCCGGGAAAGAGGAGCGTGGTCACCAGGACTAGCGGCAGGACCAGCAGATCCTGGGCCACCAAAATCGCAATTGAGATACTCCCGTGGGGCGAGTTCTGCTCGTTCCGGTTCTTGAGGAATGCCGCGACGAGCGCGGTGCTGGACATCGAAGCCGCAAGCCCGACGACAATGCTGGCCTTGGGGTCCAGCTCGAAGAACAATGCCCCGACAAACCCGAAGCCGGCCGTGAGAAAGACTTGAGCCAGGCCGCCGACGACAATTACCTTCCACATCTCGCGCAGTCGGGAGGCGGGGAACTTCAGGCCGATGTGGAACAAGAGCGCGATGAGCCCGAACTCGGCGAGCATGTTGACAGAATGACGGCCGACTCCGAAGAGTCCGATGACGAGCCCGGAGAGGATCAGCGCCGGGAAGGCGAAGGCCCGCTTTCGGTTCGTGAAGAAGAGTACGATGCTAATCACACCGAAGAGCACGAACGTGCCCCTAAGTGCTGCAGAGATCGGTTCCTCCATGAGGAACCTCCCTTCCGTGGGTTAAACTGATTGAAAGAAAAAAGAAGCTAAGGACGTTGTCAAAACCTTTTTACAGGTAAGGACTTCCGCCCGCGCGGAGGGAATTGGTTTTCTCCCCGGTGGTCGGAAGCACTCAGACTTCTACCCGGAGAATCTAAAGTGTTTAAAGAGCTTTCCTGGCGGGCGCGGTTCTGGCGCTTTTGCTCGATGGGGCACTATATACCTTCAGAGCCCGGCCTGAAAGCGTCAGCAGGCATCTAATAGTTGAGTCCGGGGTTGGAGTTCCCAGAAACGTGAATAAAAGGTATTCTCCCCGGCTACCAATGGATACCTCAATAGACATTATGGACTTTGACCCGCAGGGGTTGGTCGAGCACCTGACTACCGAGTTGGGGCTAAAACCGTATACGGCGCGGCAGCTTATCCCGTGGCTATATCGCCGTCGGGTGCGGGACTTCTCTGAGATGACAGATATCGGCAAAGCCGCCCGGGAGACACTTTCAAGCCGCTACCGAATCTATCGCCCTAAGCTCGATACCGTTCAGCAGTCTAAGGATGGGACCAGAAAGTATCTCTTTGAGCTCGAGGACGGAAGCAAAGTTGAAACGGTGCTAATAAAGCAGCCGAAGCGTTATACCCTTTGCGTCTCCTCTCAGGTCGGGTGTGCTATCGGCTGCAAATTTTGCCGCACTGGTTTAATGGGGCTCAAACGAAACCTGAAGGTCTCAGAGATCATTGGCCAGGTACTAGCGGTAAAGGACGACGTTATCTCGAATTTCCCAGGGCCCAAAGCCGGGGAGCCGGAGTTCGATTTTTATAACATCGTCTTTATGGGAATGGGCGAGCCGTTACATAACCTGGACAACGTTATCGGTGCGGTAAAGCTTCTAAACGAGGGACTAGGGCTAAACTTCTCCGCCAGAAAAATCACCGTCTCTACGTCAGGCCTGGTGCCAGCGATAAAGAAGTTCGGAGAGAGCGGCGTGGGAGCTAATCTTGCAATTTCGCTTAACGCCACCACAAATGAGGTGCGTGACAAGATTATCCCGATAAACAAGCGCTGGCCGCTGGAGGAGCTTTTAGAGGTGCTACGGAGCTATCCGCTTAAGCACAGAAAGCGCATCACAATGGAGTATGTGATGCTTAAGGGGGTAAACGACACCGAGGATGACCTTCGCAGACTGCCCCGACTTTTGGCCGGAATTCCCTCAAAAATCAACCTCATCCCTTATAATCAAAACACTGGGCTTGGGTTCCACCCACCAGAGCGGAGCGTAATTGACCACTGGCAAAAGACCTTGCTCGAGCTCGGAGTAAATGCCACCATCCGTTGGTCAAAAGGGGAAGATATTAGTGCCGCCTGCGGACAGCTCGCGACGGATAAAATCTGACTCAAGAAGATCTGAACTCTAGGCTGTGACTGAAATTCTTCTTCAATCGCAATTTAAATTTTAAAAAAAAACGAACGAAACGAAATTGGCAAAGAATCCAACAACACTAGGGGTAATCGGCGGCACCGGGCTGTATGAGCTTTCGGAGTTGCGGGTGTTGGAGGAGTTAGTGGTTGAGACCCCGTACGGAGTCCCTAGTTCGCCGGTCATAAGGGGGAGTCTCGGGGAGTGTCAGGTGTTGTTCATTTCGAGGCACGGAATCGGGCACACGACGCTGCCGAGTGAGGTGAACTACCGGGCAAACGTATTTGCCTTGAAAAAGCTCGGCGCTAGCTGGCTGCTGAGCATCTCCGCAGTGGGTAGTTTGAAGGAGGAGGTAGTTCCGGGGCAGGCGCTAATTCCCAGTCAGATAATCGACCGGACCTTTAAGCGCGAGAACACATTCTTCGGAAATGGCATTGTGGCGCATGTGCCATTTGCCACGCCGTTTTGTCCTGAGTTTAGGAGAGCGCTTTTTGCCGCGTCGAGTGATGTGGCGAAGCGGCATGGGAGTAAGATTCATGACGGCGGGACCTATGTCTGTATGGAGGGGCCGGCGTTTTCTACAAGAGCGGAATCTCTGCTTTATCGCAGCTGGGGCGGGTCAGTAATAGGCATGACGGCGCTTCCGGAGGCCAAGCTGGCGCGGGAGGCAGAGCTGGCTTATGCCTCGCTCGCACTTGTAACTGATTACGACTGCTGGCGATCGGAAAGTGCCGATGTAAACGTGGAGGAGATTTTGGCCACACTGAAGAAGAACTCTGCCTTTGCTAAGGAGTGCCTGACCGCGCTTTGCCAAGTGCTTCCTCAATACAGCCCCTCGGCGCTTGCGGCAGATGCACTTAAATATTCCATTATTACCCGTCCTGATTTTATTCCTGAGAGAGTTAAGTCTGAACTAGCTCCGCTCATTGGAAGATATGTAGGTTGAGAAATTATGCAGATTGTCGAATGGATTGACCGCTTTATTAGGGTTGTGCAAAGCGCCTGCCGAAGATTTTATTGGGACGACGGGCTATCTCGGGCGGCGTCTTTGGCCTATACGAGCCTGTTCGCTATGTTGCCGCTTACGGCGCTTTCCTTTTCGATGTTTCGGGTGTTTCACCTAGAAGAGGCCCAGGTTGGAGAGATGCTGCGTCGAGTAATCGCCCAGTTTCTCCCTAAGGTCGAAAGCTCCGATATTGAGAGTTTGCAGTCGACGGTCTTTAATAACCTGGAGATGTTTCTGGGTAATGTCGCGGCGCTAAACACGCTTAGCGTCGCCGCATTTGTGGTCACAGCGATTGCGCTTTTTAATAGTATTGAGAGCGCGATGAACTCCGTCTTTCGGGTGCACTCTGACCGGAGCTGGTTTATAAAGATTACTACCTTCTGGGCCGTAATCACCCTTACCCCGGCGATGATTGCCGTTTCACTTTATTGGACATCAAAGGCGAATTTCTTCTCGGATGTCGACTCGGTTCTTCCGCATTGGATTTTGGCGCTGACTGACTTTCTCATCCCGGTGCTAATCACTTGGTTAGGGGTGACGCTGTTATTTTATAAGCTCCCCGCGGCCAGGGTGCGGCTCTCTGAGGCAGCACTGGGAGCGTTTATCTCTTCGGTGTTGTTTGAGCTTTTAAAGCTCGCATTTGCTTATTACCTTAAGCGCGCCACGGCCTACCTGACATTGTATGGAGTTGTAGCTTCGATTCCGCTCTTTCTTTTCTGGCTGTATCTCACCTGGGTAGTGCTCCTTTTCGGGGCGGAGATTAGCTACCAGTGGGGGAGCGTGCGAATAATGAGTGGACTTAGAAGATATGCTTCCGACTTGGGTGATATGGGGGCGATGCTGGGGTTGCGGGTGCTTTATTGCATCGGAAAGAGTTTCAAAGAGGGTCGTAGGCCACCGACCGAAGGGGAAATTGCAATCGAAACCGGAACTGATCCGGTTTTGGTTCGCGGAGCCTTGGCGCTACTCTCAGAAGGAGAGATAGTGACAGTAGCCGATACAGATACCCGCTCACATGCGCTTCTTGTCCCGCCGGATAAGCTTACAGTTCGGCAGGTGATGGACGCGTTTCTCTCTAAGAGCTACAAACGGCGCTTAGCTAGCGGTGGCTCGGCGGACCAGCCTAATGGCGAGAGCTTCATCGGGATTATCGAGCGCACTTCAAAACAAAGCGCCAATGGGCGGCAGGTGTTGGACTGGACACTTGAGGACTTAATCAAAGCTTAAGGTACCAAAATGGAAAAGCATGATGAGATTGTAGCCCTTGTTCGGCGGGCAGGGGAGAAGTTGCTTGAGTTTTGGCCGGGAAGCGCACAGGCGAAAGAACTACAGACGGAGACCAAGGCGGACGGGTCTCGGGTGACAGCGGCGGATATTGCGTCGAATGAGATTCTGGTTTCTGGACTAAAAAGCCTCTTTCCTGGGGACGGGATTTTTTCGGAAGAGGGTGACCTAACTGAGGAGCTCTATTCTAAAGACCGCGTCTGGATTATTGACCCGCTGGACGGAACGCATCCGTTTATCGATGGGCGGGATGACTTTTCAATTTTAGTGGGACTTACAGTCAAAGGCCGAGCGGTAGCCGGGTTTATGCATTTTCCAGCTAAGGGACTTTTTGCTTGGGCGGCAAACGGTGAGGGGGCTTTTTTGGATGGCGAGAAGTTAAAGGTCTCAAGCTCAAGTAGTTTGCGGAAGCACTCGCTCTATCAGCGGAACTTAGACCTAGAAGGGCTCATCTCAGTTTATCCTGAGCCGATGGACTCCGGGATGGCATTTCTGGAGCTCTGTCGCGGAAGGTTTGATGGGATAGCCTTAAACATGGAGCGCTTCGGCGAATATGATATCGCAGCACCAGTAGTGATAATTGCTGAGAGTGGCGGAGTGGTGTCGGATGAAAACGGCAAGCCGATTAAGTTCATGGAGCGCAAGCGTGGATATAAGACTCTAGTTGCTTCGAACAAGCGGGTTCATAACGAGTTGATAACTCTGCTCTAGCCACTAAATTGATTTGACCTCATATTTCCTTTAATATTTCCCAGACTTCTCAGGGTTCTAGAGGCCCGTAAAGGCTCATGGAGGTTCGGTCATGCTGAACTCAGTCGCTTTGATTGCTTCGGCGGTCTCGTTGTTTGAAGTCTGCCGATGGGCTCTTGTGTTCTTCGCGATCCTCGGAGGGGTCGGCATTGTCTTGCGTAACAAGGGACTGTTTTGCACTTCGGTTTTTCTCTTCGGTCTGGCCCACAGTATTGGACTGACGGAGATCCGGTGGGAACAAGAGGCGAAGCAATTCAAGCCTGTGAGAGAACTTCTACCTAGTGCGCCCGGTGACAAATTCCAGTTGGCATTGGATCGGCCAGCGCCAAAGTCGAGCTCTGAATTTCCCGCGTCTATGCTGGAAGTTGGGAGTGAGGGGTTAGTCTTGGCTCTGCTCTGGCTTGCTGCGAGCCTTGGAATTCACGGGGCGTGGTTGCTTATCGAGGCGGCACTCTTGAAGAGCAAACCGATTGAGGGAAGGCTGACGTTGTCCGCAGGATATTCAAGCCTTTCGTATTGCGCTGGGACATTCGCAATATTGGGTGGAATGTTATTCCTTCGTGTTCTCGTAACAACGAACCCGGATCTTACAGTAATCAGCGTCCCAATTGTGAGCTTTTTCCTTTGCATTCTCTGTTCCAAATGGTCTAGGGACGAGGACGAGCGATATCTGTCGCTTCTCTCTCCTGTTGATCGATCTGCGGTTCTTGCAGAAAGAGAACGCGAAGCGCGAGAACGAGCCAGGGGCAACAGCGGAGACTCTGGAGGGGGAAGCCGAAAGTCAAGTAGTTCAGGTCCTCCTCCGTTACGGGACCGCTCGAACGACCAACGATCGGCCACGCACTGAAGGTTCAGAGAGTCACGGCTTTTCGCGGTTGAGCCTATCAACCGCCACTTATTTCCCTCCGTGTAACTCCAAATTCTCAGTGATTTATTACGAACGGATCGAATTGATCTAGACATAGATTTGTTTTGACCCCCCAATTCCGATAATATTTCCGAGACTTCTAAAGGTTTAAGGGCTCCAAATAGCCCCTAGGAGGTTCGATCATGTTGCACTCAATGGCTTCAATTGTAGTGGGCGTATCGGTTGGCGCAGTTTGTGTAGGGGCAGTAGTTGGATTCGGAGCCCTCATGGTGTTCGGTTTGCTGAAGAACAGCAAGGACCTGTTCTTGTATGGATTCTTGCTTGTCGGATTGGTAGGTGGAGTTGCTCTCGTCAGCCAGGAATTGAAAGGTGCTTTCTCAAGCGAAGAAAGTCATATGACAATTCGGCCGGGACAAACAATTGAGCAATTCCAAGTGGAGCTTCGGCGCGAGATGGCAAAGCCAAAGCCAGAGCCTGTGTCCCTGAGGTGGATATTCTCCTGCATTGGCTTGGCAGGTCTTTGGATCGCAGTCGCGTTCGGTATCGTAGGTGTCTGGACATATTTCGAGAAAACCGGGAATCCACTGAAAGATAGTGAATTGAGCGCGATGAGTTGTGAGAGCTTTGCTTGTGGCGCAGATGTTCTGGGAATAGTAGCCGTTCTGTTAACCTTCGAATCGTTTGTCAGTAACCGCCCGATAGGGATTGAGTTTTGGGGAATGGCGTTAGCTGCCGTCGTATTTCTAGCCCTCGGCTGGAGATACGGGCGATTGTCCGAAGCAGCGGACCAGAGGTATCTGTCGCTCATGCCGGCGGACGCTCGCGCAGCACTGATTGCGCAACGTAAACAAGCAGCACAGGCGGCCGCCAGATACCACTCAACTTCTTCGAGTGGCGGGTCCGGAAGCTCGAGCAAGACCATGTGGCCCAGTGCTTGGCCCGAACGGAGGCGGGACACTGACCGAGGCAACACGCACTGAAGGTTCTGGAAGTCACGGCTTTCGCGGTTGAGCCTATCAACCGCCACTTCTTTTATTGTCAGGTTCAATAGAAAAGTTAATTGTTTTAGGGAGCGGTATCGCTTTCTAAAAACCTTCTCACCAATGGACTCAGGCGCGTAGGGTTGTGAGGCCTACGCGCTGAGTCATTGGTATTCCGATGTTATGCTGCTGCCGCGCCGCCGTTTAGGGCTGCTAGCAACTCCCCGGCGGTTCCTTCACGGTCGTCTGCGTTGTCTTCGCAGAGGAGGTAGACCGTGAAAACCTGGCGATGTTCCGGAGAGGCGAGGCCCTTCAGGACGCGGATGAGCGCAAGGTGAGTGGACTCACCCTGCGGACCCGAGAACTCGAACTGAACTCGGTCTAGCGCGCTCATGCGCACCAAAACCGTCAACCCGTTCTGCGACTGAAGGAGGCACGAAACCTCCGAGGCGCCATCACGGGTCTTCGGGAGGTCGATGTTCATGCGGAGCTCGAACGGGACGGGGGTAGGTGAGATGTCCCCCTCTGGAACGACGTTCCTGTAGGCGTCGAAGAGGGTCCGATTGGCTTGACCCAAGCCATCAGCGTTCAGCCCCGGCCAGTTCAACACCGCCCAGTGGATGTTCTCCAATAGGCGGTGGAGGATGAAAGTTAGCCCGAGGAAAGAGCGCACGGCATCCGCGAGGAC
>CAYMWO010000106.1:0-10163 GCA_964393905.1 uncultured Bdellovibrionales bacterium | reverse complement strand
TTTTGATCTCGGTTCCTAGCGAAGATGAGCGGCAAAATATCGCGAACTTCCTTAAGAGCAATGGCGCCCCATTAAATCCAGCGCCGCAATTTATCGTCCCGGATAAATTTCAGGGTTGGAATGAGTTCGCGAAGAATCAAAAGCAAAAATCAGCTCATTTAGTTTTTTTTGCTGAGGAGGGTGTTGATTTATCGGCCCTAGATTTATCGGCGCTGATAAGAGACTTTTCCGAACTCTCAACTGTGCAGCTGTTAATGCCTGCGCTCTATCATGAAAGATTAGGCATTCAAGGTCCGACCGGAGTTAATACACGGGATCTAAGAAGTTTGACCTCGGTTCGGGGTGCAAACATTCCAGTCCTTTACCCGACAAAGCGAGTCGGCCCAGTGTGGCTCTCCTCGCTCGATTTTCTTGCTAGCTCTCAGAAAAAAACGGGGCTTCGTCCGTTGGAAGAGCTGTTTTTGTACCATGTCGATTTAAGGCAGGTAATTTCCTCCCGTGAAATGCCTTTTGAATTTCTATCTGCTGAAGATCGTGCCGCAATCAGCTTATTTGCAAAGCATGAACTTGAAGTTAAGAAGAGGAAAGATACAAAACAAAATGTTGTTGTCCTACTCTCAGCGGAACAGGGAATTGGTCACCCAGGTCGACAGTTCGAAAGACAGGTTGCTAAGCTGACTGAGTCACTGGAAAACGATGGCGTGGGAGTAACATTTGTTCAGGACACGGAAGGTAATAATGTCCGTTATTTTCTCGACCATGTCGTCCTGAGCCTGGAGGATTATCTCGCACAATTTAGCCCGGAAAACGCCGCCCAGGAGGCTGAGACACAGGTTAAACTCGACTGGGTGATTGCGACATCTTGGGACCAAATACGCGCGGCTAATGTTCTGCGTTACATTCTCAATGCAAAAGTTGGGTTTTTTATTGATGAAGTTAAGTCACATCTTTTTAACGAACAAGCTCGAGATAGTTTAGAAGTATGCCAGGCGGCTTATCGTGGCACTTTCCTTCCGCTTGTTAATAGTTCGAGTGTGCAGAGCGAAGTAAGTGCTGTTAACCCTTGCGGGTTATTTGCTGTAAATCTCCCATATGTTCTTGATCCCAGTGTATTTTCTAATTGGGGACTCACTCGTCAATCAGGCTCGGTGCTAATTGCCCTGGGAGATTCCGTCTCCTGTCCGCTTGACGTCATCGAGTTATATAAGAGCGTTGTTTTAGAGCTAAAAGCTAAAGATCCCTCGGTGACAATTAGTTTTTTCAACTATGCGCCGCACTCTCGTGAACTTTCGGAGCTCATTGAACTCGGTGACCAAACATTTGGGCCACTTAGCATTGGTGACATCGCTCGGCTCTACAACACCCATTCGATATTAATTGATTTCCAAAAGCAGCGAGGGATTTATTCTCAAGTGGCAGATGCTGCTGCCTGCGGCTTACCAAGCCTGGTTTGCTCAGAGCGTGGAAGCTTGGACTTTGGGGTATCCGTAGCTCCAGGAACCGTCACGTGTCGAGCTGATGCCCAGGAAATAGTTTTTTCCATCAATAAGATTCTAAAGGATGCAGTCCTTCTAGGTGAGCTGGAGAAGGCGAATCGAGAATTCGTCATTAAATTGCGGGCCCGCTTCCCTGAGAATTTACTAAGCACATTGGACTCTAAGTACAACGAGCTGATCGCAAAACTCAGCTCTGAGCGTGCTGAGCGTAGAAATATTAGCATTGTAATTCCGGTCTACAATGCCCTTGATGCTACGGTTATGTGCCTGCGGAGCGTTCTAAATCACGCACCGAATGATATCCAGCTAGTAGTAGTGAACGACTGCTCCGATTTCGGAACGAGCGAAAGACTGCAGCATATTGCGGGCGACAATCCTCGAATTCAATTGATTGAGCTTCAGAAAAACCTCGGTTTTGTCCGAGCGTGTATCGCGGGGGTCGAGGCCTGCAACCCTGAAAATGATATCATACTGCTCAACTCGGATGTCGTGCTCACTAAAAGCTCGTTAGAGCTATTGCAGGATGCGGCATATTCAAATTTTGATGTTGCGGTTGCCTCTAGCTTATCGACCAACTCTCCACATTTAGAAATAAAATTAAATGTTGGGGATTCATTGGATGATGCAGCGGAAAGGATTTTTGCAAGTCATACACCAACCCACCCAACTGTTATTACGGCCGAGGGGCAATTCCTATACATACGCCGCTGGGCACTGGAGAGTTTTGGCTTTTTTGATACCGTGTTCAACCGCGGCTTTTGCGAAGAGTCCGACATGTGCATGCGCATGTTTCTAAACGGTTGTGGTATGGTAGCTGCCGACAATGCGCTTATCTCCCACCGTAAATCAGCCTCCTTTGGCAAAGAGGGGGGCTTGGTATTGAAACGGGAAAACCGGCCGATTTTTGATGCGCGTTGGGGGAGATACTACGCGTTAGTCTATCCAATTTTTAGGGCACGAAATCCCCTTGGCCCGGTTAGGGAGAAGTATTACGCACTAGCCCCACGGCTTGAAGGACCTAGAGCTCAATTTACCCTAACGGATGAGGTAAAACGTTTCGCTTTTCAAAGTACCAGCGCTAGCTCCAAACGACAGACACAAAGAATTTTAGCTGATTGCGATGTAGTGTTTATCCTGCCTGCTGTAATCCTAGGCGGTGGCGCTCTATCTGTGGTCCAGCATGTGAACGAACTATTGATGCGTGGCGTTAAGGCCCGAGTAATCTCCTTAAAGGAACCAGAAGTTCCGGATTATCCTCAGCTGGCACCTGCTATCCCGGTGTCAGTCGAGGAGCTTTTTGAGCTCGATTGGTCAACGCAAAAGGTAATCGCGACTTTTTGGTCCACTGCATATCTGGTTAAGGGCCTGACCATGCGTTACCCAGAGCTTGAGGGGTATTACTACATTCAGGATTATGAACCGTGGTTCTATTCCATTCCAGAGGAGTTCCTTACAGTAAAGGACGCTGAAAAAAGTTTTGAGCTTGGACTGCGGGGAGTAGCTAAAACTCAGTTCCTGAGAGAGCTTGTGCAAAAGCAACATAATAATGTTGATGTCGAACTGATTACCCCTGGAATTTCAGACACGGTTTTTTATCCAGGACTTCAGGATGAATATTTTGGTCGCCCGAGAGCAGCAGCACTGTATCGACCAAAAACCACTCGACGAGGGAACAAGGAGCTTCTGCAGCTGATAAAGCTAGTCAAGGCTCGAGTTCCTGAACTTGAGATCAACCTCTTTGGCCAGACAGACGATCTCCCCTATGACATCCAAGACCTGGTTGTCCCTCGTGGAAGGCTTCATCCTGATAAGGTGGGAGACCTTTACCGGGCTACAGATATAGTAATCGATCTCTCCTATTGGCAAGGTTTTGGTCGGATGGGACTTGAGGGAATGGCATCAGGCGCTGTGCCAGTGCTTTCCCGCTCGGGTGGAATAAGTCGTTATGCTGAAGATGAAAGAAACGCCTTTATCGTAGACCTTGATGACCTTTCCGCTGCCGCTGAGAAGGTAATTCGCCTGGCGAAAGACCGTAGCTTGCGTTTGCAGATGAGAGCTGCAGGAATCGAATCAGCTCGGAGATTTACTGAAAGATTAGCAGTCGATGATTGGTTGAAACTCTGGAAACTTAGCCGTGGACAGTCAGCGCTAGTGGAGAAGTTTCTTGAGCGTCCACATGCACTGAAGGCTGCAAAAACACTGACTCTAGTCCACGAATATTCAGAACGGAAGGCCAACGCTTAGAAATTCTGCGGTGGATGCTTAGTAAAGATTCGTTATCCTGACGAAGAAATTTCTGTAGCTCATCAAACGTGCTAAATAGCGTCTCGGGCTGCAGCCTGGCTAATACCTTAGCGATATTGCCACTCTCCGTTGTGCTTAGAATCGCGAGTCCAGCATCAAGGGATTCATAGAGCGCATAGGAAAAGGTCTCCGGAGTAAGACTTCCTAAGAAAACAAAACCCGGCTGTAGACTTTCCAGGGTATATCTCAACTGCGGTCCCGTGAGCCCCTCGTGGCCGATATGACGCACAAGGGAGGGGTCCTTAAAATGATCTGCCCGCGCAATTGTGACAAAATCAAACCGGCCACTAAACTCATCAACGAGTTTCTGAAACCGCAAAATCCCCTTTTGATAAGAGGGAGCCCCCAGAAAAATCAGGGAAATTCTCCCTGAGACAGGGGAGATGGGCTCTTGGTCACCAGTAAGTAAATAATGGGGAACTACACGTGTGCGCGGTTGAAGATGGGGAAATATCGAACTGAAAATCCCATGCGCTACCTCAGAAGGCACCACAATAGTTGAGACCTGCCGCAAAATACTATTTGCCACCTCTCGGTGTTCAGTAACAGTTTTACCGAAATTGCAACTATTACAAAGCCCCAACTGGGGATCCACCGGAGCGCCACAGTACTTTTCATCATTCCACAAGAGGTTGTGATGGCTGCAAATTGAAAAATAATCGTGCAGGACGAAATTGGAGTTTGTCGCGAGGGGTATGATATTCTCTAAAAACGTAATCAGCTCCGGAGTTTTCCAATACATAGAATGCTGTAAAGAAACCGTCTCTAACTCCATCAAATTCCATCGAGTAAGGTTTTGTAAAAGCAGCAATAGCGGCTGCATAGAATAGATGCCAAAGACTTCGTCATCCACACGGACTAAGTAGCGTTTACGCTGGCTCTCTAAGTCCGGAGACACCCAAATTACAGATCGTCCCCTGCCTTGCAGAAAGCGAGTTGCTTCTTTGACATATTTCTCTAGCCCACCCACGGTCTTCGTGATGTCAAAGTGTAAGATAAAAAGGATCGCCTTTTTATGTTTTAGTAGAGTGAGAAAGCGGTAATAAGGTTGAATCTGACGGTGGCGAAAATGATTTTCGGAGTCGGCCGTAAACTCGCTAATTAGCGTGTTGTATGTTGGGTATTTAGCACTAATGATAGCCGCTCCGCGGTCAAGTAACGCCTGCTTCTTCGATGAAAAACTCTTTCCTCCTTCGTGGTAGACGAATACATCTGGCAGGAGAAAGTTCTTAAAGCCCGCCTTGCTTGCCCTAAGGCACCAATCTGTTTCCTCACCATAGCCCGGTGAAAACTCCTCAGAGAAAATCCCAATTTCATCCAATGCATTTCTACTCATCAACATACAAAAGCCAATTCCAACAGGAATTACAGGCAAAGAGTAATTCGAATCCAACTCCGGAGAGAACAATTCGTGCACTAGAGCCGCTAAATTTTTTGGTGATGCCTGGCAGGGAAAGCTATTATGCTCGTGGCACATCTCAGGGATGGTGGTGATCGTGGAGTTGTTGCTAAATGGAGTTAAAGACGCCCAGCGAATTCCCCGAGCATTAAAATTAATAACCGCTCGTTCAAAGTTTTCAAAGCACCGTGGATAAATTACAGTGTCGGAATTTATTATCAAGATATCGTTCTTGGGATTTGCCGCGGCGATGCCTTTATTTATTGTGCGGACAAATCCCAAGTTGGCGCTGTTTCGATAAACTTGAAGTGGAATTGAAGAACTGCCTTTCCACTTAGCAAGAACCTGGGAAATATCAGCCGCCTCTGGATTGTCATTGACAACTATTAATTCCTCAACAGCTTTGCAATCCGATGAGGAAATAACCCCTTCGATAGAGCGCAGCAGAGATTCTAAGGAGATGGGATCCGAGTAAACTGGGAGAATAATCGAGAATTTGCGCTGCTGGGTGGAGCTTCCCGAACTGAGCATAAATGGCGCTAACGGGAGAATTTTACTTTAATATTTAAGAGCTTCTTCGCGAACCCAGTTATTTTTTTCCCAATTCGAAAGGCGGTGGAGCTGGCAACAGCATCTAAGGCACGCTCCTTTTCCATCAACAATCCCTGCAGCTGTTGAAACTGTTGCTCCTTTTCCGCAGTTAGGCGAGTGGCCTCACCTTTTAGAAATTCAATCAGAGCTGACCGCTCTTGCTCTTTATGCTCGCTTGATAGGAGTTTTGAGGAGAGTTCGTTATTTAGGCGGGCTAATGATTTATTCGCACCCTCAAGTGCGTCAACTTTAGTTTCCAAATTAGAAAAGCGTTCTCTTAGGGATTGCAGCGCAGATTGCGCAGCCGAGAGCTTAGCTCGGTTTTCTGCGAGCTCAACTTGGGCTGCCTGGTAATTTCCAAAGGCGCGCTCGGGCGATAGCGCCGATATTAATGGGCGGTCCTCGGGACTTTCGTCATCGATTGGTTGTTGTGCCAATGGCAGTCTCCGTTTGGGTTTAACTCGCAAGCGGGATAATACAGGAAAAGACCGGTATTTTAAACCCCTGACCTAATCAGGTCCCGTCTCGGACAAAAGGTTTGAAAATGTAAGAAAGTGACTTCGATTTATGTCTAACCGAGAGCGGTCTCGTACTTAGCGTCTCGATACATAGCGATAGCCTCTTTCGGGTCGCCTAGGAATATAAGCTTACCCTTTGAAAGAAGCCCCACTTCATCGGCTATACCTTCTAGTAGGGCCATTCCATGGCTAACGATGATGATTGTCTTTCCAGAATCAATGATTCGCTGGAAAACGCCCTTGCACTTTGCTTGAAATCTCTCATCGCCAACGGCTAACACTTCATCAACCACTAGAATATCTGGATTACGATCGATCGCCACCGCAAAACCCAGTCGCGCGTACATACCTGAGGAATAATATTTGATTGGAGTCGTTGCAAACTCCTGCAGCTCGGCAAACTCCAAAATTCCTGGGATACGTTCTCTGATTTCTGCGGCGGACTGTTGGTGTAAAGAACCGTTAAGAAGAATATTCTCGATGGCGTTTAAGTCCGCATCAAATCCCGCACCAAGCTGAATCAAGGAGTCCAATGTGCCAACACGCTTAACCGTGCCGGTACTTGGAGGTAGAACCCCGGCGATTGCGCGGAGCAGAGTACTTTTCCCGGCACCGTTACTACCGATAATTCCAAGCACTCGCCCCTTTTTCACTTTAAAACTCACCCCATCCAGAGCGTTAAATGTAGAATAGTATCTAAATTGCCCTTTCTTGATGAGGTTGATTAGCGACTCTTTAAGAGTCGTGGGCCGTTCTTTGTATGAACGATATGCTACCGTTACATTTTCAATTTCGACAGCGTAACCCGAATTTTCATCGGGCCTTATCTGCCGACGCCTCAGCTGTCCCGTCGGGCGGCCTTCATCAGGCGGAATAACATTTACTTCACTCGACATCGAACCTCATGAGAATTGGTTAGATAAAGTAGATAAACTTATCATCGGCTTTACGAAATACCCATAGACCAAAGGCCAGAATCAGGAGCGAGCCACCGAGATTCCAGCCATACGTCTCCCAGTTAGGCGCTATCCCCTCATAAAAAATCGCGCGCATAGATTCAATAATCCCGAACATAGGATTAAGCACCACCCAGTGAACCAACCACGTTGGTAGATGGTCTCGCGCATAGAGAATTGGGCAGAGAAAATAGAGAGCCTTAAAAATAACCCCGACCAAATGCTGAGTATCTTCAAAAAATACATTCGAAACGGCAAAAAGTAGCCCCGTGCCCATCGTGATGAAAAATAAAGGAATTAACACCACAGGGAGATATAAAAGACTTACGGAGAGCGGATGACCGGTATAAAGCATTACCAGAATCATCGGTACTAGTGAGAGTAAGAAGGTTACAATGTTGTAGAGCGCAACTGACAGCGGGAAGATAAATTTTGGAACCGGAAGCTGGTCAATAATTCTAGAGTTAGCCCTAATAGTTCCGAGGCACATCTGTACGGTCCCATCGAAATATCCCCAGGCCAACATTCCGGAGAACAGGAACACAGCGTAGTTATCTACCCGATGCATGATGTTAGAGAAGACAACCGCCAAAATTATCATCATGAACAGCGGGTTCAACATGCTCCAAAGGTATCCGAGGACTGAGCGCTTATATTTTTTCCGCAAATCTCGGGCAACTGATTGCTTGAGATATTCGCGGTAGAGGTAAACGTTGGTAAAGAAATCCCGGAAAAGTTTGAGAAATGTCATGTTAAATCGGATAGTCCCTGGCGTTAAGCCTGCTCTTTAGCATACTGCTCAGCCTTCTCAAACCAGATTGAAAGGCTGGCTCGAGCGAGATGACTTTTCCTCTGCTATCAGCCTGTGGTAGTTATCCCGGACCAGACACCAAACTAAGGAAAGTTGGGTTAAGAGGGCCCTAGCCCAGACTCAAGCTAGACATGCCAGTTGAGAATACTAGAGGAGATTTAACATGACGAATTCTTGGGACGAAATGCGGAAGGCCAAAGAGGAGTCGTATTTCGACAGGAAAAATCGGGAGTCTTTGGAGCGCCTTGCTGCAAAGAAGGATTCCGAGAAGCCTCGACTTAGCCCAGTTACAGGAGAACCGATGGAGCAGGTGGTGCTTCATGGAGTTGTTATTGATCGCTGCAGCAAGTCCGGCGGCATTTGGCTAGACGCTGGTGAACTTGAGCAGCTTATTGCGGCCAGCAAATCTTCCTCTGAGGAAGAAGCTAACTGGCTCAAAGGCTTTTTTAAAAGCCTGACAGGCTCTTAACTAAAACCCTTAACTGATCATAAAGAGCCGGTTCGTTGTGTTGGATTTAACGGTCCGACACACTCTCCGGTGTTTCTTTGTACATATACACTGCTGGACCCTGCTGAGGCGGACGCGGCAGAAGCTATTTCAGTCGCGGCTTTTCTGTCACCACAACCCCAACCTGTGTACCAACGGCTACCGTATTTTCCATTCGCTTCGTAAAGACCAAGCTTACTTACAACCTGGCCGTTTGCTGCGTAAATGTTTAAGCATGAATTGGGCGGTGGGTTGGATTTTACCAAAAATGCGGGTTTTCCTTGCCGCGGTGGACCGGAGTCATCTGACGACGGCTTCCAGAGCGTACCGCTGGAGAAAGGTTTAATTGTAGGACAAACAGTTCCCAAATCGCCACTTCCGGGAGGTGGAAGAGGCGGAGCAGGGGGTTCTGGCGAAACTCCGGGAGCTAAAATTGTGCCAAAGGGCATGAGTGCCTCATCGTTAGTTTGGCCCCAGGTGAGAGATTCCGTGGAGGAGGCACGCTTAATTAAGAATAAAGGGGTGTCGGAAGGTCGCCAAACTGCGACTTGAAGCCCCGGAGCACCGGAATAATTTCCAGAGAGAAAGGAGTCTCCTGCAAGCCCCCACTGAACGGGCGCTAAGTTTGAGCCCGAGGAAAGACGAACATAAAGATAAAGGAGACCGTTCTGATTCCTCACGACTCCAAAATCAGCGCGGCCATCACCATCGAAATCAGCCGCAATTGGTGTGTCTCCAGCTAACCCCCACTGGGTGCCGTTTAAATTCTGTCGAGCAATTGTCTTTGGGTTTATTGGATCTGGACTCGAGACGAACCAGAAGAGAAAGCCGTTAACATCTCGAATTACTACAAAGTCCGCAGTTCCATTTCCATCGAAGTCACCAGCTGTTGCAGCATCCGTATTCAAACCCCAGTTACGGGAAAGCGTTTCTCCCGTCAGACTGCTTCGAATAAACCATACTAGTTGTCCTGACGAGGTTTTTCTAACAGCCGTGAGATCGGCCTTATGATCGGCGTCAAAATCTGAAGCAAGAAGTTGATCTTCTCCTAATCCCCAACTAACTGCATAGGGGGCAGCTCCACTACTGGGGTTAATAAACCAATCGATATAGCCATTTGTGCCGCGCACAACTGTAGCATCAACTATTCCATCCCCAGTATAGTCTCGTGCGAACATCCGATCTCCAGCAATTCCAAAGCGAATTATCGGAAGAGGCTGCAAGTCTGCATCGGCGATACGCCAAGTCTGCTGCCCATGAATGGGCCTCACTACACCCAGGTCCGAACGTCGATCTCCGTCGAAGTCATTAGCTGCTACATGAGGCAAACGGTGGTTTGCTATCAACTGGAACGGTTCGTTTGTTTCAATCGTCTGCCCACCTCCTGGTAGCAAACGAAAATAAAAAGACCCGGTGGAAGGTCTGTACAGGGCCAGATCGGTATCACCATCGTTATCTAAATCACGCGGGGTCGGAAGATCCCCGGGGGCTCCAAAATCATAACTAAATCCCGTATCGCCGTTTGCGGGCCGGATGATCCAACGGTTTTGAGAGGGGCGAAAAACAGCATAGTCAGATCTACCATCGCCATCATAATCCCC
>CAYMWO010000105.1:0-10458 GCA_964393905.1 uncultured Bdellovibrionales bacterium | reverse complement strand
GGTGGGGCGGGGGGGGGTGAAAAAGTATCTGGAACCTTTTTGGGCTCGGGTTCCAATTATTCAGCCAAATATGCTAGGTTATCCGCACGGGTAGAGGAGTCTAGGTTTTAGGTTCGATGGTCCATTTCCGGGGGGTATTTCCGCCCGGGGGAAGGTCATGGTTCCATGCAAACGATTCTCGCTCTGTGGGATTCGGGCGTTGCTCCGCAAATCTCCGGGCCCGCCTTGCTGTTCGGGATCGCGTACTTGGTTCTCTTCGTTTGGCTTGGGTTTCGCCTCACTGCCGACCCCAAGCCCAAGAAAGTGCGGTGACTTCGACATCCGGTACTGACGCGCAACACGTCCCAGGCGGGGCGGGGAGCGAGAAGTCAGAAACCTACCCAAGGTTTTCGACTCCTCGCCCCTCGTTTGACGCATTTCGAAATATATAAAATTAATTAGGCGAGACCGAGACAGGAAAAAAGGTCGTATTTCTTAAGGTGTTTTAGGTGGTCCGCCGCGCCGAACTTCGAGAGTGAGGTTGCCCTATAGTTTGAGGACTTAAACTGTTCGGACCCCATCATCTCGTTAAACTAACCGGCAATGCCGACGTTAAACGAGACGAGAATTAATTGATTACTCGGATATCGGTGGACAGAATGCAGAACTCAGGGTTTTAACACAATTATTTTTCCAGCCGCAAAACGCTTTAGCACCTGCGGGTAGGGCACTGTATCAGGTAGGAACCCACGAAAGCCGAGGAGTAGATCTTCTCGAGGTTTGCGAAGTTCTTTATCTACGCACTCGGCCTCACCCTGAGGACATTTTCCGAATGCCTCCGCCAAAAGCGTAACCGCGTTATAAGCCAAAGCCGCCCCTTGCAGATTAAAGTCCCCCTTTCCTGGAAACTCCTTATCGAGCCGTTCGACAAACTCTTTTGGTATCTCCTGATAGCCAACCATCAACGCCCCTTCAATCAGGTCCGGCGCTTCCTTCCGCAAGGTTTCACTCAACATGATTTCGATAAACCCCTGGAGCGGAAGAAACTGTTGCTCACGCGAGAGTTTAAACCAGGCGAGAAAATCTTTTTCGTAACCCACATGCACAACTCCCGTCACCCGTTTGGCTTTCAAGAGCGTAACCGCCGTTCGTAAATCATCTCCTGAATTATAACGATAGGCTTCAAACTCGCCCAACTCCTTTTTCATGCCTTCGTAACACAGCTCCCCAAACTCAAGGTTCGGCAGCAGTCCAGCTAGCTTTGCTATTCCTTTGTCCTTAATGCCCCGGGCAAGCTCACCACACACCGAGATATAATCAATAAAGTTTCGGTAGGAGTAGTTATAGGATTTTTCAATTGAAACTGACGGCGAGTTATAAATAAGCGGAATTCCAGCGGCCTTAACTTTCGGGGCAATTGCTGTACAGATTGGGGTTAGATCGCAGATAACAGCCTGAACTTTATCCGTCTCAATTAATTTCATCACCGCCGTGACCGCCTGCGGCGGATTTCCCTGTGTGTCCTCAATCAGAACGCGCACGCGGTTACCACTTTTCTTTAAATCCCGCTCAGCAAGCAGCGCCCCGCGAATGCTTTGCGTGCCAAAGAATGCTCCGGTGCCGACCAGGTCTGTAAGATAGCCAATGCGAAGCGGGGCAGGGGGTTCGGCGTTGGCGATGTTGATAACTGGAAATAATAACAGAATTATAAATAACGATAATAAACGGTGCCGGAGTTTCACTTACTTCCCCCGATTGTCCTTGCTCCCCAGGGAAAACTCCTCACCGATAAACGGCGGCTCCTCCTTAGAATACCGGAGCGCGTTCCAATGCGGGAGCATTGGTTCACAGAGAGCAATCATCTCAGATACCGAATAGTGCGGCGGTCGGGATTCAAAATCCGGAGCGTCTGGAAGATCGAGAATATCGGATTCTTTAAGAGACATAGTGTTTTCACGTCCGAAGAATTTCCATTAGTTGCTTTTACCTCAAATGGGCTGCACAGCCAACTTAAGGATCCACCAAAGTTATCTAAACCCGCTCCGTGGTGATAAAAATTATTCTGGGAGTGCCCGGAGAGAGAGGAAGGAGAGAAAGAAAGGAGAGAAAGAAGAGAAGGAAGAGAAGGAAGTTGGGAGTAACGAGATCTAAACCATGCACCTAATTCGTATAGGCGTGTAACCAATTCCACCCACGGCCTGGGTCTCGTGTGGGGGGAACCCACCGAGACCCAGGCCCGAGAACAACAGCGCCGCTGGCGCTACTTCGGGATGACCACCAGGAACTGGCGCAGGATCTGGCCCGCGAGGGCCTCCCGCAGTTGGCACCAGTGGGGGTGAAGAAGCGTAGTCTCTTGCTCGTCGCAGTAGCGCTTCAAGGTCTCCATGATGCGGCGCAACTTGGCCTCGTTGGATTCGAGGAGAGTGTCGGTATCGTGCGCGACTCTCTGCAGATACCCCTTCACGCCTCGGAGTTCCTTGTGAAGAGCTTCGAGATAGCGCTTAACGCCAACCCGCTCAAGGGGCACATCGTGCTTGGCGGCAAGCAGCGCCTGCAGTTCCGCATCCCCCGGGGGGAGTTGAATTGGGAACTGGAGACGAATCTCAATCGTCACCCCTTCGAACTCCACCTTGCCCGCGTTCATGAAGGGAATGCGGACCCGCTTCGGCCAGCGCTGCACGGGGATGCCCTCAAGCCACGGTTCGATGACCGCACGGAGCGGCCCTTTCGAACCCGTCGGAATCGGGACCTCCTCGATGACCCTGGTCAGAGGAAGCGTCAGAACTCCGGGGGTGAGGGTCGCAGATCCAACGCTGAGCATCGTCGCAGCCGCCGCCGCGGGGCGGAAACTGGCGGTGACCGAGTCGGCGGCGAGAGGATCCATCACGGCCGGATAGAAGTCGACCACCTTGCCGTGCCGGTTCTTGTGCGCCGTGCCGATGGTGCGCGGACTCTTGCCATCAGGGCTCACAGTCCAGAACTTTTCGAGCACCTTCTGAGCTTGGGTAGACATGACGGAACTCCGGGAGTAGGGGCGCGGTGAGCGCCGAGGTTGTGAGACAGGGAGAGTTTAAAGCCGCAACATTTCGCGACCGTAAACTCTCCCAGCCCGCACAACGGCATTACTCTCAGAGTCCGAGTAAAAAACCTTATATCTCGTACTCCTCAGGTAGCAACGCTCGGGTGCAGAATGCTGATGGCGTAGCCATCTGAGGAATCAAGAACTCTCTACCTTGACTTAAACTAGGAAAGAACGAAGGAGTCTGTAATCTAACGAAAACCGGGGCCACACTCAAGTTGCACCGGGAGGATCTCAAAGCAGGTGATAAGCTCTCGAAGAAATTCAAAAGTTGATTGCGGGAAGGAAAGAGAGGAAACCATTTATCGAACCGAGACGGGTGGGCTTACATGCCCCACCCGTCTCGGGAACCTACTTCTTCGCGCTAGTCGGGCTCGGTGAGGTCGAACTTCACCCCTTGGTCCACGCCCGAGAGGTCGAGGACGAGGCCGGCCGTCTCGCCGATACGCGAACGGGCAATGGTCGTCCCCGGCTCCCTGGGGCGCCCCTCCCAATCCTGGCCCATGACGTGGAGCCAGTAGTCGATGGCCTCGGTGAGTTGCGGGAGCATGTCGAACTCGAGTCCGTGGCGCTCCATGAACTCCCGTTGTTCGGCATCGGACGGCCCGCAAACGCTGCCGCTCGGCACCTGCCAGCGGAAGATCATGCGGGCGCAGTAGACGACAACCCCGCGCCAGACCTGCTCGAGCTCACGCTCTAGGCTCACCCCGCAGCGCTCGATTCTCATCCCGGGACCGTCACTCCCGGGCCGGGTGGAGCGCGGGAGGTCGAGCCAGGGCCGAATCCAGCCGCTGCCGGTTGGCCCCCCAACCCAGGCCGGGCCCTGCCAGAGAAGCTGAGTCACTCCATCCGGTGCGGTGTCGACCTTGAGCTTGAGCGCTTGGTCGGCATAGCGCGCGGCGAACTCGAGAATCCCGTCGACTGCTACATGCCGCTTTGGGGTCAGTGCCGAGAGATTCGTCGGAACGATGTCCCCGAACAGCTCGTTGTGAAAGCAATCAGCCATCGTCCCAGACACGGCCGGGCAGTTGTTCTGCGAGCTGTAGTCGAGCGCGAGCGAGCTCTCTCGCAGACGCCCATCGACGTCGGGTGTGTAGTAGAGCTGGCTCCAGTCCGCAAAACGGATGCGGTAGGTGTGCGGATTGATCGAGTCATTCTGCCCGACCTGCCGCACCAAGCCGGCCCTGACCCAGCGCAGGAGCGCCGTGATGACGAGCTCGTGGTATGCCGCCTCTGCCATGATCCTTCGCGCGAGTGTGGACATGCGAGTCTCCGAGAATTTCTTGGGAACAGAACAGAAACTACAGCGGAGGAAAAAACCTGTATCTCTTTCCTTCCGCCAAGCAGAGACCGTTAAACGGCTTCTGTGTAGCGGAGGGTTAAATCACGACTACTCGAGTTTAATTGGAATGGATAGAGAACTGCCGAGAGCGAATCGTTTGTGCGAATGCTGAGCGGGTGTTGCTACATATCACGAGTTTCCAGCGGTTCAAAACCACAGGACCTGAATAACTTGTTCCAGAACTCCAAGGGGTTTCCCACTGTTTTTATCTACCGAAAAAACTGTGCTAAGAGTTCCTGCACGGGTAGAGGAGTTTACGGTTTTTTGGTCGATTTCCGGGGGTTAGTTCCGCCCGGGGAAAGGTCCTGTCATGAGGTTCATTCTGGCCGCGCTCGACGGCCCGACCAATGGGCATGCGTCTGACGTCGGAGCGATCGCTCTGGTGCTTGTGATCTTGCTCGCGGGGCTTGTGGTCAATCACATGATGCTCCGCAAAGTTCGGAAGAATCGGAAGCGCCGGAAGGCTGTGATCAACGAGCACTTCAGAGAGTTCGTTGTAAGCCCTGAGGGAATAGAGCACTTCCGACTTGTGCGAGAGCGGACCGATGCGCTCATCACGGCTCAGCGAGCCTACCTCGCAGCTCCGTCTGACGCGACCTTCAGCAACTTCTACGGGACCATCGAGGACATGAACGGCCTCGACATTTGGTACTACGACGCTTGGCAGAGCTACGCCGCGCGTAACCACATCCGGTTCTGACCACCGCTCACGGCGCCTTCGGGAGGCCGGTGCGAGGAGTCATGAACCTGAAAAAGGTTTTTGACTCCTCGCACCGTAACTTCAATTAATTGTTCTTTCCGGTGACATTCGTTAGTTTTCATTGGGTTAGCTTGATGGAGTGCAGCTATAATGATGCCCCTTGATTCGGATTATCCTCCCGTGGCACTCTCCCCCTTCGCTCTCTTTCATTTTTCCCTATTACGGTAGAGACATATTCATCTGCCGAATCGGTGACGTAATCTCGTTACCGATTCAGGCATGTGGTGCGTTTGCGGTTTTTTACAAGGTCTC
Organism: uncultured Bdellovibrionales bacterium; assembly: GCA_964393905.1. Classification (GTDB taxonomy): domain Bacteria; phylum Bdellovibrionota_C; class UBA2361; order SZUA-149; family CAYMWO01; genus CAYMWO01. The sequence continues at coordinate 5,046 of CAYMWO010000105.1, read as the reverse complement.
GTTCGTTAAAAAACGGACGAATGGGAGCCCGCCTGAAAAGGTGGGAGCTATCATGTCGAGCTCGGAAACGGAAACGAGGGTTCACCCTCTGCTTGCGATCATGCTCCGTACGCTGCGGTTCTTCGGCATCGCGCCCAGTGGCGGATGCTCGGCGGACCAGCTCACCCCCTTGCTCGAGGGGTTCACTCCAGAGGGCGCCATCGGCGAGGTCTCGCGCTGCTACGGTTCCGGGGGTTCCGCCGGTGCCGCTTGGGGCCTCATCCCCGAAGGATCTGCGGTCTTCAACCACGACATCCCGCACTTCCCGGGACACTCGGTTCGGTACAAGGTGGGCCTCAATTCCATACACATCTTCATGGAACACACCCCTCCGGGAGGGGAGGCCCGGACGTGGCTCGCGCTCGGAGGGGAAGTCGTGCGCCCCGTGGAGCCCTGCCCCCTCGACATCAACGAGCACCCGCTGGCGGTTACTGGGATGGAGTGGTGGGCGGCGTATCTGAACTCCTGCGCGTTTGCGGACTTCGGCTGCGCCGATGGCCCCGTGCTCGGGTTGTTCCACCCGATCTGGCCGGTGCTCGAACCGATCGTTTCGGCGGGACAGGCGTGGCGGAGCGATCTGGACCCGCGCTCGGACGAGGAACGGAGACGGTCTTCGGGCATCTCCCCGTACTCCTTCGAAGCCCTCGCCAAGCTCGGGGCGCAGTCCTGCTGGGGGTATCACTCCAACGAGCGCGCCAGCAGCACACAGCCGTTTGTCGGCACCCCGCTCTTGGTGCTCGAAGACGCGCGGAGACATCTGCGGGCCATGATTCGAGGAGAGAAGGGAGAGGCGCTCATCTCTGTCTCCTAGCCGGGCAGCCGCTAGCTCCGTAACTGACTTCGGGCGGAGGTGGGGTGCACAGGCTCCCCCCTCCGCCGCTCGGTGACAAAATGGCGTTTGCCTGGGTTTTTCTAAAGGTTCGCACCATCTGTCCTGAATAAATTCACACCATCTATGCCCTCCCTAAGACCTCATCTGAAGCCAGTTCTGAATCCTTATCCGGAAGGCTCCTTATTATTAAGCGGCTATTGTGAGGGGGCTCAGTAGTAGCGCTCTTTGAAAACTTACAATTTGGGTAATGCAATTTACCTTCTAGTCCGGACGATTTGGTGCGCCCGGGCTAGGACGGATTAAAATGGTTTTGATCCCCGGCCCGGATTGGTAACATCTCCATGCTGAAGGCTCCTCGAAACAAGCCGGATTTCGCAACCGGCGACATGCTTGCGATCTTCACTCTCTTTGCGGCGTTGATGGTGTTCTCTCGTGCCATCGCGCAGACCGTGGTGGGCCCGGTGCTGAAGTGGTTCGGCATGCCGGTCTACACCGAGACGTGGGCGCGGAACTTGGGTGCCACGGTGGTCTACCTTCTCATCGTCGGCCTCAGCATGAGCTGGCTCCTCTGGGGCAAGTGGCTGAAGAAGGGCGTGGGCTACCTCTTCACGGGGGTGCGCCGCCTCTTCAAGTTGGCGAAGGCGGATCTGCTCGAGATTCCAGAACCTCTTAAGAACCCTTTCTGGGCCAAGCTGAGAAAGCTCAACTGGGCTGTCATCTGCGCCATCACCGGCGGTGTGCTCTGGTTCTGGTTCGGATATCGGTGGGTGGTGACGTTGTTGAAGCCTGGAATTGCCACGACGTATCTGGCCCATTTCGGGATCTCCGCTGTGGTGCTCGCCTCGTACCTCGGAGTGCTTGAGCTTCTGCAGCCGACGAGGAAGTCGCTGCAGGCGGCGGACCGTTGGTTCTGGAAGGGGGTCGTTTTCGTGCTCAGGCTGCCGCTGTTTGGTGTTTACTGGGTGCTTGAGCAGTCCTATCTGGGGCGTCAGCTGAACCGTTGGATGCTTTCCGAGTTCGATCGGCATGAGGCTCGTGCGAAGGCGACCAAGACTTTGCCGTATCTCCGGCCGCATTGGCTGGTGTTTGTCGGAGTGGTTTGTCTGTATCTGCTCGCAGCCACTCCGTTTCTGTCGGTCGGCTTGCTTCTGGGTCTGTTGTATCTGACGCTCATCGCATTGATCGCGGGATTCGGCCTTTCCCTCCTGCTTGTGATCTTCTCCTGGTTCAAGTGGTATCCGGGGCCGGAGAGTTTGCAAGGGGTGGCCACGGCGCTCCGCGTGATCGGCTGGATTTGCATTTTCCCTGTCGGCAAGGCAGCCCTCGATTTCCTTGCTGACCTCTGCGGAATTTCCAGTGGTGGGGGCGCGGGAAGTTATTCGGGTGGTGGCGGAGGTGGCGGTTACTCGGGCGGCGGAGGGAGCTATCGGAGCTCTTCCAGCAGCTACACTCCGCCCTCGTATAGCAGCCCCAGTTCCACGCCGAGCTACACTCCCATCAGTACCGAGCCGCAGGCGCCGTGGGTTACCCCTTCGCAGCCTCACGACTTCGCTGCGGACATGCGGGCGCGGGACGATGCCTTGCGGCAGCAGCATGCTGCGGAGCATCGCAAGCAGCAGCTGGGCTACTAGAGAGGGGGATGCCAGCATAGAGAGTTAAGTATAGAGAGCCAGGGGAGGGCACGGCGCGAAAGCGTGCGTGCCCTCCCCGCGGTGATACATTTTTTAACCGAAGGTTCTTAAATCCGTCCGGCCGCAACTCTTGCATCTTAGTAACTAGGGGAGAAAAAGCCCGAACCAAAAAAGCCCGAGCTGAGGGGGAGTTGTTTAACCTTTCGGATAACCTCACTCCCCCTCAGTTTTCGCCCAGCTAAGTCGATTGATACGGACTCAGCGGCACTGAATTCCGAGTGTCTTGAATAGCAGGGCGCGGGAGATCATGAGCCTGCCGATATGGCGCATCCTTGCCCCCTCGTTGGACGAGTCCGGGATGAGCTTTTCGGGTTTGACGATAAGGCTCGAAATCACGCACGGCCGCAAAAGGCCTTCTCCGGAGGGAATCTCACCGGAACGTCTGACGACGAACGAGAGGTCGTCGCCCAGCGGGAGAATCTCCAATGATTCAGAGCCCTCGAGAATCCTGCGAATCCCGTAGACGGCTTCACCGCGAGCCGAGTCGATGCTGATATCGGAGATTGGAAGCACGCTTCCGAGCCGCGCTTCTAGAACGGTGCGGAGCTCTTTATCCGTGACAGCCAAGTAGGCGAGGGCGAGGAGTCCGATCGCCTTTAGGTTGGGGGCCGGTACTTGCCCATGAAAGCACTCCCCGACTTCAAAGAGCCCGCTCCCCGAGAGAACGGCGTGCCGCTCACGACAATACTGCAGAAAGCGCTCACTCATGACCGGAGACTCCTGATGGTGGCGGCGCGAAGCACTCGCCTCGTCACCATCAAAAAAGTATCCGTGCCGAAATTCAAAAAACCTATTTTCCCCTCATCTCGGCAAAGGGCATCAAGTGCAAAACAAATTGCGGTAACGGCCCGTTTAACGAAATGAGAGTTTGTTTGTAACTCAGATAATAGCGGTGAAAAGAGCGGGCGAAAGTGGAGATATTCGCAAGGGCCTGCCTATAGCATAGGCCGGGAGTAACTAAAATAGGGAGATTCGTTCAGCAGAGATGGTCGACATCGGGACGTGGTTTGACGACCGAAAACTCTTACCCTTTAATAAACCCTGTAGTTGTAGGATAATCCGCCACTCATTATGCTTAGCGGACACTCACAACTCGGTGGAATTCTCGCAGCAATCTTAAGCTCCGCCTTGAGCTCTCTGTGTATGTAGTAGGCGCCATTATTCTCTCTACTGATGGCGAGCTGTCGCTCGATGTAGATCAGTATGGAGACATATTAGTGATTGGCACAGTCGCTCTGGTTTCGCTCACCTATGCCCCCGCGGCGAGATTGGCCAACGCGCTAGGTCCGTTAAGAGTAAATACGGTGGTGAATCTTACTGGCGGGATAATTGCTCTGCCTCTGGCTCTTGCCACCGCACCGGCACCGCTGCTGGAGCTTCCAAGCGCAGGCTGGAAGAGCCTCTTTATAGCGCTGATGTTGTTTCAGGTTTTCGGGCTTACCCTCTGGTATGTCGCGATGCGAAATGTCACAGGCTGGATTGTCTCCGCCCTAAGGGCGACAGGTCCGGTCATTGCCGCGCCCGTAGCTTATCTCGCGTTTGGGCAGGTGTTGAGTCAGTTACAGCTCCTCGGAGCGGTCTTGGTGTTAGTGACCTCAGCACTTATTGCAAAGGAGCAGCGGCGTTAAGTTTCTCGCACTGAAGCTCCGGCTATTACCTCCTAGCTCTGCGCCCGGTTGGCTAGTAAGGAGTTATAAAGGAGGCCGCCACTTGGTGCGTAAAGCCTTAGTGCGAAGCACACCTACTTCCGATCTAATGCTTTATTCCGTAACAAAATATCAGTTCCAAAATCATTGATTAAATTCAGTAGCTTCAAAGCTGCATTCTGTGGGCGGACCGTGCCCTGTTCCCATTTTTGTACGGTTGATGGGTTCACATTTAGATACCGCGCAAAAACTCCCTGACTGGCGTTCATCTTTTCGCGAATTCTCTTAATATCTTTTGCCGTCATGCTCTTCACTTTAGGAATGTTTAACGCCTCGAGCTTGTCTACGGTGACTTTATTAAGGCCTAAATCTTTGGCAGCAGTGACCAAGGTTCGTGAAAGTGTCTTACGTTTCATTATTATAAATTCTCGCTGCTATAGGAAGCATTACTATAGTAATTATTTTGCAATCGGTTGTCCAGCTTCGAACAAATTGAGCGCTAGACCTTATCCCGCAATTCGCAACGCGAAACATTAGGAGTAGGCAAGCCGATAAGGTTTTAATGGACTAAATATGGAGAAGTTGTCGGCGAAATAATTTATTCGGAATTCCGAAGAGTTATAAAGGAGGCTGGCACCTCTAGAGCGGGTTTAATCCCTTATTAAGGTTATCGTTTGTTTTTGGCAGCTGACTCTAAGTTGATGGAAGATTGTTCCAAATCCCGCGATTCTAAGCGCGAAACAATTACAGTGAATGAGCCGATAATGATCTAATGGAATTATTGCGATGGAGCTGTTGGTAGGAAGAAGTTGTTCGGAGTACCGGGGAGTTATAAAGG
>CAYMWO010000104.1:0-10526 GCA_964393905.1 uncultured Bdellovibrionales bacterium | reverse complement strand
AGGGTAAAACTGAAAGCAGCGCGTGGCAGGTTTGTGATGCGAGCCTGCGAGGATAATGGCACCAATACCCGCGGGCGCTCCCATTTTATGACCGGAGAGCGCTACGGCGTCTACCCCGGCGTCGAATAGCCCCTGGAGACTGAAAGCAGTTTTAAGTGGCGCTTGCGTGATGTCCGAAATAATCGGTCCCGAATAGCCGCGAGCACGAAGGGTTCGGGAGATTTCCGCTACCGGCTGCAAGGCGCCCGTCTCGTTATTGGCGAGCATTAAGGAAACAAGTTCGGTTTCCGGAGTGAAGGCCTCGAGGAATTTATCCGCTGAGATTACCCCATCGGATTCCGGTGCGACCTGGGTCACGCTAAACCCACGGCTCTGGAGTGCGTTAAGGGCGCCGAGAGTGGCGGCATGCTCAATCGCGGAGCTTAGCAGATGGCCAGAGCTCAACTTCGGTGACAAAAACCCCGTGACAAGAGTATTGCAACTTTCAGAGCCGCCGGATGTGAACACTACAGTTCCGTTTACTGGACCGAAAAATGACAGCAATGATTCGCGGGCATCTTCTAATAAGCCCTGCGAGGCCCTTCCAGCCCCGTGAACACTAGACGGGTTCCCATGGGATGCCGCTGAAGCTAAAAGCTTCGAGAGCGCCTCCTCCGCCTCCGGCCTAAGCCGCGAGGTCGCATTGCCATCCAGGTAAATCATTCAGGGTTTCGACGTATAAAGGTTAACCAGAAAAGAGGGATAACCTAGCATATTTAAGGGGGAAAAGGCCACTTTCGAACCAAATTCCCTGGGCCTGGTCTAACAGGGCAGAGAAAACGAGAGTCCTGTGTCGTGAAGTTTATGGAACATGTTAAAAAGCGGTGGCCTAGAAGCTGATTCTAATTATGGCGACTGACACCGCTAAACAAACTCCAACTACCACGAATACGGAACTCTCCGACGGTGAAGTAGTGCGACAGGTTTTAGCTGGAAAGCGGGAGTTATTTCAGGTGTTGGTTTCGAGGTATAAAGGTCAGGTCTTCAGCATGATCTTACGTCAGGTTGGAGACCACGCCGTCGCTGACGACCTGGCTCAGGAGACATTTGTAAAGGCTTATCTGAACCTAAAGAGCTTTCGTTATGAGGCGAAGCTCTCGACTTGGTTGGTGCGAATCGCGCTGAACACCACCAACAGCTATTTTAGCTCCCGGCGCTTTAAAGAGTCTCAACGGACAAAGGTACTAACCGACTTAACACCCGCAGGCACTTCCCAGTCCCCGGAGCAGTTAGCCGAAAGGCAATCCGCTCTCGAACTCTTCCGCTCGGCGATTGCAGGTCTGAAACCTAAGTTCCGTGAGGTCATTGTCCTCTGTGGCCTGGAAGGCAAATCCTACGAAGAGGCGGCGCTTGTCCTCGGCGTGCCGATTGGAACGGTGCGCTCGCGGCTAAACACCGCCCGACTTACTCTAAAAAACGAGCTCGACCCAGAAACCATTCGGTCATTACGTCATGAATAATAACAAATTGGAAAGCCAGTTCCTGGATTATATCGACGGACGCTTAAGTGCTGCCGCCAAAGAGCGGTTCGAAGCAATGCTTAACTCGGACTCAATACTAAAGGCCGAGTTTCAAAACTACCAAGCCATCTTGCGCGGAGAAAACGCCATCCACCAAGAAAGCTTTACCCCCAGTTCCAATTTCGATGTGAAGGTTATGGAACGGATTTCGGAAGCGGAATCCAATTTAATAAAGAGGTTATTTATGACGCTGACAGATAGACGACTTGTTTTGGGGTCACTGGCGACAGTGGCGACTTTAGTGCTTGTTTTAAAAACCGCGCAGCAAACGGAACAGCAACTTCCGTTGGCGCTCCCACAACCGCCGGTAGCGGAAGAGTCTAGGACGGTAGGAACGGCAGACAGCCGGCCGGTCACTCCCATAGATAATATTAAAGACAAGAAAGAGAATCTTATCGGTAAGCTTGAACCCCTTCCGGCGCACAATCTCCCTGCCGAGGTGGGGAGTGGTCCGACCGTTCAAATGGATGACAGGGTTCTTAAGCAGGATGGCAGTAACGGTCAGGCTTACGACATGGCAGGCGCCCCACAGAAATCCTTTGCGCGAGCTGAACAGCAAGTAGCAAAGGAGCGTAAATTGTCAGAGGAGGTCGACATCTTTGGCAACACCCAGGCGATACCTCCGGCTCCTACTCCGAGAACCTGGGTTGCTAATACGATGCCGGACTACATGCAGCCCCCAGTGGTAGTTGAGAACCGTGAGGCCTATAGAAGCTACGGCGAGAACCCACGGATAGATGTGCGGGCTGATGCGGTTTCGACTTTTAGTATCGATGTCGATACCGGTAGCTATACTAACGCGCGAAGATATCTACGAGGAGGCTCGTTACCCCCGGCCGACTCTGTGCGGGTTGAAGAGTTTATCAACTATTTTGACTACAACTATCCCGTGCAGCACGAGAAGCCGTTCTCTCTGGCCTATGAGATAGCACCCTCTCCGCTCGAGCCGGACCGGTTGCTACTTAAGCTGGGAGTCAAAGCACGGGACGCTGTCCAAGAGGAGAAGCCTTGGAACCTGGTCTTTCTTGTAGATGTTTCGGGTTCGATGGAGAGTGAGGATAAACTGGGGTTAGTGAAAAAATCTCTTAGGCTCCTTACGCAGAAGATGCGCGAGAAGGATAAGATTTCGATTGTAACCTACGCCGGAAATGCGGGACTTGTTCTTGATGCTACGGGTAAGGCCGACGAAGGCAAGATTCTCGCGGCGATTGAAAACCTCACAGCCGGGGGCAGCACCGCCGGTAGCTCCGGAATCGAGCTCGCCTACTCCGTTGCTGATAAAGCAAGGATTCAGGACGGAGTGAACCGGGTGATTCTCGCTACTGACGGTGACTTTAATGTCGGCGTGACTTCGCACGAAGCGCTGATTAAGCTCATTGAAGAAAAGCGCAAGTCGGGAGTAACGCTCACTACCTTAGGGTTTGGCACAGGCAACATCCAGGAAGGGATGATGGAGCAGCTTGCGAACAAAGGAAACGGCAACTACTTCTATGTCGATTCCTTTGATGAAGCCCGCAAGGTGTTCGAGACCGATCTGATGGGGACGATTGAAGTTGTCGCAAAGGATGTGAAGCTGCAAATCGAGTTTAATCCGGCAAACGTCTCGCACTATCGGCTGATTGGTTACGAGAACCGTAAGCTGGAGAAAGAGGACTTTAATAACGACAAGATTGATGCTGGCGAGATTGGCTCCGGACACACCGTGACTGCAATTTATGAGGTGGTGTTAAAGGATTCAGCGCTCGCAAAGACTTTCTCAGTTGACTCTCGCTACCAGACTGCGGCCACTGAAAAGAAGGCAGATATCTCAGGCGAGAATTTGGGAGAGCTGGGTTTCCTAAAAGTGCGCTTCAAGGCACCAAATGCGGATACCTCGGAGCTACTGACTTTCCCGATTGAAAAGTCCAAGGTAGAGGCCACCGCCGCCGAATCCTCCGATGACTTCCGCTTCGCGGCCGCTGTGGCTTACTTTGGCCAGATTCTGCGGGACAGTAAGTATGTCGGAACGTATTCGCTGACCGATGTCTTAGACCTGGCTAGCAAGTCTCTGGGCAAGGACTCGCACGGTTACAGGCGGGAGTTTGTAGAGCTGGTAAAAAACGCCCGGGCGGTTAAGGGTGGAAAGTAGGCAGGGGTAGTAAGCTCTTTGGTAATCGGTGGCTGACACCTATACAAATGGGTGTCAGCCACTTTCGCGAGAGACCCTACAAAAAGCCGTCGTAACAGGGGTTTGTAGAATAAACTTTTCGTTCGTTTTTTTTAATTGTTACAAAAACTCAAAAACGAACGAAACGAAATTGTTTTCGCAATTTGACACCCTTTTAAATTAAGTCCAAAGCTCAATCGGCGCATGGTTAACAATCGCGCGCAGAATATCGCTGCGGGTAAGAATCCCGACTAGCGCCCCGCTCTCCTCCACTATCGGCAGGCAGCCGATGTGATGGGCAATCATCACCTCCGCAATCGCGCGAATCTCAGTCTGTGGACGAGCGGTTAAGATATTGGTCACCATCCGCTCCCTAATCAAACTCGCATTCGCGTTCTTCTGGGGAGAAGGTCCGACGAGCACTCGACCGATAAAGTCCCGATCGGAGACAATTCCCACCAACTGCCCGGCAGCTGAGACAATTGGAATGTGTCTAAACTTTTTGGACTTAAACACCTTCTCCGCCTCCTCCAGCGGCATATCCTCCCTCAGTGAAAACACCGGTGAGCTCATGATATCAATAGCAGCGACCACCCGCTTTCGCTCCTTATCGGGCGGAGCGGACCTGTAGTTCGAGCGCTTTATCGGGTTTACCCGTTCACGAGACTCGCCAGCGTCATCGTTGACCTGTGTTGAATGTTGGACTGCTCCAACCTTGGGAATTAATTCAGTGGGTTGTAATTCTGGTTCAAACTCCATTTCCTGCACGCGATAAGCCATCGCAGCTCCAGCGCGACCGATATTAAGGGTGTCAGTTAATCCGGTAAGATCCCTGGTGGTTGGCATTACAGGGCCCTCATAAATTGAGGCATCTTCAATCTGATTAAGACTATCGATTGTGGCGTTAGTTGCCAGGACTTCAGAAACATCCCTCAGTAATTCGACCTTCTCTACACCTTGAATTATTTTGAGTTCAGAAACATTCAGCACTTCCGCCGCTTTTTCAATAGGACCCGCTGCAATTGAAATAGACCCAGTTCGAGGGTCGAATGGGGTTAGTGCGCCTGATGAACTTGAGATGTAAAACATAGCTATAACATACCATTATTACGGCATTTACTCCGCTACTTTTTGGCTTGCGGTGGACTAAGTATCGGCCCGTTTTGTAATACGATTCGCTTCAATATGGCCTGAGCTACGAAACGATATCCCTCTTCATTCCAGTGACCATAGTTGCGAAACGGGTAAAACCGAGGCCAGTCCTGATTTTCTCGAAACAGGTGTTCTATATCGAGATAGTCGATTCCGAGTGATTGATACAAGTTAATGAGTTTATCCCGCGGAACTCGCGGGTCACTCCCCTCGGCAAGCTGAGGCCAGGAAGGAATTGAAACTAGCAAGAATTGGGCACCCGCTTCTTCCGTCCGACTTTTGGCAATCCTCATTACCCGCCCAAGAAGGTCCCACTCACTCTCGGCGGGCTCGATTGAGCTTTCACTCCGGGAGAAAAGCTTAGAGACAATCGTCCTTAATTTGAACAGCGTGAGAACACTTTTGAATGCATATCTCTCGCTAACCCAACGATTTACCGCCGGCTTGTGCCCAGCCAAGAGTTGATTCACTTGCCCTTTGAGGAAGTCCTGGATTTCGGTGTGACGATTAATTAAGCGCTGGGAGAAGTCATCTTCTAGGTAACGTAAAAGAAGCTCATCTTGCCGCTCTTCTCGAAGATTATAAAAATCATTCCCCTCATAGAACATCCAGATCACAACCTTAGGTCGAGCGGGAAGCGCATATTCACTAAGCGCCCCAAGCTCAAGGAGAGGACCGTTCCCGCCTTGTCCGAGAGTAATAGTACGCGGAAACTCCTTGCGTAGGTTGGATGCCACATCAATCCCGTCTGGCACACACGAGCCATAGGCAAAGGAGTCGCCCACAATCATAATTGTTGGATCTTCCTTTGTTTCCCAAATCCCCGTTGGGTTTCTAAAACCATACTCATCCATTTTGGAAATGGAATAATTCCCCGATTCGTTACAGTCCACCACCTCCGTGCCAGCGATATTTCCAAAGGTGACAATGCGCTCGTTGCCAGAAACAAACCTTTGCAACGAGACCCAAGTAGGCGCAATACGTGGGTACAATGGCCGACCCTTAGCACGCTCTTCGGTAATGACCTCAAGCGGAAGTCGGCGATCATACGAGACACCAGACATAATCGCCGGAATCAGATTTCGTCGCACCTCTAAATATCTCAGACTCAGCTCGACGCCGATAAGCGCAACTGCGATGGAGAATAAAAACGCAATGACATTCTGAATAAGGTCTTGGTTTGTTCTAAAATACATGCCTTGCACAGCTTGCTAAATTCTTTACCCATGGCAACTATATCCCCCTTGTTGATCTTATAGAATGGGGGTTATTCCGAAAGCGACGCTCCAAGCGCCAAGTCCCGGCGGTATAGGTCGGAGCGGAAATTTACAGTCGCGTCTCTATCCACCCAAGCCGTTCGGTATGTCAGGTGCACCGGCACTGGATGGGGAAGCCTGACAATCTGGTTCTTTCCAGTGGCGATAAGTTCTTCAACTCGGTCAACCGGCCAGGGGTCCTCGGGTGTTTCGAGCAGAAATGAGGCAAATTGTGCTGGATTGCTGACTCTGATGCACCCATGACTAAAGGCCCTTTTATTCTGAGCAAATAATTCTCGGTTTGGAGTGTCGTGAAGATAAACGCTATAGCTGTTAGGGAAAACAAACTTCAACGCACCTAGCGCGTTCCAAGGACCCGGGTCCTGACGAATGGAATACCTATGCATCTCCGATTTGCGAACCGAAGACCAGTGAATCGAATCAGGGGAAAGTTCCCCATCAGACGGGCCACCTTTTGGGTAAAGGCGCATATGCTCAGCTTTTAGATAACCAGCATTACTTTTTAGTTTGGGAAGTATTTCATTTGCAGCGATAGAAACGGGGACGTTCCAATACGGATTGAACTCAATGTATTCAATAAGATCGCTAAAGACCGGAGTGGCATGAAAGGCCTTGCCAACAATCACCGGTAGTCGAAGCTCGGGGGTTGGACCCTTCAGGGCAAAGAGCTCATACCCAGCGATATTTACATACACGGCCTTCTTTTCAATGAAATCGCGATCCAGCCAACGCCAGCGTTCCAGATTAATTAATAGCGAGAGGATGCGCTGCTCAACCGGGACATTAAGCTCCGCAAGCGTCCGTGCGTGGACCTCTCCGGTAGGCGGGATGCCATGACGACGTTGGAAACTTTTAACAGCAGCCTCAACCAACACACCATAACTCTCATCTGGCCCGATTTTCTCAATCAGATCTCCAGAAGCTGTTAGCCGCTCAACGAGCGCGTGCACCCTCGGTCCGCTGCTGCCAGGGCGCAGGGGAATAATTCCAGGGATTGTCCCCCAGCCACCGGCAACAGCAATCTTGCGGTAGTCGGCCAAAGCTTGCTTCATCCGCAGATACTGACGATGTCTGGGAAATTGCTCGCGGATAGCCTTAGCAATATCTGTTTGATTCGCCACATCTAAAACATCAGTCACTAACTCCGGTGGCTCGAGCCGTGAACCAGCAAAGGGCTGTGTGTCAATTGCCCGTAACTCATATCTCCCAATCCGAGCATCCGTCGCGAGACGCACCGCCGCTAAGGTCAACAAAAGGTCCAATTCTGCTAGCTTCTCCAATTCGGCGCTGGACCAGCGCTCTTCAATTTGCTGGACGAAATAGTCGTTTGGGCGAAGTCCATCATCTATGGATGCATAAAGTGCCGCTCGCAGATCATCCGCCCGGGGGGAGAGCTTGCCATCAGCAAACCAGAGAGGGCTAAAAGTTCGTTGTTCGTACCAGGAGTGAAGTTTTCGGTCGATTTGCAGCGCACTATACCCCTGCATTCTAACTTTCAGCGCAGTAGCCAATCCGCGATCCAGCGCACCTCGAATATCCGCCTCGTTCGGTGCCTGTGCCAGAACTGAAGTTGAGATCAAAAAAACGATGATGCTATACGCTAATAATATTTTTGCGATCACAATAAGCGATCGTTTAGGCAGGAGTGCAGCTGTTAAGGAATTTAGATGACCGTAGCCATTGCTCATCGGGGTAGTATGAGAACAACATTCCCGGGCTATTCTCAAAGGACTCAATTACTTTCTCCGCAGTTTCTGGTGCCATGGCGGGGCAACCAAAGCTACGCCCCAACCTCTTATGTATGCGAATGAAACTATCGCTCACATAATCCGCACCGTGTATCACAATTGCTCGGTCTAGGGCCAAGTCATTAACTCCGCGCTCTAAGCCGATAAGCCGCAAGGAGTTTCCGTGCTTCCCGATGTAGCTACCGCCAACCTGGAACAGGCCAATGCTAGATTGCAGACTGCCTGGGAGATTAGAAAAACGTTGTGCCCGGTTCTCTCCGGTATTTTTACCGTGTGCTACCCTGTCTTCCAACAACAGCCGCTTTTGCCGCAGATCAAACAGCCAAAACCGTTTAGCAGTTGAGGGAAGTGAGTAATCGATAATGGCTAACTTCTCAGGACGAATCTCTGCAGATTGACCCTCGGCACATCGAACGGCAGTAGTCGCTAACTGCGCTACCTGGGAGGAGAGTCGCGGTGCGAGGTCGGTTAACCGCTCAGAACTAGGGATGGCAACAGGCTCCGCAAACGCCACTTGAACGCCAAGCGGCAGCACCACGCCGGAGAGCAGCGCCAGAAGCAAATAAAATAGTCTACGATGAAGGCAAGTCATGCAGGACCATTATACCGCGAACCCCGATATATCGGCAAACCTCTGATAAGTAACCCTTAAGAAGCTGGGAAGAGATAGGGGCGATAACCCTTCTAAATTAACCCAGGTTTTGTGGAGACTTGTTTTTTTGGAGATGTTTTAGTGCCCCACGAACTGCGAAACGGGGAGACTCACTGCGCGAAAGTACTCACCATCCTTAAATTCGAAAAAAGTTTTAACGGGTTGCTTGGCACCTGGAAAGGAACTTGTCTTTCCGTTTACTACTGAGACATAAAATGTTTTTGACGTTTTAGAGTGATACCCGATTTTGAGGCTTCTTAAGCTCACCTCATTTAGTTCAGTAAGGTCTTTATCAGGCACAATAATGTCGCTGTCGCCAATTCGAACTATGAGCTTCGATAACGCAGCCCCCGTCCTTTCAGCCCGAACTTCAATAGGGAAACTCAACTCATTGGAAGTCATGCTCACCCGATCCCACGCCGCGATAATTTCAGCTTCCGCAGGACTGATTTTCCCTAGCCACATTGACGTAACAATCAAAACTAATACTATTCCACGGCTCATTAATACTCTCCTAGGCGAAATCGATTTCGGCAGAAAGTGGAGCCGCCCTTTTAAGTTGGCCACAAGTACTAACTGCCTTATTAGTGTGTCGTTAGTAATAACCGACTTAGGAGAATATCGTGGATTTGATGGTAATGCAGCTTTCCTAATTGGTTTTTTTATTTGATACTCAATCGAATGAAAACCACAAAATACTTCCAATTTCGTCGGTTACTTGCAGACCGAGAAGCCATCCCGGATAAGTGGATAATGGAGGTTGTGCGAAATCCAAGTAGGAAGATAGTTCAAGACGATGGTAGAATACGGCTCTGGGGAAAGATTGGTCAGTTGGGTGATAAATATCTCAGAGTAGTGTTGTTAGAGGACGGATAAACGGTTCATAACGCATTTCTGGATCGTTCGTATAAGGAATAATTTCAATGAAAGTCCGATATTTCGAAGATACAGATACTCTCTATGTCGAGTTGAGCGATCGCGAACCCAGTCAGACCCAGGAACTGAGTGAACATGTGATGCTTGAACTTGATAAGGACGGTAAAGTCGTCGGCCTAACGATTGAACACGCGAAGCAGTCCGAGGGAAAGTTTGACTTCTCTTATGAGACTATTGCTGCTTAACAGTTATCTCGCGACTCAGGCGGCCTACTCCATCGAATGCAGTCCAATCATATTTCCCTCCGTATCGTAGACCAGAGAGATAAATCCGTATTGCCCAATCGACATTTTGGCTTTCTCAACGCGGCCACCAAATTGCGTGACCCGTGCTTCTTCCACCGAGCAATCCGGACAGGCAAAATAAACTAAAGAGCCACCGCCACCGGATGGGCAGCCTTTCATTTTCACCAAAGCGCCCCCCGCTCCGACTTTGTCCTTTTCCATGGCAAAGCTATACATTTCCATGCCCGAGTCGCTCGGATTATTAAGCGGCTCCAGTTTTACTTGAAACACCGACTCATAAAACTTCCGCGCGCGAGCCATATCCTGGACATAAATTTCAAACCAAATAACGGGATTGTGTGCCATAAAAGCTCCTTTAACGTGTTTCTAGTTGAGTAAGGTGTCTCTCTGAAGGTCTATGAGTAAGCCGCGTCACAGAACCGCATTCGGAGAGTGTTGATGGTTGCGGTTCCTGAGGTGGTGTCAGACTTTATAACCATTTGGGGGATTAAACTTCTCGTTCGTTTTTTTATTTAATACAAAAAATCAAAAACGAACAAAACCAAGTTCTTGCAACGAATAGCCACCCCGGTAACTGCCGACGATCCACAAGTGCCGCCAGAGCTCAAGCTCGAGAGGAAACCCAAAGCGTGGGATTTCTGGGATCTAGGGCCCGTCGAGGGCCTCCGCGAGTATGCGAAGACGTCTCAGGGCGTGGTCTGGCTGGGCAGTTCTCAAGGGGCGGCCCGATTCGATCCCAACGCCAGCCACCCCTGGAACCGCTGGCAATATTTCTGGGGTCGGCGTTGGCTGCCGGACAATGATGTGCAGA
>CAYMWO010000103.1:0-10684 GCA_964393905.1 uncultured Bdellovibrionales bacterium | reverse complement strand
GGACCAGGGGAGCCGAGCCCAAAGAGACCAAACCGCAGCCGTAGAGGACTCTCCATTTACCTCAAACCTTCATGGGCAGTATGGCGCGGGCGCAAATATCTCCGTAACTCCGGAGAAGCTTATCGGCTCAGTCGGCACGGTGTCGGAAAAGCATGTGGATTACGCGGCGAGACTTCTAAGCTCAATTCCGCAGAAGATCGCCAATTGTGCGCGAGAACCCTTTGGTGCCTGTGCCGTAGTTTACTCCTTACTTCTCTCATCGAATGAATTACTGCGCGAGGTTCAGCTGCGGCGCCTTTATGAGTTTGCTTTTGAGGGAATTCACAACGAGGTCGTGAAGATTTTTCCGAGCGTCTTGGCCCTTAGGCCAGAGTTTAGAATTCCACTAGTGGAGCTTGCGCTACCGACACTAAAACGGCTTTCCCCTTCACAATACGACCTCTTTCGAGAAAACTGCACCTATCTTATTGCCGCGGATAGTCAGGTATCGCTCTTTGAATACGCTCTGGAACAGATAGCGCTTCGGCATTTAGATATTTACTTCCGCAAGCGAGAGCGGCCGACAGTTAAGTATAAGACCCTGAAGGAGGTCTCAGCTAGCGCGGTGGAACTAATGCTAGGGCTCTCGATTTTAGGGAATCCCGACCCGCAAAGCGCGGGGCACGCGTTCGATGCAGGCATTAATCGCCTTTACCCCGGCACACGGTTTGACATGGACCTTACGCACAAGGCCTCGCTACAGGATATTACTAGGGCAGTTGCAAAGATTGAGCAGAGTTCAGCCGCGGTTAAGGAGCAGATTCTAATGGGGTGCGCGGCGTGCGTTGCGGTAGACGGGATGGCAACAATTGAAGAGCTAGAACTTATCAGAGCTATCGCTGATGCTCTCGACTGCCCGATGCCGCCACTTGTGGTTTAGGCCAAGGTCTTTGGGATATCTTTTCTAACCGGGGTCATATAGTGCGATTCGATGGCTTTAGCGGCTTCACGCACAGAGTCAGTTACAGTGTCTGGCGGGACGATATAGGGCTGAACAAACAGATCCCCTTGAATATCCTTCTTCTTATCCTTAACTCCCAGACCTTTAAGTCGAAGCTTCTTCATATGGCTATCTAGCGGTGGAATTTTAACACGCACAGTCCCCTCGAGGGTTGGAACTTCAACCTCAGTTCCTAAAATAGCCTCACCGATACTAATCGGGAGTTTGACGATTACGTCGTAGCCATCGCGTTCAACAATTGCATGCGGTTTAATCTCTACCGTTGCCATAAGCACCTCTCCTGGTTTACCTGACCAACCTGTTGGCCGCACTTTTAAAGTCGCGCCATCCTTAACTCCAGCCGGAATCATAACTCTCACAATGCGCGGCCGACCACTCTCGTCCGGTGGTAGCTCAGCTTGTCTAACGGTCCCGCGCAACGATTCTAATGCATCAATTTGAAATGCCAGCTCTTTAGTTACGCACATCAGCTCCTCATAGGGAGTGGAAGCTGAATTATCTATCGGAGCAGGAGGCAGCGCTTCACAGACACCCAGCCGTGCCCCAATCTGCCTGAGATTAAATTTTAATACTTCGAACCAGGTTAACGGCTTTGTGGGATCGGAAAACCGGGCCGGATTGGGAGAGGCTAGGGTTTGTTTAGCCTCCTGCGAAGAACGCAACATTTTCGAGGAGCGAGCCTGAGAATCCAACATTGTCTCAGAGCTATCATCTCCGAAAATTTCCGCCGTTTTAAACGAACGTCCGCGGTGCGAACCCTCTTGCGATTTATCTTCTTGATCCCAACTGCCATAATCGCCCGAGAGATCAATGGCGGTCTTGAAAAATCCGTGAATGTAATCGTATTCGTTCCGCTTCTGAGTATCGGAGAGAATTGCGAAGGCCTTTGATAGCTCTTCAAAAACAGCTGGATCGGCATCAGCGGACTGATAAGCGGAATTAGGGTTATGTTGCAGGGCAAGTCGCTGATATGCGCGTTTAATCTCGTCTTGCGAGGCGCTAGCAGTCAAACCTAGAAGTTCGTAATAATTCTTGCTCATTTACCCTAACGGAAAAAAGTCCCGTAAAGAACCTTAACCACCTAAAGTTATTCTAATTGTTACAGATGCTCCCCACAACCAATTGATGCGGATGTTATCTAGGAACAAAGCCTATGAATCCGAGAGGGTACATCGGTAAATGGGGAAACTCCTTAGAATGCAGGAGGTTAGAAACAAGTATGGGGTCTTTTCGGTAACCTGAACGGTTCGTTCAAGACTTAACGGTAAAGTGTTTCGTCTTTGTTAAAGTCGCGATTCAGTCGGAGCCAAAGAACGACGAGGTAGATAACTGTGATAATTGCGATCTTGATTAAATCCGAGCAGAGCATTCCACACTCTGGAGAGAGTGTCGGCTTAGGAGGGAACTGCATCGGCTTGCCAAATTTTGAGGGATTTTGCGGCGCCGTAATTGGGGTCTCTATTGCAGAATTCTCTGCGGGCCGCGGTTGAATCTTTAGCTCCTCTTTCCAGGTCTGATCGCCTCTAGCGACTACGAGCTCTTGGGTGAGCGCCTTGTGGGAGTTTTTTAAAGCCTCTTCAAATTTTTCGTGAAGCGCATCGGGATCTGTAATTTCAGCAGTCGGAATTCCCAATTCGTCATGCGGATTAGGCTCCGTAGGCGGGATAGCCGAATTTGTTTTATTATTCTCAGACTTAACGGAATTTAAGGCGGCAGTGTGTTCTGGATCCACAATGGGAGTGTCTTTAAACATTCCGCGCACAACTTCGGCCCGGCGCTTAGCTACAGCAAATTCTGTATAATCAACACCAGCCGGAACTGCCGGAGCTGTCCTAACAACAGGTTCAATAGCTGGCGTGCTCGGACGAGAAACGCTTTTTACAAGCGCCACACTCGAAGGCCGATAAGTGATTCTGGTCGCTCCGAGCACCCGAGGAGGAGCGTAGGAGAGCTGAGTCGTCTCAATCGATGGCGGAAGTGTCTCGGAGATAGGGGCCTGATTGGCGTGCCGACAGGAGGCGAAAAAAAGCAGGGCTAGCCCTATTGCAACAGCTCTCGCCTGAACGGAGTGTTCACAACTGCCAAACTTTGAAACTGCTCCCAACATCAGTTACCCGTAAACGACAATCAACTTTGATAATTCAAACTTTCCGAAAACGGACTCAATCAGGTCAATCCGAACGAAACTCTAAACCCGTGACTTAAAGTTATGTTATGGACAATTGCGATTAAATCGCGGCATAAATCCGAAAAAATCATTATTCAACGCTTAAGTGGTTAGAATCACTTAACTGCCCAAAACTGATAAAGACAGATATAAACTCCCGAAGGTATTTTCGTAAGGGGATTTCTAATCAGTGAAAGCACGCAATTTAGAGCCGCATGACCGTCTTTTTGGTTGCCACGTATCCGCCGCCGGGGGACTTATAAACGCACTTAAGAACGCTCAAGCACTTGAGATAAACTCCATCCAAATTCACGCCTCACCTCCCCAACAGTGGAACACAAAGCCGTTTGCCCCAGGGATTGAGGATGAATACCTAAAGCTACTACCGGCGTCAGGTGTAAAGCGCGTCTTCTTCCACGGCATTTATCTTATTAATTTGGCAACTGCCGACAGCGGACGTTTAGAGTTGGCGCAAAAATCCCTAACCAATGCTCTAGACCTGCTCGCGAGAATTGGAGCTGACGGAGTAATTTTCCATTTAGGAAGCATGAAAGACCAGGCCGACGAGTCCCTTGGGCTGACTCAGGTGGCAGAGCAGATAAACCGGGTATTCGAGAAGGCGCCGGAGGGAAAGCTTATCTTGGAAGTCGCAGCCGGCGGGGGACAGATCATCGGTGACAGAATTGAGGAGTTAGCAGAGGTCTATCAACAAATTGAAAACAAATCCCGCGTCGGTTTCGCACTCGACTCGCAGCACCTCTGGGCTAGTGGTTACGACTTACAAAACGAATTAGAAGAGTTCATCAATGCCTGCGAAAAAGTCTTAACTTTAAAAAAAATCTGGGCCATCCATCTAAATGATTCCAAAACTGAACTGGGTAGCCGCAAAGATCGCCACGAAAACATAGGGGACGGCCTGATCGGGAAAAAAGCCCTGAAGAATTTTTTCCTGCATCCCAAACTCGCTCACATCCCCTTCATCCTAGAAACCCCCGCCATGAAAACCTTAGAAACTGCCGCGACGGAGGTTAGTAAACTGCGGCGGATGTTAAATTAGCCGGAATTAAACCTGTGCCTTGGGGCGGGCTAAGCAGGCCAGGGTGTAAAAGGTGAAAACAAAAATGTAGAGCACGGAGAAGCCAGTTAACATCGCCGTGTATTCGAAGAGTCCGCCGATTATTGCTCCCAAAAGGTTTGCGCCCAACATGGCGGATGTGTCGTGTTGCGCCACCTCAGAGGAGAAGCAGAGACCAGCGAAGAAAAGTGGAAGCGTGAGTATTAGCGGCTTTAAATACATCTCCAAGTCAGAGGAGATAGTTCCGGGGGGGAGATAAGTTACTGCATAGCTGAGAATGACAGCACCAAGGAGATAGATGAAATGTCTATCCGAGGGCTTTACCCAACCTTTACTCAAGCACCAGTTGGCACAAAGGGCGAGAAATAGGATTGAGGCGATGATAACAGTCGTCACCGAAAAAACTGACCCCCAAAGCAGGGACACCTCTGTTATGGCTTTGGTCTCCAACAACATAAAGCCCGCACCCAACCAAAACGCCCGCCAACCGAAATAGCCGGTAGTCGAACTTAGTAGCGGCTTTGTGAAAAGAAAACACAGCGCCAAAACGAACCCAAGAAACACTAGGTGCGAGATCGGCAGAGCCTTTCTCGGCATATAAAAGAAGGGCCAGTCATCAGTGGAGGGGTCCGCCGTAACTGCGGCTTCTTCGGCCCCTAGCTTGAGCACGGCAAAGCCCAGCCATTTATCCCCAACGACCTTAGGCTGATTCCCCATCATAAATGTCAGCGCGCCGTCGTAATCAGATTTTAGAATCAGCGGCTGCTGACCATCAAAAGCCTGCTCCAACATCATCGAGACCTTCTTGATAAAGGCGTCTCCCATGTGCACGAAGGATAAACTAAGCATGCCCCGCTCAGTTAACAGATGACGCGCCTCCTTAAAGGCCTCTACCGTATATACATAGCTATCGAGGCGCAGCCCTCCTGACTTTCCGGAAACAAGTGCATGTGAATCCAACAGGCCATAGACGATAAGGTCAAATTGGCCCTCCGAAGAACGGATATACTTACGCGCATCTGAGTTTACTGCGGTCACAATTGGAGATTGATAGGGCCTTTCCGGGTGTAGCTCTTTACCAACCTGTAATATTACCGGGTCAATCTCGACCGCGGTAATGGATTGAGCCCCTCCACGAATTGCCGCAGCCACATCGTTCCCTGTTCCGCTTCCAACTACTAATACGGAGGGCGACTTTGGTGCCGAACTTATCGGCAAGTCGTAGTAACGCTGCTGCGCCTTTAGTAGATCAGACTTTGATTCCTGCGAACCACTAAAATCAAGCATTCGCTGATAATAAAGATTATTTACGGAGACTACCGGTGGAGTATTCGGGCTTAGCGTTAGCTTTAACGCCTGATATGGCGAAAAAATAAAATGGACCGAAGGTGTATTGGAATACTCCAGCGCTACGACTGCCAGAACCGCACAGAAATAACTTATGAACAGACTTGAGCGATGCTTATTAAGAAATGGGAAGATAAACAGTGCCGAGATAATAATCCAGACAGAAGGCCCAAGCTGCAAAACTGAGACCAGGCCAAAAAGCAAAACCCCTGCCAAACTACCTAAGAGATTATAATGATACGATCGAGTTCCCCCGAGCCTACCGATTAGAGAACCGATTAATCGACCCAACGGGATAAAGGTCAAAACGTTCCAGGAAAAGATTACTCCGATTAACACCAGAGCCAGCATCTTGGCCTGGCCAATCGACGGCAGGAGTCCGAGAAAGTTCTCCTCCCCTAAAGGATTGCCAATCTTCTCGTAAATTCCGCTGAGGTCGACAAAGCGCAAAAAGGCAATCTGCGCCGCCAACATCGGTAAGAATCTTCCAATCCGAGTATTGCTTTTATCTGGTGCGGCAAACCCTAGACCTAGGCCTAAGAAACACGACAGCAGACTTGTATTCTTTAGCAGAGCCAAGACCGGCATATAGGCGCCATGCAGGCGAATAATCGCCAACTCTGCAAAGAGCCCGACAACCGACGAACAAAAAATCATTAACGGGAGGTTACTGCTATCTGAATCTCTCACCGAGTCTACCTGACGAGACATCAATCTCCTCCTTAGTGTTAGGTAACAGAATACGAGAAATGCCCGTAAGCTTCAGGCTGATTACAATAAAGGAGAGAGAATGGCGACCATAAAATCCTCGAAAGGTCTTACGGTTGAATTAGTAGGCGTTCTTGTCCCGGAAAGAATTAAGAAATGTCAGCCCGATAATCTTTAAATCGAGCCCCAACGACCAATTCTCTATGTAATAGAGGTCGTGCTGAATGCGACGCTCAATCGAGGTATTCCCGCGCCAGCCGTTTACCTGTGCCCAACCGGTCATGCCGGCCTGGACTTTGTGACGCAGCATGTAACGAGGAAAGTGCCGGCGAAACTCCTGGATAAATACCGGGCGCTCCGGCCGTGGGCCGACTAACGACATATGGCCCTTAATCACATTTACGAGCTGCGGAAGCTCATCGATATTAAAGCGCCGTAAGAATTTTCCGAGAGGGGTAACGCGAGCATCCCCTTTCACAGCAAACTTCGCCCCGTCACACTCTGCATCGGTGCACATGGTGCGAAATTTATAGATTGTAAAAGATTGACCATCGAGCCCGACTCGCTCTTGCGTAAAAAACACCGGGCCACGGGAGGTAAGCTTAACCAACAGTGCCGTGACAAGCATTATCGGCAAGGCGATGATAAAGAACACAACACCCAGGAGTAAATCCAAGCTGCGTTTAGTGAAACGATTAATGCCGCTAAGGGGAGTTGAAGCGATTGAAACCACGGGCAAGCCATCGAAGTCCTCGACCAGTGAACCCAACTGGATAAACTGGTGATAGTCGGGCACTATTCGCACATCAACCATCGAGTCTCCAATGGAAGACATCACTGTCTCCATCCGATCATGATCAGCCAGCGGTAAGGCGACAATGACTTGGTCAATGCCACCTTCTTCTAGAAGCTTAGGGAGATCGGCATAGGTCCCTATGACCTTCATTCGGCCGCGTTTTCCCTGTGGGACGCCCGTGCCAATAGTCGCTACAGGCTGGCCATTTATCTGCCGCACTGCTGGCCGCACATCCTGGGTCGAACCGCCATTTCCATTCGTAGCGTAGTAAGTAGAGACGTCTCCGTTTACAACTCCAGAGCTGACAATACCCTCGCGATCGCTAGAGAGACATCCTAACAGTTGAATACCAAACTCCGGGTGCGCAAGAATTCTGGAGGCGACCTTATTTGCAAGTTGCCCTGAGCCGACAATCAGCACATAACGCAAATTGTACCCGCGGGAGCGCATATCGCGCAGGAGAGTGCGGATGAGCGAACGTGAGCTAACAAGCAAAGTCGTTGAGGTAAACCAGAAGATGACAAACACAGCTCGTGAAAACGGCACGCTCTTCTCCCGGAAGAGGTAGGTCACTGCGAGTAAGAGCACGATCGCAAACGAGTTGGCGCGTACGACGTTTAAGATTTCACGAATCCTTCCCTGACCGCGCATCGGTCGATATAGATTAAAGCGGCGAAAAACATAGGCCCAAATCGGCCAGACAAATATCAGCATCCGCAGATAGTCCGCCAGTGGCGGAATGCCCTTATCAACCGGTAGGTAGCCACTAACAAAACGCAACCAATAGGAAAGCACCCACGCGACGGACACAACGATTAGGTCCGATGCCGTAAAAAGTCCCTCAAAAAGTTGCGCGTGTTTTTTAAGCATGACTACGTCTTAGAGAAGCTTCACCAGCGATATGCGCGGTGCCCTTTGTTTCAGTCTCTCGCGAAAATCCAAGCTCCTCGATCTGCTCGGAAAATTTCGCATAAAACCGCCCCAGCGAAAATTTCTGAGCATGCATAATACAATTATCTACAGTAAAATCCTGGGTGTGGTCTAGGAAGTATTCCACAGCCTGAATAATAGCCTGGCTGGTAAGCTCCTTAAATTGAACTCCTGTGGGACTATCCCCACCAAAGTTCACGGTTTCCAGGCTGCCCCCTGCTCCCAGAGCAATGACGGGTCTTCCGGCGGCCTGCATTTCGACAGGTGTCATGCCAAAGTCTTCGACTGCGGCAAAGACTAGAGCTTTATGTTTTCGATAAAGTCCCGCCAGCTCAGCATCGGAAATATCTGAAACGAAGGAGATGTTGCCCTTGGCCAACGCCCGGAGGCGCTGCTCCTCAGGACCTTTTCCAACAATTGTAAGTGGCAGCTCGAGCTTATTAAACGCCTCGACGATGACTCGGACATTCTTATAAGGGACTAAGGCGTTCACGCAGAGAAAGCCTTGAGCTGTTTCGTTGGGAGTAGCCGGAGTAATCCAGTCTGTGCGCACAGGGGGATAAACTACACTCGCATCCCGGTGATAAACCCGTCCGATGCGCGCACGGATAAACTCACTTATACCGACAAACTTCGTTACATTACTCACACGAGCCACATCCCAGCGCTGCAGCTCTCTTGCGACAACACGAATTAACGGTTCGAGTTTGCTGTTAGCAAAATAGCTCTCGTATTGATCCCAGATATAGCGCATCGGAGTCAGTGAGTAGCAAAGATGCGGCACACCGCGTGGGACAACGACATTCTTGGCGAAGCAATGACTAACGCTGATGACAAGGTCATACGCAGAGATGCGATGCGCTGCATGCAGTTTTTTACTTAGGTTACTGGCCGCAACGGGAAAGAGCGGCAAGAGGTGCCGATAAAAGCGGTTAATACCCGGCAGCCGGGCAAAGCCGCTGCTTATGACGAGATGTTTGTTGATAGTTGGGGAGATCTTTTCGGGCAGATGAAAAAGCGTGTAGATATCAGCCTCGGGGAAGATCTCACACAGGACCTCGAGGCATCTTTCTCCGCCCCGCATTCCATTTAGCCAGTCATGAATCAGTGCCACCCTCATCTGGACTGACCCTGCTTGGTTGAGACACTTTTTTCAATCTTTACGCCCTCTCCAAGATCAGTTCGCGGCAGTGCCTGACCTCGGCGAAGAACATCGCGGTAAACTTCATATGTCGCAAGCGCCACGCCGCGCCTAGAAAACTCCAGAGCGCGCTCCAGTCCGGCTGCAACCTTTTTTCGGCGCATAAGATCGTTTCCAAAAACAGATGTCACGCAATCTGCAATCTCCTTGGAACCCAGTCCCTGCATAAACCAGGCACAGCCTCCGCATACCTCCTTAAGGCTCTGCACGGGAGAACAGATTAGCGGTGCGCCGGATGCCATGGCCTCGAGAGCCACTAATCCAAATCCCTCCTGTCTGGAAGGAATAATCACGGCCTCTGCCGCTGCATAGAGCCGACTAAGCTGCTCAGAGCTCGCCTCACCATAAAAATAAACAAAGCGCTCTAGTCCGAGTTTCAGCACCAGTTTCTTCGTGCGCTCACTAAAACGTCCACCGACTGCAACTATCACCGGTGGTTCGGCCCAAGTCTCCCGAAGTTTAGCCCAACCATAGAGCAGCTCTTTAAACCCTTTGTGCGGCCTATCGCTCCCCACAAAAAGACAAAAGTGTGGAGGCAGTTCCTGGGACTCAATAAAATCCCGATTTTCTGCCTCTGTGCGTGGCGAGAAACCAGGACGTAGGGCGTTGGGGATAATGCTGATGGGGGTATCGACGCCCACAAGTCGTTCTCGCACCTCACGATGACTCGACTCGCTCACAGTTATGATATGCGCCGCGCGCTTCAATGCGGACTGAATCAACATATTCGCGACCGGGCGGTGTAGCGGGGTATCAGGGTGCGTAATGTGGATGATATCGTGTACCGTCACCACGCTCTTGATTCCGAGAAAAAATGGGAGCGTGTAGTGAGGGCTATGGAAGATATCCATTCTCTGTAGTAGCTCGCGGTTCCGCTTAGCTAACGAGAAATATTCCGAGAGTGAGTATTTTTTTGAAGGTTCATAAACCAGCTCCACAGGACCGGCCCAACGCTTAAGTGGGGAGTCCGCAGTTTGCCGCTCGGCACCGACTAACAGTGTGAGCCGCAGAGATTCTACCCGTTCACCTTCAAGCTCCAGCAGCCCGTCAATCAGGTTCTCGATATAGACGCCGATACCGCCATCACCGAGCTTACGTGCATCTAGCAGGAGATTTATTGCCATGGGCGAACCAACTTTTCCTGAATTACTTCTCTGCTAAAAGATAGGTTGCGCTAAACGCCGACGACCTTACGCTGTGAACTCGTTGAGCCGACCGCTGAATTATATGGAGAGTTAAGATCAAACGCCGGGCGAATTACCTCACGCACAGTGTAAATCTTCTTGTCCTGCGATTCGTGATAGGTCCGCACCAGTATCTCAGCTAGCAGACCGAAGCAGACAAATTGGAGTCCAATTAGGACAAGCATCGCTGAGAGCAGCACAATCGGTCTATTGGCCAGCGGAATTCCTAAAAAGAACCGCTGATATCCAAGCACTCGCATCAGTAAAGATCCTAAC
>CAYMWO010000102.1:0-10753 GCA_964393905.1 uncultured Bdellovibrionales bacterium | reverse complement strand
GTGACAACAGAAAAAATTACACACCCCCTCCCCGGCCCCACCTCCACCGCAACGAATCACCCCAACTCCAACAATCTCCAACCAACCAACTCCAACCAAACTCTATCCCCAAAACGAAAAATGCACCGGACCATCAAAAGTCCAGTGCATTCCATTTCATAGAAAGAAATATTTAGTGAGCTTAAGTCCTACTCACCCTCTTCCGAAGCCCACCACTCCTTATCCTGCCCAAGAACAAAGTTTTTATCGTTCCCTTTGTTATCAGTAAAGCGGGCAAAGCCCTTAGAGACGAAAGCCTTTGAATCCTTCTTATGTGGAGTCTTCTCCCATTCGTTAGCAGCAAACACTCCCTGGCCCATACTCTTAGCGTCATTAGTATTACGAAGCGCCAAGCTAATACGTCCAATTGCGCGAGCGGTCTGAATCTTTAGCGACTCCTCAAACGGCACCGCCAAAGTAACCGTGCTGGAAGAAGAGCGGGTATTGCCCATCTCCGATCGAGCCTCGTCACTCACCACTCGTTTCGAGCTACCATCATAAGAAAGCACTACAGCATCTTCAACTGCCACGCGGGTCTTATTAACGCCATCTTCCTGGTCCATGTAGGTTAGATAAACATCAACATGCGCCCCTGGAGTTGCCCAACCTTCCACACCGGAAGTAGCATCAACTTCAATCGTGACTGCCCGATGGCCCGGAGGAAGTAAATCCCCGATACCGTAGGTCAACGCCGAATTAGAAAGGTCTGAGCGAAGAATCGGTTGATTCGCTGAGAGTTTGACTTTAGCAAACATCTCGCGCACATCTTCAATATCCCGCACGGCCCCTTCTGGAACCCGGTCACGTGGCCAGTAAACCTCTTTAAGTTGAACTTTACCGACGCGAGTCCCTTGTGGAACTTCAGCTACAGGAGCTACGAGCGTGACGGTACCAAAAGCAATCTCATCGTTTACTTGTGGCTCAGGGACATACTGCTGTCCGGCCTCGACTGTTGAATTGCTATAAACAAGAACGCTGACAATTGCGCTGAGCGAGAAAACAATTGTTCCTGCTCCGACTAAGATAAGACGCTTCTTCAGCGCTTCCCGGGATGGACCCAGTTGATTAAAACCCCCTTTCATCTCATCCCTCCTAACAAACCCGCTACGACGAAATCCGCTATTGCGTGATGGCACCGGTAAAGAGCTCACTGTTCTTAAACCCCAAATTTTTTCGTGCCCCCAATCAAATAATCTCTAGGTGCACACGATTAATATGACTCATTCCCGTCCACCCCAACCGCTTCTAACCCTAATAAAAACAGCTAGTTAACTAAAAGGACGGGTAACTGCTCACCCCCGTATCCGCTCTTTGGGGGGTAATGCTTCAGGGTAAATTGCAAAAAAAGGCTAGGGATTGGGGTTAAAGCTAGAGATAAACTCAGATAGTTCATCCAGGTTCTGACAGCCCAGTCCCTGGTGGTACTCGTGGCGGGTATAGAAAGCACCGTCCCCCGTGATGTCCTCGTTAGTCGCCTCGGTCACTATTGAGGGTTCAATCTGGGTCCCCTCATTCCATTCATTCCATGAGGTAATCGCCAGCATTGGATCTTCCCGGTCCAAAAAAGGCCGGCCAAGGCGCTCTAGATTTTCTTTAAAAAATGACTGCCCGTTTACAATGCGCGGTAGGACATAGTGGTCCGCACCAATCCTCACCCCGCGGTCGTTATACCCAGGAATCACTCCGGGGATAAACTTAATTCCTAAGATTCTGGCGTAGCGGCTGTAGTGCGCATACATCTTTTCCACCTCTTGCAGAAACACCTTCGCCCCTTCCTCTCCAGCGTAGCGACTGCGAGTTGATTCGTAGGGGTTATAGACTGTAATTGCGTCAAAGGCGGAAAGCCGAGCCCAATTTGAAACAAACTCAGGCAACAGATGTATCCCGTGAGATCGATTAAGGTCTAGGACATTAAAATACGCCTCGTCCCCCACAACAAAAATCTCTTCCCCTGTTTGCAAACGTACCAAGTCGCGGGCTGCGCTAATCGCCTCGGCAACAGGGCCGACTATGTGCCGAGTAGCGTAAACAAATAGCACCGGGCGCTTATCGATACGTAGGTAAGAGGGGTTCTTAAAGTAGTTTCTTGCAATAAACGCCCAGTGTGAAGCGAGTCTGTGCGCACGCTCGGGTGTCATCACAATAATGTTTGGATCCTCACCGGGCTCCGGTTTGTCGCCCCGTTCCTTCAAATCCCCACTCTCATACTGGATTGCAAACTTCATCCCCGAAAGTGTTTCGGGGTTCGCCACAAAATCTCGCACTCGGCGCCGCACCTCGGACCGCTGCGCCCACCAGTCTAAGATAAAGAAGTCAATCCCGGCATTTAGTCCAAGCGCCAAATGCTCTTGAAACACCTTAGCGGTTCCGCTTCGGTATTCACCTAAGGCGGGTTTAATCTGCGGCTTGGTAACCCGTCCGATATAGCCGTGACTCCAGTTCTCGGGAAACCAGGAGTAGTAATGCGCTCCCACAAGTGGCTTAGCGTGACCTGGTTCGGAATCGATTGCAAACTGCATTCCAAAAATTAAACCGGCACATCCGAACCACAGTAAGATTCCAATTAGCAATTGGCGAACAATCCTCAGCTCCTTTTGGTCCGCAAAAAGGGTATCGCCGCGGAAGTAGAGATACATAGCATTAAGTTGCGGGACGATTACCAATTGGCTCAATCCAAACCAGATACAGGTTGCAGATTTCAAAACGCCTGAACCCAAAAGCGACAAACTCTGGCTCGTCGCAAGCAGTAAAAGCCCAAACATTGAACACCACAGCGCACGGCGAACAGGTAGGCTCCTAACTCCCTGATAAAGCACCAAGCTTGAGAGGAACAGCACGACGTAGAGCGGCTCGCAGAGCCTGCGATACTTGAGCTCGATATCGACGATATCCCAGCGGGTAAAATACGATCCCGGCGGAAGTAATACCCCAGCCAGAATTTGAGGATTAAAGTTCTGCGTCAGCGCTAGGGCTAGTAATACTAGTGCCTGAATTAGCCAGATTAAAAAGCTGGCAGCGAGAAAATCTCGCCCTTTACCGACGGCGCATGCGAGGTAATGACGCCGAGCAATTGTGAAGGCAAAGATAGCGGCTGCTAGAAGTTCAGCACTGAGAATAGGAGCAGGCCATCTTTGTAGGTAAAGTCCGGGGAACATTGAGCTCTGGTTTACATCGAATTCAACTTACTTCCCAGACCTCTTTTATGTTCAGCTGAACGGAGGATACTCCCTGGTAGGTGTTAAGCTCCGGGCTGTATAGAATATCTACACGAGCACCCTTTCGCAGTAGCCGGTTGCCCTGAAACTTCCAAGCCACGGCATTGATGTGATAGCTCCCATCCGAAATCCTAAGCCGCAAGTGGGCGTTTGAAAGAAGTGTGACTGAGTCAATAATTACATTACGGGTGAGAAACATTGGCGCAGGATTGCCGATGCCGAAGGGCTGTAAAAGGCCAAGTTCATTAACCAAGGTGTAGTCTACCTCCCGTAGCTCAACCTGCACATCGGCAACCCGGCTGCGCTCTAACATCTCAGGGGTAAGCCGTTTGTCCGCCTCCTCTTTGAATCTGCGCTCAAACTCCGCGAGATTTTCGTAAGTTACAGAGAATCCACCCGCTTCGGCGTGCCCTCCGCCGGAGAGCAGTAACGATTTAAGCTCGTCCAATACCTGAGCAACGTGAAACCCTTTAATACTGCGAATCGATCCCTTAACAACAAGCTTGGTTTCGCCATTTACGATTATCTCCCCCGGGGCCATCACCGCCGTCGGCCGGTGATATTGCTCTACAACTCTCTGGGCGACAATTCCAATCACACCAAGATGAAACTCTTTACCAAAGATAGTTATCGCTGAGGCTTGAAGCAATTCGGGGTCTTGGGCGAAAGAGACTGCGCATCTGTTTAATACCTCCTCTTCAACCGCACGCCGTTTAGCGTTCTGTTTATCAATCCCCTCCGCTAGGGCCTTAGCCCGTAGCGAGTTTTCTGTTGTGAGAAGTTCGAACACCTCTCGGGTATCTCCCAGCCGTCCGGCGGCGTTAATTCTCGGTCCAATAGCAAAGCCGATATGCCCAGCCGAAAGCCGGTGCGAAGCGATACCGGAGACATTTCTTAAAGCGACAATTCCAGGGCGCTCGCTTTTTCTGATAGCTTCAACACCACGGTGCGCAATCACCCGGTTTAATCCCTTAAGCGGAACCATGTCGCAGATTGTGCCTAATGCGGCGAGATCAAGAAAATCCTTGGGCTCCGGCAATTTCAGCTCGCCGGAAAGCACTCTCTCGCTCCAGCGCTCATTGGCCATCCGCCTAATCAGAATCAGCAGCATCCAAACCAGGCCAGCTGCGGCTAGTTGATGCTCTCCAAAAGGACAACCCTCTTGCGCGGGGTCGACTACGACATCAGCTGGGGGAATTTTGTGAACTTGGTGGTGATCTAAAACAATACTCTTCATTCCGAGTCGTTTCGCGAGCGCTAACTCGTTAAAGCTTGAGATGCCACAGTCAACTGTGATTAGGAGTTGCGTTCCTGCACGGGCCAGCTTCTCCACCGCGCTTTTGGCTAAGCCGTAGCCCTCAGAGAAGCGGTTTGGTGTATAGCTGTTTACTCGTGCCCCTAGAGCGCGCAGATAAAGATACAGCTGAGAGCCGGAGCTAAGGCCATCAACATCGAAGTCTGTATAGATTGTAATTTGAAGCTTGTCTTCAATGCTTTGGAGAATCAGTTCCACCGCTTGTGGTAGATTCTTAATCAAGCGTGGATCCTCAAGTCCGGTTTTAAGAGATGGACTAAGAAATGTTCGCGCCGCATCAACAGTCGAGTGTCCGCGACAGACCAGTATTCGAGCGATTACCGCTGAGATTTTCAGTTCTTGCACAAGTCCAGAGACCGCATCCTCGACAGACCTGGAGTCAGCTAAAGTCGGCTCCTCTCGCAGGCTAAGCCGTGACGGCGCTTTTGCGCTTGGGCTCGGACCTTGAGGGATTGAACCTGAGGGAATCGAGCTCGATGCGGGCCCTTTTGGGATCTCCTCTTGAGGCTCAGCAGGTGCGAGATTGTCTTGGACGGTCATAAACAGCGGCGACTATATTCCCTGATAGATATTCCTTTAGGGTACAGAACTCGGCTTTGAGATTCAAATAAGTTAAAGCTCAGAGCTGTTCCAGCGCTCAGTCTTACCGTATTCAGCTGATTTGCGACATTCCCAGCGCTTTTAAAGCGGTGCGGGGGGCTATCTCACCGGAAATCAGGTACTCCCGCACCCCAAAGGCATATGGGAGATATCCACACTTAAAAGCCGCCTCTAGTAGTCCACTAGACTCTGCCCCTCTGCCTACGCCCCATCTCCGGAGAGCTTCTTGGAACTTTTTCTCAACGGGAATCGCTTCAAATACTCCCACCCGTCCCGCAACTCCAGAGTAATCACACTGCTGACAACCCAAACTCTCCTTTAACGATAATCCCCGAGAGAGAGAAAAAAGCCGTTCTAAGCGAGGGTCCGCAACGCAAGGTTCGATACAGTGTTGGCAATTTCTGGGCAGTAGTCTTTGAGCGATTACTAATCTCAAAGCCGAGGCCATTAGTTCGGGGCTGATTCCCAATTCTTGCAGTCGAATAAACACCTCGAGGGAGTTCCCGGCGTGTATCGTGCTAAGAATTAAATGGCCGGTGATACCCGCTTGGAGCGCGATTTCAGCGGTCTTTGGCTCCCGAATCTCACCAACCATCACCACATCCGGATCCTGTCGGAGGACAGCCGGGAGAAGTTGCGGATAGTCCAATCCATCACGCAAACTAATTTCAATCTGATTGATTCCGGGAATCATCCGCTCAACAGGATCTTCTAAGGTGATAATATTGCAGCTCACAGAGTCGAGCTCTAATAACGAGGCGTGTAGTAGCGTGGATTTACCGCTACCAGTCGGCCCCGCAACCAAGATTACACCGCTCTGTAACCCAAGGTATCCGCGCAAACTATTCGCCTGCTCGGCACTCATCCCCAAGACATTAAACAGCATACCTGGTTTCGCGTTTTGCTTGAGGCGGCTAAAGAGTCCGTCATCCAATAGACGAAGCGCTATCTTTTCTCCAAAAACCCCTGGGATGATTGAGATGCGTAAGCGAATTTGAATTCCGCTTGATGTAAACGTAAACCCACCCTCTAATACCCGCCTAGTTTGAGTTAAATCGAGTCCGCATAGAATTTTTACCCGGCGCGATAGGCTCTCTCTCAGTGCGGCCGAGAGCCTAATCTCCTCTAACTCAATTAACGTGCCGTCCACCCTAAGCCTCACTCGGGTGGAGTTATGAATTGCCGGTTCTATATGAATATCCGAGGCCCCACGGGAGAGCGCTTGATTGATAATTGATTCAAGTAACGCCGGGACGGGCTCAATTGATGTTAGAGAAGAGACAGCTTCTGACCTACGAGACGATTTAGCAACCTCGCCCTCGGCCTCTCGGGCCTTAAGGATTACCGAATTTAGTCCGCCCTTATAGGCCGAGAGAATGGCGCGTTTGATAGTCTGGGGAGCGAATAGCTCACTTTCGATTTCAGCTTCAGCAATAAACCGAAGCTCTTTTAGCTGCGCGGCGGATAGCTCATGGCCAACGGCAATCGTGATAACATCCGCACCACCGTTTGTCGGGTAAACCGTTAGGGGAAGTACGCAATACATTTCCGCGGTCTTTAGCGGGATTCGCTTTCTCGCCTCAGGGCTCGAACACGTCGCAAGCTGATGCCAGCGTTTCACCGATGCAAGGTCTTCGAGATCATTGTCAGCGGGCGTCGCTAAACGGTCTATGGTTGCGAGCTCAGTCTGGGATATCGGGCTTTGCATGGGCCTCCAGCATTCAAAAAATAGTTTTAAGTCCTCGCTCTCCTCTCTTTCTGTTTTCGCTTCGAGTGGGCGAATTGTCGCCGCTCATGTGGAAGATTTCTAAGGAAAAGTGCGCCTTTTTGCCCCATGTATATTGGCGACTATTTTAGGAGCAAAACAATCAAGGGTTGACCTTTCAGGTTTCAGATAGTAGCCAGGTTGAGGCATGATGTTTTTTTGCCCCCCGAAAAAGTAGGGAATAAGAAGGTAGGAAATCCACTCGGCTCGGATCAACAGTTGTAGTTGTAATAGCCCGGCCGAAACTAAGTTGCATATTACGAGGGTCGTTCATGATTGGAATCTATCTCCTAGTTACGCTTTTCTCGCAGTTTTCCACACAGAGTTTAACATCCGCTTTTACCAATCAGACGCAGACTCCACAGGTCGTCTCGGTTTCATTCACCGAAGTTAAGGGTATTCAGGTCGGTGCTCCAGTTGTTGCCAAGGGTCAGCTAATTGGAAACGTCACCCGCATTACTCCTAAAAGAAAGAGCGATGTCGCCCTTGATGCAAAGGGGAACTCCAAGTCCGGATTTTTTGTAGAAGTAGCTGTCTCCCCAGTTTTCAGAGCAGCAATTCGTCGCAGCACCGTGGCCCTTCTTGCCAATCCGCTAAACTCCTCGGACAAGCCAAAGACGGTGCTTGAGTTTCTCACTCCGCCATCAGATGATAACTCCCCGCTAACCACCGACGACAAGATTCAGGGGTTCTCCTCTTACGAGGAGTTCTGGTCATCAGCTTCTATTTAAAGCTTCTTCACCAGTTAAACTTTTCATCTCAGCTCAGTAACTAGCCAACTTTTAAGCACTTTCAGCCGTTCTTGAGCATTTAGCCGAGGGTGCTAGACTGCCTACCTACGCCAAAAGCCGTTAGTGCTTAGCGCAACTTATTAGGTGGATTTCCGCATAATAGTTAAAACAGTCTCGGTGCGAACCTAGCTGAATGTGCGTTCCTAGAAGTTTGGGGTCCGTTATGCAGTTAAATAAAGAGTCCAAAAACGAAGTATTTGAAAACCTAGGGCTTAAGGTCTCACGGGAAGAGGTTGAAGTTGGTCAGACTTATCCAATTTTTGGAATGATCACCAAACTCCTAAACGACACCCCTGGAGAGGTGGTGGCGGAGATCAACTACAGCATCATTGCTAAAATGAACATTGCCGATGACGAGCGGTTAAACATTCTGAAAGAGCGCGCTTTCGAGTCGGGTATTTTTATCTCAACTATCACTGCCAAAGGTCCACAGGTCGAAGTCGACTGCAAAACCGTTATATTTGGCAAGCGCCAAGGATTTAACTGTTAGTAGGACAGCTTGCTGACCAGCCCTACACTGTTGGCTAACTCCCGTATTTCCCCTATTTCCTTAATCGTTTACCTCCTTACAAATTTTCTGTAAGTTCAGGAACATTGGAGGAGTTGAGCTTGGCTTTACAATTAAATCAGCAGACTAAACCCGCTAACGGCAGCCATAAAGGCAAGGGCTCGCAGCGTAGTGAGTTCATCAGCCTGATTAACAATATCGTTGTTTTTCTGGCGATAGCCTTTTGGCTTCGAGCCTCAGTAGTGGAGGCTTTTAAAATTCCATCGTCTTCGATGGTACCGACTTTAGAGATTGGCGACCATATCTTAGTAAATAAACTAAGCTATGGGCTGCGGATGCCGTTGATGAAGAAGACTATTTGGCAATACGCGACTCCTGAGCGTGGCGATATCGTGGTATTTACCCTGCCCGATGATCCGGCAACTCCGGATATCGATGAATCTCAAACCAACATTATTAAGCGCGTCATGGGGCTCCCTGGAGATTCAATCGAAGTGCGCGGCATGTCGGTTTTAATCAACGGTCAGCTATACGGCGAAGATGAACGGTATGCGCGCTGGCTTTTGGGGGGACGAAAGGATTTTGGTCCGGTGACAGTTCCAGCTGAGCACGTGCTTATGCTCGGAGATAATCGCGACTATTCCAAGGATTCTCGATTCTGGAACGACCCCTTTTTAGAGATTTCAAGAATTAAAGGCCGAGCTTTTATCATCTACTGGAACTCCTTCTTCTCGATAAAACGGATGTTTAATATCATTCGTTAACTCTATGGCTGTAACCTCTGCGGAAGCTTCAATCTCCGAGCCGCATCTGCTCTTGGGAGACCCTCAGTGCGCCGTGTTTAGCGCCACGGGACCAGACTGTCTTCGATATCTTCAAGGGCGAATCACGCAGGATGTAAAGGGCTTACAACCCAAAACCGGCATTCAATCCCTAGTGCTCACCCCCCAGGGGAAAATTCAAGGGCAATTTTATCTTCTGCGAGAAGAGTCGGGCTTCACCATCGTCTCAGACCCATTCCCGACAGAGACTTTAGCCGAAACGCGCGATGCCCTCATCGAAGAATTTCGTCATAGCCTGCTACAGTTCAAAGTCGCAGACCAACTAGAAATTGCGCTAACAGGTAAAAGAGTTCTCTCGCTGCAAGGCCCTGGAGCCGTTGCGGCGCTTCTTTCTCTCGGTGTGCAAACTCAAGTTAGCGGGAAAATCACACACTCAACTCACAGCTGGAACGATATTTCGTTTACAGTTGTTGAGTTCAGCCGTGGGCTCGCTTCGGGATTCGATTTGCTGATTCCACAGTCAGGACTAGAACAGTTTCGTGAGCATCTGCTGGCACTTCCACAATCCAAGAAGCTTGATTTTCAAGGGTTGGAACTTCTGCGCATTACCGCCGGAACTCCCCGCATGCAGGCCGACATAGATGAGACCGTGCTAGCAACTGAGATTCCCTACACGGAGCTAATCTCCTTCAAAAAGGGTTGCTACAGCGGTCAGGAGCCAGTC
Organism: uncultured Bdellovibrionales bacterium; assembly: GCA_964393905.1. Classification (GTDB taxonomy): domain Bacteria; phylum Bdellovibrionota_C; class UBA2361; order SZUA-149; family CAYMWO01; genus CAYMWO01. The sequence goes on along the minus strand of CAYMWO010000102.1, from coordinate 1,014 downwards.
GAGATGAGCACCGCGCGCGGCCGCCCCAATCGCCGCTTTGTGCGCTTTAGTTCCACGGGGACCGAGCCTTTTTCTCCAAAGACCGAAATCGTATCGGCTCTGAAGAAAGTTTGTGGAACTATCACCAGTAGTATCGTATCCCAGCAACCAGAAAGAATTGTCTCGTTAGGATTCGTCAAAACCTCGGTTAGCGACACAGAAGAATTATTCGCCGCAGGAATTCAGCTTAATCCGTATTAATTGCCGTATTAATTGGAGAAGTAGTGATGGACTCCGATATCGGGTTATATGTGCATATCCCTTACTGCATTAAGAAATGCCCGTATTGCGACTTTAATTCTTACGGAGTTGGAGAGCGGCCTGGTCCTATTGAACTTCCTGAAGATAGTTATCTAAGCGCTCTAATTGCAGAGCTCGAATATTACAGCGAGCTTCCCGCCTGGCATGAGCGCCAAGTGCGAACGATTTTTTTCGGCGGAGGCACCCCTTCTCTCTTTAGTGTTCAGGCAATTGAAAAGGTTCTGCAGACGATTAACCGACTCTTCCCCGTTCACGAAGAAGTTGAAACAACTCTTGAGGCTAATCCCAGCACGATATTCGAAGAGCTTGGCCGAGACAAGTTACGAGGTTTTCGTGAGGTTGGCGTCAACAGAATCAGTATGGGCGTCCAGAGCTTTAACGCCGAAAAGCTCAAATTCCTCGGACGCATTCACACGGCGGAAAGCCTTCCAGCGGCAATCTCGAATATTAAAGCCGCGGGGTTTTCGAATTTTAATTTAGATCTGATTTTTGGAGTCAGTGGCGAAACACTTGAGAACTGGGAGAAAGATCTACAAGCAGTGCTTAGTGCCAGGCCCACACACATCTCCTGCTACTGCCTAACAATTGAGCCCGGAACTGAGTTTGGACGGCTAAACGCTACCGGCTCATTGCCACTTCTTGAAGATGATTTACAGGCCGAGATGTTTTGCTTAACGCAAAAATTACTTAACCAATCCGGTTACGAGCAATACG
>CAYMWO010000101.1:0-10829 GCA_964393905.1 uncultured Bdellovibrionales bacterium | reverse complement strand
GTTTTATCGGGGGTTAAAGTTGTTTTGTTGTGGGGGCAGTTCCCAAGAGATGCCTAGGGAGATGAATGGAGTCGGTCTTGGGGTTGTCGGATTGCTTGCTGTGCCGGGGATATTGCTTACGGCGCTGTGTTTACTTGTCTCGCTTAACAAACAGGTTTATGCGAACTGGCCTTTTGCTATCTATATTAACGGGATCCTTTTGGTCTGCTATCTGTATTCTCAAGGGGAACTTTTAGCGCCTAGAGTAAAGCGCTTTTTTGTCCCGGCCGTGGGGTTAAGTTTGCTTTTGGTGTTCGTTGCGCACCTGCCGCTCTTTGGAATTACATTAGGTGCACCGGCTAAGATTTTACCGACAAAAAAACTGGTCGGCTGGAGTGAGTTGGGTGCCAAAGTGGAGCAGACTTTGGTGGAGCTTAAGGCCCAGAATATTAAGCCGGTGATAATCTCCGACGACTACGGCACGCTCTCCGAGATTTCTTTCTATGCTCCTAGTCACCCGGAGGGTTATTGCGTCAACATCGGCGGACGGCGAATGAACCAATATGACATCTGGGGTGGGTGGCAGTACCTCAAAAAACGCGATGCGCTGATAGTTCTTAAAGACCCAAACGCTATCAAGGAGATGGAAGCGCGCTTTGCGGATGTGACACCCATCTCCCCACAGCCCAACTTACAAGTAAGCTATCTGGGAGAGACAATAAGAGAGTTCTATTTCTTTCTCGGCCGGGATTATGACGGCTATGAACCACCGCTTCCGGAAAAGCGCTAGGAATTTGACCACAGAGGACACGGAATTTCACGGAGGAGGTCATGACCAAAATTAGGGTTCCCTCCGTGAAACTCCGAATCCTCCGTGGTCAATTTTATACAGTCTTAGGCGCAATTTCTGTCATCATCTGGGGCGCGGCAATCGGCGTTGCGGGAAGTGTTTCTAGGACCGGCGGGACTTTTACTTCGGCTGGGTTGACGTATCTAATTGCCGGTGGGCTTTCGCTTGTTATCATGCAGCTGCAAGAAGGGCGCGGGGGGCTGAGAGCTAAGATTTGTAGTTTGCAACCGCGAGCGTTTTGCGTCTGCTTGTTCTTTTTTCTGATGAACCTCACCTGCTTCTGGGTTGCCCTTGGGTCGATTAAAACCGTGGAGCAGATTCCTGAGATTGGGGTTGTAAACTATCTCTGGCCGGCGCTCACTCTCTTGCTTTCGATTCCGTTGTTGGGTCGTCGTGCGCGGTGGAGTTTTTTTATCGGTGTGCTTTTGGCATTCCTCGGTGGGTTAATTCCATTGGTGCATTTGCGGGGGATTACCTGGCTCGCGTTTAGTGAAAACTTTATCGATAATCCAGTTCCCTACATCTGGGCTTTTGCCGCGGCGGTAGGGTGGGGGATGTATTCCAATTTAACAAAACGTCTTGAGACCGGACTTAACTCCAGCGCCGTGGCGGTGTTCTTAACAATCGCCGGGATCGGGCTTTATGGTTGGGGGATGGTTCTTCATGAACAGAGTCACTGGACAAGGACGGCTGTCTGCGAGATTTTATTTCTCGGGATTGGGGATGCAGCGGCCTATGTCTTTTGGGACATCGCTATGCGGAAGGGGGATAATATCCTCGTGGCATCAATTTCATATTTTACTCCGATTATTTCGACCGCTTTTACCTGTTACTATTTCAGTATCGCCCCAGGGATTTCGATTTGGCTTGGGAGTTTACTGGTGATTGCCGGGGCGATGGTCTGCCGCTCGGGGCTCCTTAAAACAGATTCTTTATAAAGCTCCGTCTTTATCCGATGCGGATGCTCTGCTATCCTGAACCCCATGGCAGAAACCGAATCTCAAGAGACCCTTTCAAAAGACGACTCGATACTCTTGGCGATGGTCATCGAAGAGTTGCGCGGGCAGGACGGGAAGCGGGATTTTAATTGGATCGCTGAACGCTTTGGCTGCCGGATGAACCCGCCACCGACGAATACCTTTTTTCGCGGATTTTTTGGCTTGCGAATTGCCAGACTTATCGGCCGGGGCATTGATATGCTTATCGAACGCGAGCTCTGGGCCGAAGAAGAGCGGTTGAAGAAGGTGTTGGATATGGGGGCTGAGCTAGGGCTTGTCGAAAAATCGTTTATCCCATCAAATGCCAATATCGAACTTTCCTCAGACGCCCTCTACTCTCCGACTCTTCAAGGACTTCAATGGTCGGTAGAGATTTATACCGGGCTTGGCCACGATGTAGTCGAAGGTCAGGATTATACCTATCTCGCGGTTTCTATCTGCACAGCTCTTAGTAAAACGGACAGGCCACTCTCGACTGAGCAGCTTTTGCCGGAAGTTCTGCCACAACTCTCCGCCCGCTTTGAACGGACTACAGGCGAGCACGCGATGGATGATGTGATTTCCGCTAATGCCCCGTTGGTGATTAAACGCGGGATTGAAAAGGCTAAAGAGCTAGGGTGGATTGCGCTTTCTGGGGATAAGGTGGGGCTTACGGAGAAGGGTGCCACGGACGGGGTTAGCTATTATGAGCAGCACCGGTAACGGCTATGGATGAGCTGCCTTCAACTGAACCACCGTTTGGTAATAATTCGCTTATATGGGCGGTGGTGGTAGCGCCCTGGGGGGAGGTGTCCGAACGAGACCGCTCTCGCGCTATCGGCGCCCGCCTGCTCGCTCCGGAACTCTTCTTGCATTTTCGGCCGGTGCCCGGCCGGCAAGAAGATTTCCTACGTCTCGCCCTCCCCAAGGACCACCCCGTTCGCAGTCTCGTTCGGACACCTCCCCCCAGGGCTTCTCGGAACGTTCTTCAGAGTTAAGAAGAAGATCGTGTCATGGCCCCGTCAGTGGTTTACGTAAATTCCGGTGCCTCGGAATATTCTTCTACTTCAATTAGAGCAGCACAAATCCCTCCACGAATGTTGGAAAAAAGTGTGCCCGCGAAAAGTTTTGAGACACCGGAACATACGCAAACCACAGATCGGGCCATGACACGATCTTAATAACGAACCGGCACTATGTTACGAGAGCCCCGGGGTGGAGAGGTCTAAACGGGACCGGGAACGGGGTGGTCCTTGGGGTGGGCGAGACGGAGGCAATTTTCTTGCGCGGCCGAGAATCGGCCGCAAACAGCAAGAAAAGTGTCGGAGCGAACAGGCGGGCGCCGATAGCGCGTGAGCGGTCCCGTTTAGACCTCTCCACCCCGGGGCTAACCACTACCGCCCAAACTCGCGAAATTTTTGCACCGATTTCTGCTTCCTGTTAGCTTATCCCCGCGAAATTTTATTTCTCCTGTTCTTTACACATCTGGTCACGAGTAGATTCCAAAACGGTTACCACACAGTGGAAGCTAAGCCCCTCTGCGCCCCAAAGCGTATTGAGGAGTACCAGCTTTCACTAACCGGGAGTTTCCCGGGAAAGGTTTTGAACAGATGAGCAACCCGCCTGCACCGCCGCGAAAGTTCCGCGAACTAGATGAGAGCGAAAAGAGCAGTCTAGCCTTCCACATGAGGAGTCGGACGAGAAAGTATACGTTAGATGGCGGAATTGCCGTCGCCGTCCAGCGTTACAATGTCGACCCCGACGATGCGGAACTTCGAGCGTTTGCCGAACGCTGCATTGCGGAGCGCGATGCGGAAAAGGCCGCCAGTCTCGCACTCGCGGTGCATGTTCCCCAACCCGCTCCAGTGACACCTAGCACACCGCCACCTGCGCCGATAGTGCCCCCGGATGCTCCGGCAAAGCCGGTTCAGCAGTTCCCGTCAGCTCCGCCTCCTAAGGGGAAAATTCTTCAGCTGTCCGAGAACCACTTTCGGCGCCTGGGTGAGCACAACTCTAAGCGCCCGCTGTATGCCGTGTTGAATCACTGGAACAAGCGGCTCTCACCGACCGAGCTCGCAGCCCTCGTAGCGCAGGAGATCAACCAGAAGGGGCTATATAACCGATCCGGAGCCCTGATTCGGGAAGGGTGGATAAAGGATGCCGAAGTCCTGGGGTTACTCCAGCTCCTCCAGTATCCCGGCGCAGGAGAGAGCGCGCAAACCGCTCCGAACAAAGCCGAGACACGAGGAATTCCTTACCTTCCCAAGGAAGTCATCAATCGCCTCGCAGCGACCTACTTCCGTAGCTGGGGCCAAGTGAACGGACGGCGGGCTGTGAACCAAATGCTCAGTCTCGCTAGCCGGAAGGTTCCTCGTCTCGAGGCGCTTGGCAAGTTCACCAGCTGGGCTGTTACGGAGCTGCTACGGACTCACCTGCCTCCGACAGAACGGCTCGGGGAGCTCTACAACGACCTCGCCGCAAGAGCCAGCCGGAAGTAGCCCGCGAAGTAGTCAGAGGTTCGGAAGAACAACGCCGGGGATGGGCATGCATGCCATCCCCGGCTGAGTTCTTTTGTATTTTAGGTTACTGGAATCTACTCTCCGTCTTCGCTTCCGTCTTCGCTAAAGCTACGACGGGACTAGAAAGCTGCGACGGGACGGGTCCGCCTTCTAATCCTTGTGACATCTTAGTGATACAAGGCTTGACCTAGACCCCGACGGTACGCTACAACCCCTCCATGTTCAGGGACTTACTAAATACAACTCACCTCTCCCATCTCCATCATTGCGCAATCAAGCGCAATTAATACCCCTTTCTCCGCATAATTAGTTTTTTATTTTTCATGCACCAGTATCTGGAGAGTGTTCCTATGAACGCTGTAATTCGTCTCGCCCTGCAAAAGTCCGGGCGGCTATTTGATGATTCTTTGAAGCTTCTTTCCGAATGCGGAATTGAGCTGGAAAGCGGAAGAACCAGCCTCAAAAACCGGGCTACGAACTTTCCGATTGAGCTGTTGTTTCTGCGGGACGACGACATCCCGGCTTATATCGCAGACGGCATCGCGGATGTCGGCATCGTTGGGTTAAATACCCTCTATGAGAAACGTGCCCCGTTGGCGCTCGTGGAAAAGCTCGGGTTTTCGCGTTGTCGGCTTTCAATTGCGATCCCGAAGGCGGACGAGTACCGAGGCCTTCCCGACCTGGAAGGTAAACGAATTGCCACCTCGCACCCCAATATCCTTGGCGAGTTTTTAAAAAACGAAGGAGTCAGCGCTGAAATTCATGTCCTAAGTGGCTCGGTCGAGATTGCGCCAAGCATCGGCCTAGCGGATGCAATATGCGATCTCGTTAGCACCGGTAGCACTCTGGCTAGTAACGGCTTGAAGGAGGTCGAGACGGTGTTTCGCTCAGAGGCCGTGCTCGTTGCCCGAGAGACCCTTTCAGAGGATGTCTCTCTGCTACTCGCCAAACTCCGGCTCCGACTAAACGCTGTGCGCCAGGCACGGAGCAACAAATACATCATGCTTAATGCTCCCAACGAATCGTTACAGAAGATTGCCGATGTAATTCCCGGAGCCAAAAGTCCTTCGATTTTGCCGTTGTCAATTCCGGGTTGGAGTTCGCTGCACTCAGTAGTGAATGAGAATGATTTCTGGGAGGTGATTGAGAATCTAAAGGCACTCGGTGCCCAGGGGATTTTGGTGATTCCGATTGGGAAGATGATCGCTTGAAGGGGAATGAGAATGAGAACTGTAGTTAATCCGCCGAGAGAGAGTTGGGACGAGTTGGGCAGAAGACCTACTGAGGATAGCTTGGGGTTTTTCGTGAAGGTCTTGCCGATTCTGGAGAGCGTAAAAACGGGGGGCGATAGTGCTGTTCGAGAGCTTACTCGGCGCTATGACGGTATTGATGTGGGGGAACTTGCCGTAGAGAGCGCTGCGCTGGAGCGCGGGGTGGCGGCTGTTCCGGAGGGGCTTAAAGCTGCAATTCGGCTGGCGATTGGGAATGTGCGGGCGTTTCATGAGTCGCAGATTATGCCGGATGCTCTCGCGGTGGAGACAAGCCCGGGAGTCTTATGTTGGCGTAAACGGCTGCCGCTTGAGCGGATTGGACTTTACATTCCTGGGGGCAGTGCGCCGCTATTTTCAACGGTCTATATGCTGGGAGTTCCGGCAGTTCTCGCTGGGTGTAAAGACATCGTGTTGTGTAGTCCGCCGGGGGAAGATGGTGAGATTAATCCGGCGGTACTCTTCACGGCTAGAGAAATTGGGATAGAGCGCATTTTTAGAATTGGCGGCGCGCAGGCGATTGCGGCGATGGCTTTTGGGACGGAGTCTGTTCCAAAGGTTGATAAGATTTTTGGCCCGGGGAATCAGTGGGTCACGGTGGCAAAGCAGATAGTCAGTCTCGGTATAAAAGGATGTGGCGGGGTTTCGATTGACCTGCCAGCCGGGCCGAGTGAGGTGTTGGTCATAGCTGATGAGCGGGCTAACCCGCCTTGGGTGGCGGCGGACCTTTTGTCTCAGGCTGAACACGATGTGGATAGCCAGGTCGTGTTGGTTACGACAGAGTTATCGGTTGTTGAGCGTGTTACGAGAGAGCTTGTCGGGCAGCTTGAAATGCTACCGCGCAGGAAAATCGCAAGTGCGGCGTTAGCAAATAGCATCGCGGTAGTATTTTCAGACCAGAGCGTGATGATGGAGTTTGTTAATCGGTATGCGCCCGAACATTTAATTCTCGAAACTGCGAATGCCGAGGAGTTAGTGAAGAGGTTGAGAAACGCGGGGTCGGTGTTTGTCGGTGACTATACGCCGGAAGTCGCAGGCGACTACATCTCTGGCACCAACCATGTGCTCCCCACCGGGGGTTACGCACGCTCCACGGGTGGTGTGAGCGTTGAGAGCTTCACGAAAACAACAACGTTTCAACGAATCACAGAGGATGGGCTCCGGTCCCTTGCTCCCACTATCCAGCAGTTGGCTAGGGCTGAGGCCCTCGAAGCCCATGCTCGAGCGGCGGTAATACGTCTTGAAAAGGCCAAATGACAATGAACGAGAATCGATTTGCTGAACTTGTACGTAAAACGAACGAAACGGAAATTAACGTTTCACTGGCCCTAGATGGCACCGGCAACAGTGACATCCAAACCGGAATTCCATTCTTCGATCATATGTTGGTGCTGCTCGCCGCACACGCAAAGATTGATTTAGTCGTGCGTGCCAAGGGGGACTTAGCGCATCACCTGATTGAAGATGTGGCAATTGTCTTGGGAACTGTGCTCGCAGAGGCTTTAGGAGACAAGAGCGGCGTGCGCCGTGTCGGAAGCTGTGACTACCCGATGGATGAGTCACTCGCCCGTGTGGCGCTCGACCTTTCAGGGCGGAGTTGGCTGACGTGGGATGCTAGCTTTCGTTTTGAGCAGGTTGAAGGCATGCCGACTGAGATGTTCTTCCACTTTTTCAAATCACTCTGCGATAACGCCAAGTGCTGCCTAAATATTGAGGTCAAGGGCGAGAACGAGCACCACAAGATTGAGGCGGTGTTTAAAGCTTTTGCCCGGGCGCTACGCGTTGCGGCGGAACCTGATCCTCGCGGCTCAGGGATTCCGAGCACTAAGGGAATCCTATGAGCGTCTGTGTAGTGGATTACGGCATGGGGAATATCGCTTCGGTGTTGAATGCTTTTCGTCGGCTTGAAGTTGAAGCTGTGCTCTCCAGTGACCCTGAAGTAATCAGCAAAGCGCGGCGCGTAGTTCTTCCAGGTGTCGGTCACGCGGCGCGCGCGATGGCGGCATTACGTGAGAGAAAGCTGGATCGTCTCATTCCAGAACTTAAGCAACCAGTGCTTGGGATTTGCTTAGGGCTTCAGATACTCTGCGCGGTCAGCGAGGAAGGAGATGAGGCGGGAGATACACCCGGACTCGGGGTGTTTCCGCTCCGCGTGCGACGGTTCCGGGAGGGTTTGAAGGTGCCGCATGTGGGTTGGAATACGGTTGAGGCTATTCCAGGAATTAAGTCATCCCTCGCCGACCGAAACTATTATTATTTTGTTCATAGCTACTTTGCTGAACTTGGGCCAGAAACCACAGGGCAGACAGCTTACGGAGAGAGTTTCTCGGCGGTGTTAGAGCGTGACAATTTTTACGGCGTGCAGTTTCACCCGGAGAAGAGCGGCGCGGCGGGGTTTGCGCTTTTGGAGAGGTTTCTAAAGTTATGATTGAGATTGTGCCAGCGATGGATTTACGAGATGGGCGCTGCGTGCGGCTCGAACAGGGGGACTTTGCGCGGTGCACGAGCTATGCGGGGGATCCGGTGGCGGTGGCAAAGTCGTTTGAAGACGCGGGGCTTAGGCGTTTGCACTTGGTGGATTTGGATGGGGCTGTCGCTAGACGGCCGGTAAACCTTTCGGTCTTGGAGGGAATTGTGCGGGAGACGGGGTTACTGGTGGATTTTAGCGGGGGGCTCTCTACGGATGCGGATATTCAAGCGGCGTTTGATGCGGGGGCGGCGGAGGTAACCTGCGGCACAGTGGCGGTGAAAGAGCCGAGGAAGTTTGGAGAGTGGTTAGAGCGCTTCGGGGCGGAGCGGGTGATTCTGGGCGCTGATGTGCGAGGGGAGTTTCTTGCTGTCTCGGGGTGGAAAGAGAATATGCCAGAGATGCTGGGGGACTTTTTACAGAGATATTATGAACGGGGAATTCGGTCGGTGATGTGCACGGAGATTTCACGGGACGGAATGCTTGAAGGGCCGGCGCTTGAGCTTTATTGGCGGCTCCGAGCGAGCTTTCCTAGTTTGGACTTTATCGCTTCCGGTGGTGTGCGTGACATGCGGGATATTCGGGCGCTTGAGGAGATTGGCATGGCGCGTGTGATTGTAGGTAAGGCGATTTTTGAAAACCGGATTACTCTTAGGGAGCTTTCCCAATGTTAGCCAAGAGAGTCATTCCCTGTCTTGATGTGCGGGATGGACGGACTGTGAAGGGTGTTTCGTTTAAGGAGCTACGGGACGCTGGAGACCCGGTGGAGCTTGCGGCGCTTTATTCGGCTGCGGGAGCGGACGAGTTGGCGTTTCTTGATATTTCGGCGACGATTGAAGGTCGAAAGACATTGGTTGAGCTTGTGCGGCGAGTCGCGAGAGAGATTTTTATTCCGCTTTTAGTGGGCGGTGGAATTAGTTCTGTCGAGGATGCACGGGAGCTTATAGCAAGCGGAGCGGATAAGGTTTCGATTAATTCGGCGGCGGTTAAGCGCCCCGAGCTTATTACGGAGATTGCAAGTGAGTTTGGATCACAGGCGGTGGTTGTGGCGATTGATGCGGGGCTGGTTAAGAATGGGTTGGAGAATCGGTGGCGGGTGTTTGTACGTGGGGGGCGGAGTGTTACTGAGAGGGAGGTAGTGGAGTGGGCACGTGAGGCCGAGCGACGCGGCGCGGGGGAGATTCTTCTGACCTCAATTGAAACCGACGGGCAGAAGGGTGGCTTCCAATTGGATTTGGTCTGTGAGGTGGCCAGTGCAGTGCGTATCCCCGTTATCGCTTCGGGAGGGGCGGGTACGGCGGAGGATTTTGTGGCGGTGTTTAAGGAGACGGGAGCAACGGCTGCGCTTGCGGCGTCGGTGTTTCACTTTGGGGAGCTTTCAATTGGGGAGCTGAAGTCTGTTTTAAGAGATCGGGGAATCGAGGTGCGGATATGAATTTAGATTTCAAAAAGGGGAATGGGCTCCTGCCAGCGGTAATACAGGATTCGGTCACAGGCGCTGTGTTGATGGTGGGTTATATGAATGACGAGGCGTTGGCGCAGACTAGGGAGTCCGGGCGGGTGACATTTTATAGCCGGAGTAGAGAGCGGTTGTGGACTAAGGGCGAGACCTCGGGGAATTTTTTGTTGGTGAAGGAGATTGTGAGTGACTGCGATAACGATGCCATTTTAGTGACGGCAAAACCCAGTGGGCCGACCTGTCATACGGGGGAGCGCTCGTGTTTTGGTGCCAATACTGCAAAAGAGTTTTCGTTTTTGGCGGAGCTCGAGGAGACAATTGAGTCGCGGAAAGATTCCGCTGCGGAGACGTCCTATACGGCCAAGCTTTTTAAGAACGGCGTGCCGTTTATCGCGCAGAAAGTCGGCGAGGAGGCTACCGAAGTTGTTATTGCTTCGTTAGGAGCTGACAAGGAGCGGATTATAGATGAGGCAGCGGATCTGCTTTATCACCTGATGGTGTTGCTAAGCGCAACCGGATGTTCGGTGAGCGAGGTTATAGAAAGACTAAAATGGCGGAGAGGGAGGGATTCGAACCCCCGGACCCCTTACGAGGTCGCTAGTTTTCAAGACTAGAGCCTTAAACCGCTCGGCCACCTCTCCGATTACATCCCAACTCAATGACAACAAAAACTGAAAATCGTTTAGTTAAAGAAAAAAGAGGGAGGGATTCTCCTCTTTATCTTTCGGCCCGGACCCCTTACGAGGTCGCTAGTTTTCAAGACTAGAGCCTTAAACCGCTCGGCCACCTCTCCTGCTTGGTATTAAAGCTGAAACTCCCAAAGATAAAATCCTCAGTGCATTTTGCTAATCTCAACCTGAGCTCTCCACCAGAATTTTTTCTGACTCTCGAGAAGATCGAAAATCAAAAACTAAACTGGCGGAGAGGGGGGGATTCGAACCCCCGGTAGGACTTTTGATCCTACACTCGATTAGCAATCGAGCACCTTCGGCCTCTCGGTCACCTCTCCAGTAACAGCTTCTTGCAAATAGATAGGCGTGATGCTGACAGCGCTTCACCCCTACTAGACGCAAGGTCGGACAGATTAGTATCTTTATCCCCGTTTTATCAAGCACAAGCGGAGGATTTTTGTGGTTTTATTTAGTTTTTTAGGTCTGTTAGCACAACATTTGAGGGTTCGGCCCTTGCATCTCCGGACCTAAAACGCTATCTCTTACCGGCTATTTATCCCTATCCTCTGCACCCGTAGCTCAGTTGGATAGAGCAACTGGCTACGAACCAGTAGGTCGGGCGTTCGAATCGCTCCGGGT
>CAYMWO010000100.1:0-10920 GCA_964393905.1 uncultured Bdellovibrionales bacterium | reverse complement strand
ATATAGCGAATAGACGGCATGCATTCCTCTAGCTCTCCTTTAAGAAACGATTGCATTGCGGCACGGGGTTTCTCGGGAATTCTTTTCCAAGCTAACTTCGATGGTTCGTTATGCCACCAGGTGTATTGCCTCTTAGCAAACCGCCTGGTGGCCTGCTTGACCTGCTTAACCGCATCATCAAAGCTTAATTGCCCAGCGAGATGTGCCAAAGTTTCCTTATATCCAATCGAGTTAAACGGTCTTAAAGATGGCGAAAATTCGGTTGAGAGTTCACGAACTTCCTCAATCAGCCCTGCTTTAAACATCCGGTCAACACGAGCTTCTATTGCCTGATAGAGTTTCTCTCTTTCAGGCAATAACGTTAGCACCAGTGCCTCGTAATTTATCTCTTCGTGGCCGTGACTTGATTGGAATTTAACAATAGACTCTCCGGTGGTGAGAAATACTAGGAGTGCTCTACGGATACGTGCAATGTCTCTAACAGCTAACTCATCGGCCGTTAGGGGATCAAGGTCCCGAAGATACCTATGCATTGCCCCACTCTGATACGAATTCTCTCCGGCAACGGAGAATTCCCGCTCCTTTAAGGCAACAAGCCGCCGTGCCTCTTCGCTCGGTTCAGGAATCTCAGCTAGGCCACATAGTAAGGCGCGAATATACATACCGGTGCCTCCGACAATTAAAGGAAGCCTTCCTCGCCCTAATATTTCTGAAATTGTCTGATGAGCTCTTTTGCAGAATTCGCCCACATCAAAAGTCTGGTCTGGATCCAAAATTGAAATTAAATGGTGCGGGACAGTTTCGAGCTCTTCCGCCGATGGTTTAGCCGATCCGATATCAAAACCTCGGTAAACTTGCACCGAGTCCGCACTTACTATCTCTGCCTTATATTCTGACGCCAGCTTAAGGGCCAGGTCACTTTTTCCACTACCTGTGGGACCGGTGATTACCAATATTTTCGGGATGGGATTCGGCCCCACTTATTCCACCCGCCCAAAAAGCTTTTCCAGTTCCAACCGTGAAAATTCTTTCATCACTGGTCGGCCATGAGGGCAAAGACCGGAAGCCTCTACCCGCTCCATTTCAGCAAGTAGCGCATAGACCTCCTCGGGCTCAAGCTCCCTTCCGCTCCGAATAGAGCTATGACAAGCTAGTCGGGCTATCACGCTATCAATCCTATTATCGACGACACCTTGCCAATCTTCCCATTCTGAGAGCGAAAAAATATCTTGAAAGATCTCACGTGGCGAAACTGATCCCAAAACGGAAGGGAGCCCTCTCACTATGACACTACCCTCCCCAAACAACTCCGCCTCAATTCCCAGACTGGTCAGTGTCTCACTAAATTCAGCAAACCTTGGAATCAGCTCCGCTGGAATATCAACAATTTCCGGCACAAGCAAAAGTTGAGATTTAACTTCGCCGGTAAGAAATTCCTTTTTAATTTTATAAAAGCGAACTCTTTCATGGGCCGCATGCATATCAAGAATTGCCATTCGATCTCGACCCTCAAGCACCAAATAAACTCCGAGCAATTGGCCCACATAGCGGAAATTTACATGAGAATTGGCACTAACCCCTGGTTCTGGGTGCAAATTGTCGCGAGATCCAACAAACCGAACTGGCAGTTCCTCGCGTACCCCAAAATCAAAACCAAGACTACCCGAAGCTAAATAGCTCGATGTTCGACTCATCCTAGAACTATTGACTCTAAAGTCGTCACTGGATTCGACAAGCGCCATATGACAAACACTCCCCTCCGGGCGTATTTTTAAAAACTCATCTCGAATGGCCTGTGCTATCGTCGCAAATACGAATTGAGGAGATCGAAACCTAACCTCTGTTTTCTGTGGATGAACATTTACGTCCACCTCTTCCGGGGGTAATTCCAGTTTCAGAATCCCTACTGGATATTTTCCGGACTTTAGAAAATTTCCGTACCCGTCCCGGACTGCTTTTAGTAACAATCTATCCCGAACCGCGCGACCGTTTACAATCAGCCGCAATCGTCCACTCGTACTAAGCGCTTCTAGCGGCTCACTTAACATCGCGGAGATACGAATTTTGCCATCCCGAAATACTCGCTCGGTATTAATCTTTAACGGACGAGCCCCGGCAAGTTTAAGCGCTGATACTCGCTCAGCAAAACTCTCAGTTGGTGAGAAATTAAGCTGTTCGGAACCGTCACTCACTAGGCGCAATCGCAGGTGTGGGTAAGCGGCGGCAAAATCGAGCACCAGCGACTTAATGAGCCCCGCCTCAGTGCGCTCAGACCGTAAGAACTTTCTCCTAGCGGGGACATTAAAAAAAAGCTGTCGCACCTGGACTTTCGTCCCGGAAGGAAGTCCCATCTCAACTACATCCCTAAGCTTACCGCCTTCAATCAAGATGCTCGTGCCCAAAATCTCAGATTCGCTCGCTGGTTTCGAAGCAGATTTTAGCCGAGTGTTGAGCGAAAAGCGCGAGACGGAGGCGATTGAGGGCAAAGCCTCACCTCGAAATCCCAAGGTTTCTACAGCGGTGAGATCGTGTGCAGTGGAAATCTTCGACGTCCCAAATCGCTCTATTGCGGTTAATGCGTCGTCTCTGGACATCCCCGATCCGTCATCCACTACCTCAATGAGACTATGACCCCCATTTTCAATAATAACTGTTATTTCTCCAGCTCCCGCATCAATTGAGTTTTCGACCAGCTCTTTCACAACGGAGGCCGGACGCTCAACAACTTCTCCAGCAGCAATCTGATTGACAACAATATCATCTAGGATGCGGACACACCTGTTCACAACAGGGGAGACCTTTTTATGCGCATGAGCATGGGTGTTCGCGATTGAATTCAACTTAATACCGGCTTTATCTTGACTGTACGTGTCTTATCTCCACCTCGCCGAACGACAAGGACAAGCTCGTGCTCTGTCCCGGCCTTATTGATCTCATCCATCAACTCATCTTTACTTCGCACTTCTTTTCCATTCACGCTTAGTACGAAATCTGCCCCAGCAAAGTTAACAACGTATCCAGAGAAAAAACCGCGCTGTATTCTCTGCCTAGCACCGCTGAGTCCGGCAAGATCCGCCGGACTATCTGGCTGAACTTGAAGAACGACGGGACCGTAATCAGTATCGGTAATAATTGCTCCAATTTGAGGTCGCAAAACCTTGCCATACTTAATAAGCTGAGGGATTACGGCTTTGATTTGATTGATCGGAACCGCAAAGCCAATTCCGGCGTTCTGCCCCGTGCTGCTAACAATCGCCGTATTTAATCCAACCACCTTTCCTGCTGTATCTAGTAATGGTCCTCCCGAATTACCTGGATTAATTGCGGCATCAGTTTGGATCACATCCTGAATCATCGAACCATTTTCAGCCCGAATACTACGACCCAGACTAGAAATTATTCCATCCGTCAGAGTGCGCTGTAATCCAAATGGATTACCAATTGCAAGAACATGCTGACCCACCTCTAGAGTAGATGAGTCCCCCAGAGGAGCTGACACTAGATCTGACGGAGGTTCTTGTAGTTGCAGCAGGGCAATATCATTGCCAACATCAAAGCCGATTACCTTAACTCCATAAGACACACCACTTGCCAGGTTCACGGCGATTTGGTCGCCACCCGCTATGACGTGTGCATTAGTAATTACAAGCGCTCTGTCCTTATCTATAATTACTCCCGAACCAGAACCTTCGTGTTCCGTTGGACCGTAAAAATCTAACACTTCTGCCCGAGTGCTAATATTAACGACCGCTTTGTTGGCACGCTTATATGCGTTGATAATTAGCTGTTCGCTCTCAGAACGTGGCGCAGTATCCACCGCAGGTACCGTAGGTTGCAGGACCTCGCTTAAAAGCGGCTTTGGCGAAAATTCCCAATAAACACACGCTCCGATGGTCACTATGACAAAAATCCCCATAAGGCGGCGAACTATGGTATGAAACGCTGAGTGGTCTTGGGTCTCTAAGAACATAAAGTCCAAATGGCTGAAACAATCGATAATAAAACCGCCCTAGAGGCTATCGCAAATCGGCAAAGTCGCAAAGAGCGGGTTGTCTTTACTAATGGCTGTTTTGATATTTTACATATTGGCCATGTCCGATACCTTAATCAGGCTCGCGCCTTGGGAGATTTTCTGGTTGTGGGGCTTAATAGCGATATCTCTGTTTTAACCCTTAAGGGGCCAAGTCGACCTATCGTACCTGAAGCCGAAAGGGCCGAAATTTTGCTAAATCTTCGATCTGTGGACTATGTCTGCCTTTTCTCCGAGGAGACTCCACTTAATTTAATCAAACAGGTCCGCCCTGCCGTCTTGGTCAAGGGGGGGGACTGGCCGGTAGAAAAAATTGTTGGTTCTGATTATGTCCACTCTTATGGTGGAGAAGTACGCTCCCTGGCGTTTGTTCCAAATCACTCCAGCTCTGAAATGATTAAAAAGATTCTGTCTCTTGGATAGTGGTAATTGACTTTAAACCGGGGTCTCTTGGTCTTCTAGCTTAGCCCGAATCTGTCGTTCTACCCTGATGACCCCGTCGATTCTCTCCAGTGCACGTATAATATTGGCAAGCTGAGCTGCCGTCTCCACTGAAACTTCAAAAGTGTTCACCGCTCTCCCTTCAGGGTTAGTAATGGCCTGAGCGGCAATAATATTTGCGCCGCCGCTAGCAATTGATTGAGTCATCGCAGCCAAAATACCAACCTTGTCTAAAGTATGAACCTGAATTTTAACATTGCGTTGGGTTTTGATTTTTTCATCCCATGAAACAGGCACTAGCCTTCGAGGATCGAAACTAAGTGTTTGGTTACAGCCACGCTTATGAATAGCCACTCCCCGACCACGTGTTACATACCCCACGAGTTCATCCCCAGGCAGTGGTTCGCAGCAATTGGCAAATCGAAAGACAACATCATCCAGCCCGTATACCTTAATTCCACCGGTATCTTTAAAAGCCTTAGCCGCGCGCTGGAAAATTTTCTGGAGCGCCGAGTCTTCATGGGCAAGCTTAGCGTCGATATCAGTCTCGTCTGGAAAGAGCTTTCCCAGAATTTGCTTGGTTGAAACCTTCCCATAGCCAATCTCCGCTAGTAGGGCATCTATACCCTCAAAGCCAAAGCTTGAGGCAACAGTTTCTAGGGAACCGTTTTTCAGAACCTTATTAAGATTAGTTTTGACCTTCTTTAGATCTTTGCTCAGCAATTCCTTTCCAACCGAAACTGAGCGATTTCTCTCCTCTCCTTTTAGCCAACTGCGAATCCGCTGCTTCGCCTTGGTAGTTTTTACAATCTTCAACCAATCTTTGTTGGGAACCTGCGTGGCTGAAGTAATAATCTCAACCGTATCACCGTTGCGCAGCCTGCTTGATAACGAGACCTGCTGACCATTTACCCGGGCTCCTGAACACCGATTCCCAACTTCGGAATGAATATGATAGGCGAAATCAATTGGAGTCGAACCGGAGGAAAGAGCAATTAAGTCTCCTTTCGGCGAAAAGATAAAGACCTCTTGTGGAAAGAGATCTTCTTTAACAATTGACATAAATTCCAGGGGATCGTGAAGCATCTTCCCGCTTTCCACCAAATCCTTAAGCCATGCGAACTGAGACCCCTCATTGCCGGCAAAATTTGCGTCACCGCCACCTTCCTTATACATCCAATGCGCGGCAATCCCTTTCTCGGCAATGTTGTTCATCTTTTCAGTTCTGATTTGGATTTCAATTCTGGCACCCTGCGGCCCAATCACTGTTGTGTGAAGTGATTGATAATTGTTGGGCTTGGGCATGGCGATATAATCTTTAAACCTGCCCGGAATTGGCTTCCATGCAGCGTGTACTGCCCCAAGCGCACCGTAACACTCCATGGTTGACTGCACGATCACTCGAAAAGCAATCAGATCGTAGATCTCATCGAAGTGTAATCCGTACTTCTCCATTTTCTGATAAATAGAGTAAAAGTGCTTTGGCCTCCCACTAACAACACCTGAGATCCCGTTCTGTTCAAGCTCGCGAGTTATCAGCGCCACAACTTCAGAAATATACTTTTCCCGTTCATTCTTTTTCTTGCTAACACTTTGCTTAATATTTTCGTAAATTTCTGGCTTTAAGTAGCGGAAACTTAAATCCTCAAGTTCCGACTTCATCCAATGAATTCCTAGTCGATGAGCAAGGGGGGCATAGATATCAAGAGTTTCCTGAGCGATTCTTGTCCGACGCGAGTCAGAGAGAAACTCAAGTGTACGCATATTATGGGTCCGATCGCAGAGCTTGATAAGCAATACCCGGATATCTCGGGACATTGCCAGCAACATTTTACGGAAATTCTCGGCCTGCTCTTCCGCTCGGGAACTAAACTTCACTTGATTCAGCTTAGTTACGCCATCAACCAGAGTTGCGACATCCTTACCGAATTCACGATCGATATCAGCTAGAGTAACCGCCGTATCCTCGACCGTATCGTGAAGTAATGCTGTAACTATGGAGGGAGTATCAAGTTTGAGTTTGGTTGCAAGAGCCGCGACTTCAGTCACGTGCGTGACATAGGGCTCTCCCGAAGCGCGTGTTTGCCCTTGATGCTTATCACGAACAAAGGAATAGGCACGACGTATAAGCTCAAGATCTGGGCTTGGGTGATATTCTTGAACGGCTGCAATAAGCTCTTGAAGCTTCAACTAAAAACCTCCGCCCTTTAGCACTTTGCCCACTAGAGGAAACTTCCAGCGAAATTATCCTGTCAAATAATACTGAGGCTTAAAGAAGCTAATTTCGCAGAGGTGTTAGTGAGAGTTGTCTCGGGAAACCTCGCCCATCTCTGGAGATCCATCGGCATCTAGTTCACCGTCAACATTATCTCCAGCTTTCCTAAAACGAACTTTGCCATCTGCAATCTCTCTCAGAGCAGAGACAATCGCTTTGTTTCCGCGCGTGTCTGTTACTGGAGTCTTCCCAGAAAGAAGCTGTTTAGCCCTTCTTGATGCTAAGCGTACAAGTGCAAAGCGGTTCTGCTCATTTTCTAAACAATCTTCAACTGTAATCCGTGCCATAATGATGAAACCACCTGAAATTCGGGAATATTCCCTAATATCTAAACCATAAATTTTGTAAATAACTTGAAAAACCAAAGGATGTTAATTTTGTATGCCAAATTTTTCAAGTGATATCCGATTGAGTGCTATGCGAAAAGCCTTAGACAGAACACTTGATAAGCCCAAATAGTTAAATATTTAGTATAGTTAGATGCCTAGATTGTTATGATTACTGGCTTTTTGTAAATATTGCCTTTAATCAAATCTATCGCTTAGAATAGCGGTCCTCGACAATTAACTATAATTTAAATGCGAAACTCCATGTCTCCTGACACCCCTCCCCCTGATACTTCAAGACTTCTGCGTTCTGATAATAAGCCTCGACTGGTACGCGAGAAATTTCGTGGAAAGGTCTTTTTGATTCCAAGCTTTATTACCATGGTCGCCTTATTTTGTGGATTCTTGGCGATAATGAGCGCGGTAAAGGGGAAGTTTGAAATTGCCTGTGGTTGTATCGCACTCGCAATAATCTTAGACGGGCTCGATGGTCGTGTCGCTCGGAGACTAAATGCCACAAGTGCTTTTGGACGTGAGTTTGATTCCCTGGCAGACCTAATAGCTTTTGGTCTTGCCCCTGCGATCCTTGTTTATTTTTGGGCTTTTATTCCGACTTTTGATGATTTCGGAATAGCGGTGTCATTTATATATGTCGCCTGTGCAGCCACTCGGTTGGCTCGCTTTAATGTAACTGCCACAGGAGAGGTTCCGCCAAAGAATAATTCCAAACGGGCCTTTGATGGATTGCCAAGTCCCGGTGGAGCTGCAGCAATTGCTTCAGCCGTCTATTTTCACCCAGTGACGCTTAGCAGCACCTTGATGATGATGTTGTTGCTTCTATACACATTTATAATCGGCGGACTGATGGTAAGCACGCTCCCGTTCTTATCAATTAAGCATTTTAAACTCACCGAGGGTAATACCAGACTAAACGTATTGTTATTAGCAGCGGCTGTGGCCATTACCTGGTACAATTTCAGATCGGTTATGCTTATCGGAACCCTCGGCTACCTAATGACAGGACCACTAGGTTGGTTCCAGAATAAAAAAGAGGCGTCTGCAACTAATAAACAACTCCGCGCTTAATGCAAAATGCAATTTGGGCTACGGCTCTCTATCTTCTACTGCATCTTGAGCATAGATATAACCTCGCCTACCGCCATTAGAGCGAAGCTCTAGCCAGCGTCCCATTCGCGCGACTACTTGCACTTTAGCGTTAGCTTCTAATCGTGCAACACTTTTAGCCAATAGTGACGGAGCAGAAAGCACCTCGGTAGCAGCAATTGTTCGATAATGAATCGGTTGTTTCAGCTCCTCGACCGGGACTGCCCTGACGGGACGACCATCAGGTCCTGTTAGCTCAGCCGACTCCCTCCGCTCATCACTAGCGGTTCTTTCGGGTCCAAAGATCCTACCGTCTGAGCCTGTCCGTAATCCATCCATTGATGTGCGATTCGATGATGAGCGATCTGAATAGTCGCCCAGTGGTTCCACCTTCGTTCCCGCAAGTCTATCTGGATCAAGCATTGGAACCTTACCCGGATTATCTCGCCCCACGGGATTTATTTGCGGCAGTTCGGGATGTACAACTTTTGGCTTATCGATTTCTGTTGGTGCTGATTCTTTGACAACCTCGGTTACGGCAATCTCTGGAGAACTATTCGCCTGAGACTCAGAAGTCGAGTCAGATGGCAACGCTCCTCGATCAAACGCCAGTCCGCTTAATCTCTCTTTAACATGGTCTAAACCCGCCATCTCCTCCGACTTCACCTCCGGCCGCGAGGATCCTTGGGAATCTAGCCTGGGGAGCTGTAAACCAGGGACAGGGTCATTAGTCGGGCCCAATGCTAATCGTGAATTTAGAGAAGTATTGGATACTGTCGGGAAGACAACTCGCCAAACATAGACTGGAATGACAATTATCAAGGCAAAAAGCGCTAGAAAAAGTGCACTCTTTAGCGAAGCGCGCAGGTTCCTCTTATTCTCAAGCTCTGCCGCCGCCTGTTCAGGGGAAATCTCAAGACTTTGATCGGCTCTAGATGAGCTGCTTGAGGGATTTCCATCTCTTGAGAGAAACTCCACTGAATCTTTGGGAGAACCTTTAAGTTCAGGGTCATTGGCTTCAGTAACAATCGACTTGGAGGTGAATAGTTTTCTGTTTGGTAATTTAGAAGATGCATCCTCACTAGTCGGATGTTTTCTCTCCGCACCTTTTCCCTTTACTGCTTCCTTGACGGATTTCTTGGAAGTAAAATTAATAACCTCTTCGCGCTTCTTATTTAAAGCGGATATGTACCTCTTATCCTCTCTTCGGCTCTCCGCGCGAGAAATCTCCGATTCGATCGCAGCCAAAAATAATTTTCTTATCGATTCTTCTTCAGCAAAAGACAGGACTGCCGATTTTGAGGCAAACTCGAAGGCCCTTTCTAAAACCAAAACAGCAATTCGTAACTGCGACTTCTTCGCTAGCTTAGACCCGACACCCAAAAAGGTGCTGCAACTTAACGTATAACAATTGCTCTCAGATTCTAATCTGATTCGCATCTCCTCTAAAGGAGCCCCCAGTGCCGTTGTCGGCAACAATTCAAGTTCAATTTGGGCCCGCACCCAAAGCAATCGGTAAAGAAGCGATTCTGGATCGTCTTGCAACTTGCTTTCGACGAATCCAAGAAGTCCGGCATAATTCCTCGGTTCGATGAATGCTGCGGCTTCGTCAGGAAGATCGCTTAATTTTAATAGCTCCCGCCCGAGACTTATTCCACCCTCGGCGCAAGATTCTAGTGAAGAGTTATCCATTTAAATGAGAAAACCTTAATGTTCTGCAGATGCGCTACTTAATTGTTATGCGTAAAATCTGAAAGAATGCTAACTCTTTATTTTCCCTGTTTATTCCCACGGACATTTTGTGGCAATAGCTAAACGACGACCTACAGATGATTCCCGATTTTACAGTCCCACCGGGTTTTAGACCATACCGTCGGTTAATCGGCCAGAAAATCGCTATATTGAGTCGCGTCCGAGCCCTGGTGCCCGTATTATTGTTTCTAGCTCTCCAGGGTTGCTTCCCGATGGGCTTACCTGAGCACTTTTCAGATCTTCCAACATCGACAAACAAATTAAAGCAGAATTATTTGGTCGAATTAGAGCGATCTTTAGGAGGGCGGCCGAAAGCATTAATTGTTGTCTCCTCTCGTTGTTACCTTGGACCACTGATAGATGAAATTTCTCGGGGCCACTGTGACAGATCAGATGTAACTTTAGGACATCAGTATCTGCTAACCATTATTCCGTTCACCAGAGTTTATCTTCAACACTCTTCCGAAAGCCTGATGTTGGAATCGCTCCAATCAGTGCTTTTGAACGCGGGTTACAGTCCTTATATAGTTGATGATGTGGGTGCAGCTTCGGCGGCTGAGCTCCTTAATCCCGCATTAATGCTAAAGCCCTCTCTCGAAGGGTTGCGGGTGAATGCATATGATCTCTTTTTTCTTCGCCGCATTGGTCTTGAAGGTGAAGTTGGAATTGAAATTCTAGGCCCTACGACAGAATTCTCTCCAGGCCAACTAGTTCCGCTACGTAAGGAAAGAGAAGCTATTGATACCGGAGATTTTAAAGTTTCAGGTCATGCCCCTATTTTGGCTGAAGTTGCCGCGAATTCAGTTCAAGAATCTTTCAAGAAAATTCTTCATCGAGTCACGGCCCATTCTTCTCCACATGCTATGTCTCAGGCCAGAGCCCGTAGTTTTTCAGGTATAAAGGAAACTAAGGAAGAACTTGAGAAGCTCAAATTGCTAATAATTAACCCGCCGGGCTTTTCTAATTCACCATCTCAAGCATTAGGTGTTGAT
>CAYMWO010000099.1:0-11000 GCA_964393905.1 uncultured Bdellovibrionales bacterium | reverse complement strand
CTATTCGTGAAGGCGGTAGAACTGTCGGAGCCGGCGTCGTTGCAGAAGTCATTGAGTAAAAAGTTTCGGGATTAACGCCCGTAGCTCAACTGGTAGAGTGGCGGACTCCAAATCCGTAGGTTGGGGGTTCAAGTCCCTCCGGGCGTGCCAGGGTTTGGGAATGTGAGGTGGATTTCTTAGTTTAAGGTGATTGTTCGGTGGCTAAGGCAAAAGAGAACACAATGAACCCGCTGATGTTTGCGCGGGAGTCGTGGGCGGAGCTTAAGAAGGTACACCGGCCAACTCGACAGGAGACCATTCAGGCGACGATAGTCGTTTTGGTGCTTGTAGTTATTTTTGCCTTTTTCATGGGACTCACCGATTTAATTATCGGTCAGATAATGCAGGGGTTATTAACCTGATGAGCGATAACGCAGACGATTTTTCCTCAGATGATGACGTGGTTGCCGTTCCGGCAACTATCGTGCACGAGGAGGTGCAGCAGATTCCAGAGATAGACCCGCGTCGTGCGGCTCTGCCTTGGTATGTTGTGCATACGTATTCGGGTTACGAAATGCGCGCCAAGCTAAACCTTGAGGAACGGATTAAATCCCAGGGATTAGTAGAGAAGTTTGGCAATATTTTAGTGCCGCAGGAAACCGTCGTAGAGCTAGTCCGGGGTCAGAAAAAGACTTCACGGAGAAAGTTCTTCCCGGGTTACATCTTGGCGCAAGTAGATCTAGATGATGAGACATGGCATCTCGTAAAAGATACGCCAAAGGTCACTGGGTTTGTTGGCGACTCGCGGAATCCTTCGCCTCTATCAAAAGAAGAGGTCGAAAATCTGACCAAGCAGATGGAAGGTGGAGCCAATCGCCCACGTCCGAAGGTTCAGTTTGAGCAAGGGGATGCGGTCAAGGTTATTGACGGACCATTTGCTGAGTTTAACGGCACAGTCGACGAAGTTAAGCCTGATAAAGGCAAGCTCCGAGTTCTAATAAGTATTTTTGGTCGAAACACTCCGGTCGAGCTTGATTTCGTCCAGGTTGAAAAGGCGTAAAGGAAAAGTTTATGGCAGCACCAGCAAAAGATCAGGGAAAAGGCGGAAAGGCTCCGGCAGGTAAGGCAGCAGGCGGCGGCGGCAAGAAAGTAACCGCGTTAATTAAGCTGCAAATTCCAGCAGGGCAAGCTAACCCGTCCCCTCCGGTTGGACCAGCGCTTGGTCAGCAGGGTGTGAATATCATGGAGTTTTGTAAAGCGTTTAACGCCAAGACTCAGAGTCAGTCTGGAACAGTGCTCCCGGTTGTTATCACTGTTTACGGAGACCGCTCGTTTACCTTTATCGTTAAGAGCCCGCCGGCAGCATTTTTGATTAAGCGTTACGCAAAGATCGAGAAGGGCTCCGGAACTCCAAACAAGGACAAGGTGGGTTCGCTTACGCAGCAAGATCTGGAAGAGATTGCGAAAATTAAGATGGAAGATTTAAGCGCTTACGACTTGGAGCAGGCGGTAAAGATTATTGCCGGCACGGCGCGAAACATGGGCGTTAAGACCCCGTATTTCGGATAAAACTATTTAGCAAGTAATTTTGGATAGAAGAGGATTTTAGTATGGCGCACTCAGGCAAACGATACACAAAGGCCGCTCAACTTGTTGAGCCGACGAAGTATTATACGCTGGATGATGCGGTGAAGATTCTCGCCACATTCCCTGCGGCTAAGTTTGACGAGTCGGTGGATGTCGCGCTGAAGCTCGGAGTTGATCCGCGCCAGGCCGAGGAGAATGTTCGTGGCACAGTCGGCTTGCCGCACGGAACAGGGAAGAATCTACGCGTTGTGGTGTTCTGTAAAGGCGAGAAGGAAAAGGAAGCCCTTGAGGCCGGCGCTGATTTTGCTGGCGGGGACGAGCTAGTAAAGAAGATTTCTGAAGGCTGGATGGACTTTGATGCAGCGGTCGCGACGCCAGATGTGATGGGGCTGGTTGGAAAAATCGGTAAGCTTCTTGGACCACGCGGCCTTATGCCAAACCCGAAGATCGGAACTGTGACTTTTGATGTAGGTAAAGCGGTAACAGCCATCAAGAGTGGCCGAGTTGAGTTTCGCGTAGAGAAGGCTGGCATTGTGCACGTCGGTGCAGGTCGAGTCTCATTCGGGCCGGAGAAAATCAAAGAGAACGTTAAAGCGTTGATTGATGCTGTAGTTAAGGCCAAGCCTAAGTCCTCTAAAGGGGTTTACTTGGAATCGATAAGCCTGACTACAACAATGGGACCGGGAATCAAGATTGATCCTGTTCCTTTTAGAAGTGTTTAAGAATTTAATCGTTGAAAAAGTGTAAAGCTTTCTGAGGTAGGGTCAATATGGAGCGTCCAGAAAAGGAAATTACGGTTTCCACGCTAAATGCCAACTTTTCGCAGTCGAGTGCCGCGTTTCTGTTTAACCACCAGGGTTGCACCTGTGAGGAGTTAACTGGATTGCGTCGCAAGCTTCGCCCAACAGGCGCCAAGCTCGCGGTGGTTAAAAACTCACTGGCAAGGCGGGCGATTGCGGATACGGATTCAGCAGCACTTGTTGAGCTCTTTACCGGGCCAACGGCGGTCATCTGGTCCGGGAAGGATCCAGTAACTCCGGCCAAGGTACTCACGGACTTCGCAAAAACGAAGGAAGCCCTGCAGATTAAGGGCGGCATCTTGGACGGCTCTGCTGTCCAGGCAAAGGACATTGAAGCGTTAGCTAAGTTGCCAAGTAAGGAAGAGCTTCTCAGTAAGCTGCTTGCTCTTATCAATGCTCCAGCGGTTCAACTTCTCCGCACGATTAATGCTCCAAGCTCAAGCCTGGTGCGTTTATTGGGCGCTTGGAAGGGCGAGATAGAGAAGAAGGGTGGCAACTAGCACCTATAGATTTAGGTGTTCAAAAGGTATTTGGATATTAACTTGTAAATGGAAGGGAGAAAGAGATGAGTCAGGTAAACATTGAACAGGTAAAAGATTTCATCAAGTCGATGTCTTTGATGGATGCAGCGAACCTAGTTAAGGACCTTGAGACTGAACTTGGTGTGAGCGCAGCAGCTCCGGTTGCTGTTGCTGCAGCAGCTGGTGCAGCCGGCGGTGCAGCTGCTTCAGAAGAGAAGACAGAGTTTGATGTCATCCTCTCTGATGTAGGCGCGGACAAGATTAAGGTCATTAAGGTTGTCCGTGAAGTAACAGCCTTGGGCCTTAAGGAAGCAAAGGATCTCGTAGAGGCTGCTCCGAAGCCAATTAAGGAAGGGGTGAGCAAGGACGAGGCTGCTAGCATCAAGAAGAAGCTAGAAGAAGTAGGCGCTAAGTGCGAGCTTAAGTAATTCGGCTCGAATTTAAGTTACTATTGGAATCAGGCTTTTTAAGTAAGCGCGCGAAGATAGCGCAGCAAAAACTCTGAGGATGCTCGAAAAATTGTTAAGTGCAGGGCACGGAAAAAAGTGCAGGGCACACAGCTGTTAGGGCCAACTGTCCCGGGTCACCGCGGACACTTGGCCCACGGCTGTTTCTGAAGTTCTGCTGAACTTTAGGCTTAAAAACTTTCGAATATCGGACGCTAAAGAGCGTCAGGTTAAAATATAGAGAGGCTCCGGTTAATGGGAAGTAAAGTCACTAGCAGACTCCGTCTTCGAAGAGATTACTCGAAGTTTGAGAAGTCGCGAGAGATTCCGAATCTTATCAACATACAGTGGCAGTCATATCACCGCTTCTTGCAGCCAGATGTTCCCGCTGAACAGCGAGAGGATGTCGGTCTACAGGCGGTATTCAAATCCGTTTTCCCAATTCGCGATTATAATGACACTGCATCGCTAGAGTTCGTCTCCTATTCTTTTGGTGAGCCAAAGTACGATGTGCATGAGTGTCACGAAAGAGGCATGACCTGGGCTGCGCCGCTAAAGGTGACAATCCAGCTCGTGCTCTGGGACTCCAATTCCGATGGCGCACGACAGATTCGTGACATTAAGGAGCAGGAGGTTTACTTCGGCGAAATCCCGCTGATGACTCAGAACGGAACTTTCATGGTGAATGGAACAGAGCGTGTGGTAGTGAGCCAGCTCCACCGTTCTCCTGGTGTGTTCTTTGATCACGATCGTGGAAAGAGCCACTCCTCAGGAAAACTCCTTTATAACGCGCGCATTATCCCATACCGCGGCTCATGGCTCGACCTAGAGTTCGACGTTAAGGATATTTTGCATGTTCGTATTGACCGTCGCCGTAAGCAACACGCAACCGTCTTGCTCCGCGCTCTCGGGATGGGAAGCGAGGAGATTCTAAACCGTTTCTACAGAATGGACCGCCTAACATTCGGCTCCGGTGGCTCGGTTTCTAAAACCTTTGTTGCTGAGCAGCTCGAAGGACAGAAGGCGTTTAAGGAAATTAAGGCCAAGGGTGGAAAGGTTGCGGCTAAGGCCGGACAGAAGTTCAACCGTGGCGTTATTCGCCGGATGGTCGAGGCTGGTATTACGGAGATTGAGGTTGATCCAAAGACAGTCGCAGGCATGGTGTCCGCTAAGACTGTAGTCCAGGCAACCGAGGATGTTGTTCAGCCTAAGACGAAGAAGGTCCTGGTTAAGAAGGGAGCAGTGCTGGTTGGTTGGGATGCCATCAACAAGGCGTTACCAGAAACCCTGAAGACCCTCGATCAAAAGGATCTAGCCGAGATTTTCAGTAAGTTTGCTGTGATTGTTGCCGCCGGTGAGCCGCTAGCGGCCGACACTGTCGACTCGAAAGGGCGGATGAAGTCCGAAGGAACTGTAACGCTCTTAAGAAGTCTGGGAATTGAAGAGTTTGATGTTCTTTATACCCGTGAAAACCATATCGGCGAGTCGCTATTAAAGACTCTGATGGGGGATTCATTAGAGCCAGAAAGAGACAATCTGCTTGCGCATTTTAACGGCACTCCGCAGCGCGAGGCGATGATTGAGATTTACAAACGACTTCGTCCAGGCGATCCACCTCGAATTGAAACAGCGGAAGCGAACTTCCATAATCTGTTTTTCAATCCAGAGCGTTATGATCTATCGCCGGTTGGTCGATTGAAGCTTGATTTCAAGCTCTACGGTGGCGCGCGTTACCTGAAGAAAGGTAAGAAGATTGGTAAAAAGAAGGACGTAGTTTCCGGCTCTGAGTTTACAGAGGGCGGCACGCTTACGGCAGAGGATATCTGTGAGAGCGTGCGCTACCTGCTTGAGCTTCGTGCTTCTAATGATCCGGTTCAGTACTCAATCGACGATATCGACCACTTAGGGAACCGCCGTGTGCGCTCCGTTGGTGAGCTTGTCGAGAACCAGTACCGTATCGGTCTCGTGCGTATGGAGCGGGCGATTAAGGAACGGATGAGCATCCAGGATATTGAGACGCTCATGCCGCAGGACCTGATCAACTACAAACCGGTCTCAGCTGTCATTAAGGAGTTTTATGGCTCCTCGCAGCTTAGCCAGTTTATGGATCAGACCAATCCACTTTCGGAGGTCACGCACAAGCGTCGGCTTAGCGCACTTGGACCAGGCGGTTTGACCCGTGAGCGTGCAGGCTTCGAAGTCCGAGACGTTCACCCAACTCACTACGGCCGTGTTTGTCCGATTGAAACCCCTGAGGGACCGAATATTGGTCTTATCGCCTCATTGGCTACCTACGCCCGTGTTAACGAGTTCGGGTTCGTTGAGACCCCATACCGTGTAGTCGAAAACGGTAAGGTAACAGCTAAGTCGGTATTCTTAACGGCGATGGAAGAGTCTCGTGAAGCTATCGCTCAGGCGAGCGCTCCGTTGGACTCGAATAACTCGTTTACCGAGCAGTATGTTGCCGCTCGAAAAAACAACGAGTTTACCCTCGTGCCGCGTGAAGAAATAACACTGATGGACGTCAGTCCGAGCCAGCTTGTGAGTGTGGCGGCTTCGATGATTCCGTTTCTTGAGAACGACGACGCTAACCGGGCCTTGATGGGTTCGAACATGCAACGTCAGGCTGTGCCGCTACTTCAAACCTCCGCTCCACTTGTTGGAACCGGAATGGAGAAGACCGTGGCGCAGGATTCTGGAGCGACAGTCGTAGCGAAGCGTGCCGGTGAAGTTGAGTCAGTGGATTCAACCCGCATCGTGATTAAGTCGGACGAGCTGACAGCGGATCCGCTTGATACGGGAGTCGACATCTACAACCTGATTAAGTACATGCGCTCTAACCAGAACACTTGTATCAACCAACGCCCAATCGTTCAGGTTGGCGATGTTGTCAAGCGTGGAGAGGTTATCGCTGACGGTCAGTCAACTGACATGGGTGAGCTTGCTTTAGGGCGAAACGTCCTAGTCGCGTTCATGCCTTGGCAGGGGTACAACTTCGAAGACTCGATTCTGATCAACGAGCGCGTTGTGCAAGAGGACGCCTTCACCTCGATTCATATCGAGGAGTTTGAGTGTATCGCGCGGGATACAAAACTCGGGAACGAGGAGATTACCCGTGATATTCCAAACGTGGGTGAAGAAGCGCTTAAGGATCTCGATGAGTCAGGAATTATCTGTATCGGTGCTGAAGTTAAGCCCGGCGATATTCTAGTCGGTAAGATTACCCCAAAGAGCGAAACTCAGCTCTCGCCGGAAGAGAAGCTCTTAAGAGCAATCTTCGGTGAGAAGGCCGGAGAGGTTCGTGACACCAGTATGCGGCTGCCGCCAGGTGTTGAGGGAACTGTAATCGGCGCGCACGTTTTCTCTCGAAAGGGAACAACTAAAGACGAGCGTATGCTTGAGATTGAGACCAATGAGATCTCAAAGCTCGAGCACGACCAGAGGGATGAGATTCGAATCCTCCGAGACAGCGCACTAAAACAGTTAGCTGAGATGCTCGAGGGCAAGAAGACCACCGCTAAGTTGGTTGACGAAGGCCGTAAACAGTTAATCGCCAAGGGTGACGCAATTACCCGTGAGATGTTGGAGAGCGTTCCGTTTGAATACCTAAGAGATATTCAGGTAGGCGACGACAACATTCACACTGAGCTTAACCGTATCGTCGTAGGGACAGGTCAGCTTATCAACAATAAGCGGGCGGCGATTTCCTCGAAGATTAAGCGGCTCAAGAAGGGCGACGAGTTGCCTCCAGGTGTCATTAAGATGGTTAAGGTGTTTGTCGCTGTTAAGCGCAGACTCTCCGTCGGTGACAAGATGGCGGGACGTCACGGTAACAAGGGTGTGCTTTCCCGAGTATTGCCTCAGGAAGATATGCCGTATCTGCCAGATGGAACTCCGGTAGATATGGTGTTGAACCCACTGGGTGTTCCTTCGCGTATGAACGTCGGACAGATTCTGGAGACTCACTTAGGTTGGGCCTCTTATGAAGTCGGCCGTAAGTTGCGCGATATGTTGGAGCAAATCGTTGATCCAACTACCCGCTTCTCGGAAACTCTCCGGAAGACAGGCAATGCCAATGAAGTGGCCCAGGTCTCGGCAAAAGTTCGCAGCTTGTTAACTGACAGCTATGCCGACGATGCACATGTGAAGTTCATTAAGTCTCTCGATGATATCGAGGTGCTGGAGCTTGCGCAGAAGAAGATGACCGGAGTGCATGTAGCCTCACCGGTATTCGAGGGCGCTAAAGAGGATGAGATTCGTAGTCTGCTTAAGACCGCGGAGCTTCCACTTGACGGCCGCACGCAGCTTTTCGATGGACGAACCGGGGAGAAGTTTGCTGAGAAGGTGACAGTCGGCGTGATGTATATGCTGAAACTTCACCACTTGGTCGACGATAAGATTCACGCCCGGTCAATCGGGCCATACTCCCTTGTTACCCAGCAGCCGCTTGGTGGTAAGGCGCAGTTTGGTGGTCAGCGTCTAGGAGAGATGGAGGTTTGGGCACTGGAAGCTTATGGCGCGGCGTATTCGCTACAAGAGTTCCTCACAGTTAAGTCCGATGACGTCGCAGGACGTACTCGGATGTATGAGGCAATTGTTAAAGGTGAAAACGTGCTTGAGCCGGGCCTACCGGAGTCATTTAACGTGATGACCAAGGAGTTGATGAGTCTAGGCTTGGATGTTCAGTTGGAGGAGCGTGAGCAGGAGTCAACAGAGGCTCTCGTAGTGGAGACCGGCCCACAGTCGATTCCGCTTCCGACACTTCCAGCGGCAGAGGCAGAGGCTGGCCCATCGCAGCTCTAGTAGTTGGTCGTTAAATAAGGCGAGCACTATCACCAGACGAGAAGTAAAGAGTCGCGGGGGGGGGTTAGAAAAAACCTCCGCGACTGCAAAAGGCTTTAAAAAACCCGCCCCAGACAAGGGACGAAGAAGAGGAAAAAATGGACGATATCTTTAGTTTATTCGAAAAGCCGAAGAATCCATCCGAAATCACGGCGATGAAGATTCAGATCGCGAGTCCGGAGAAGATCCGCTCGTGGTCGCATGGACAGGTGAAGAAGCCTGAAACCATCAACTACCGGACATTCAAGCCGGAGCGTGACGGGTTGTTCTGCGGAAAGATCTTCGGTCCCGTAAAAGATTACGAATGTATCTGTGGAAAGTATAAGCGCATGCGCCATCGCGGAGTAATCTGCGAGAAGTGCGGAGTTGAGGTTACAACCTCCAAGGTTCGTCGAGAGCGGATGGGACACATCGAGTTGGCCTCTCCGGTGGCTCATATCTGGTTCTTAAAGAGCCTGCCAAGCCGCATCGGTAACCTGCTTGACCTCTCACTAAGAGAGTTGGAGAAGGTTCTGTATTTCGAGTCCTATATCGTGCTTGATCCGGGGAAGACCGATCTTAAGCGAAACTCGTTACTAACAGAGAAAGAATACCGCACGGCGCTCGACGAATGGGGTAATTCCTTTAAGGCCGGAATTGGTGCTGAGTCAGTGCAGGAGTTACTGAAGGCCATCGATGTTCCGAAGCTCGCGAAGGAGCTCCATAAGGAGTTGAAGGAAACTACCAGCGAAGCCAAGAGGAAAAAGCTCTCTAAGCGGCTCAAGGTTCTTTATTCAATTCAGGACAGTGGCAATAAGTGCGAGTGGTTGATCATGGAATGCATTCCAGTTCTTCCGCCGGACCTGCGTCCGCTGGTCCCACTTGATGGTGGACGGTTCGCCACTAGTGACTTGAATGATCTGTATCGACGCGTCATCAACCGGAATAACCGGTTGAAGAAGCTAATGGAGCTTAACGCTCCGGATATTATTATCCGTAACGAGAAACGGATGTTGCAGGAAGCGGTCGACGCTCTTTTTGATAACGGCCGTCGTGGTCGGGTTATTACTGGAGCCAATAAACGACCACTTAAATCCTTGAGCGATATGCTTAAGGGCAAGACCGGCCGGTTCCGTCAGAACCTGCTAGGTAAGCGCGTGGATTACTCGGGCCGTTCTGTAATCGTAATTGGTCCGGAGCTTCGCCTCCACCAGTGCGGATTGCCAAAGCAGATGGCGCTTGAGCTGTTTAAGCCGTTTATCTACAACAAACTAGAGGAGAAGGGCTTCGTTACTACCATCAAGAGCGCGAAGAAGATGGTAGAAAAGGAGAAGTCGGTAGTCTGGGATATTTTAGACGAGGTGATTAAAGAGCACCCCGTGCTCTTAAACCGTGCGCCGACGCTACACCGACTTGGAATCCAGGCGTTTGAGCCGCTTCTGATTGAAGGTAAGGCTATTCAGCTTCACCCGCTTGTCTGTACTGCCTTTAACGCAGACTTCGACGGCGACCAGATGGCGGTCCATGTTCCGCTTTCAGTCGAGTCGCAGGTTGAAGCTCGGGTATTGATGATGTCGACTAACAACATCCTCAGCCCCGCTCACGGAAAGCCTATTATCGTTCCAACACAGGATATCGTTCTTGGTCTGTACTACATGACCCGTGAGCGACCTTTCGCAAAGGGACAGGGTAAGGTCTTCTCAAACGTCGACGAAGTTCTGATGGCATTTGAATCTAAGGAAGTTGCGCTTCAGGCCGCGATTAAGGTCCGGATTGAAGGCAAGCTTTGGGATACGACAGTTGGTCGAGTACTACTCTATGATGTCTTCCCAGAGGAGATGGGATTTGAGTACGCCAACAAGGTGATGAAGAAAAAGGAGCTCGGGGACTTAGTTAACGAGTGTTTCCGTTTAGCCGGCAATAAGGCCACAGTCCTTATCTCCGACAGGCTAAAGGACCTTGGTTATCACTATGCAACGATGGCCGGACTTTCTATCGCCATGGCCGACATGGTTATTCCGGATGCCAAGGCTGTGCTTTTAAAGGAAGCTGACGATCGTATTAATGCCGTTGAGAGCCAGTATCAAGAAGGTCTGATCACTGCCGGTGAGCGCTACAACAAGGCGATTGATATTTGGGCTGACATTGGTGACCGGGTTGCTCGCGACATGATGAGCGGTATCTCCACGCAGAGTTTTACTGATGGCGATAAGACTGTCACCGGACCAAGCTTCAACCCGATTTTTATGATGGCAGACTCTGGTGCTCGAGGTTCGAGTCAACAGATTCGTCAGCTTGCGGGTATGCGCGGTCTTATGGCTAAGCCGGACGGATCAATTATTGAAACCCCAATTAAGGCTAACTTCCGCGAAGGTCTCTCGGTGGGTGAGTATTTTATCTCCACCCACGGAGCTCGTAAGGGATTGGCTGATACGGCGCTTAAGACCGCTAACTCTGGATATCTAACCCGTCGGTTGGTGGACGTAGCGCAGGATGCTGTTGTTACCTCAATTGATTGCGGAACTTTAAATGGCATTGAAGTTACAGCGCTAACTGAAGGCGGCGAGGAGATAGAATCTCTATACGACCGTATCTTAGGCCGCGTAACTCTAGATGATGTCATCGACCCGATTAGCGGAGAGAGCATAGTTCCGGGTAATATCGAGATTGACGAGTTGCAGGCACAGAAGATTGCGGATGCTGGAATTGACCGGGTTAAGATTCGAAGTGTGCTTACCTGTGAGCAGCGTTTCGGTGTGTGCACTCTCTGTTACGGCCGAGATTTGGCACGTGGGCACCTGGCTAATATGGGAGAGGCTGTCGGCGTAATTGCGGCGCAGTCAATC
>CAYMWO010000098.1:0-11175 GCA_964393905.1 uncultured Bdellovibrionales bacterium | reverse complement strand
GTGTGGTAAAGACCGGAGGCTTAGTCCGACTCCAGGTTTATCTCGGAAAAGAACAGGATACTTTCGCAGAAGACACAATCGCAATTCGGAGTTTTGAAGAGAGTCGTTTCCTGGCAGCTATGATTGAGGCGGGATTCGAAGTCGAATCATGCAACGAGCTCGTGCTGCCATTTGAAATATCTGATGCAGAAGCAGGGCTTGTTGCTAAAATTGTCTCGGCTCGCAGAATCTCTAATTCCAAACTCGGAATTGAAGAGATCGCCGAGATTCTATTACCCGAAGGTGAGAAGCTTGCAGGACAAGGTTGGGAAGGGTCTCGCACAGAGTACTTAATGGCCATCGCCCGCGCTGAGCAGCATATGGATCGGGGGGAGGCCGCGGCAGCAAAAGTGGCTCTTGAGTTCGCAATCAAGCATTATAACGCAGCCGAAGCTGACATAAAGGCAATTCTCGACGGTATTCAAAAAAGACTCGCAATTAATGGAAATGGAGTAAGTCCAGCTAGTGCTATTCTTACACAGCCGTCAGAGACCATAGATAATTCTCAAGTTCGAAATTGGAGCGGTGAGATTTATAGTGGAAACCTGCGTGTCATAGCGGACCGCTTCCCAGAACTTGCAGGTAAGCTTGAGCGCACCCCGCTCGACTCGACAATCACCATCGAAGTCGGAGCTAGCGGAGAGCCGGTGGTTGTTTTCAAAGGTAGTCCGCTGGATCTTAAGGAAAAGCCCGCACGCTCCGGCGAGGCATTTATTGAACGTACTCTCACTAACACCACCGTTAAGCAAGCGACATCAATCATAGCAGCCGGATTTGGTTCTGGCTATCATATCCGCGCGCTGACAAATGCGATGGATAAGCAAGTTCATCTTTTTGAGCCGGACCTACGCGTGCTTAAAACAGCTCTTGGGGCTTTAGATCTTCAGTCGTCGCTTGCGCGACTGGCTAGTATTTCATTCGACATTAACTCGCTTAAGCAAGTTGTGGAAACCCAAGTTGATCTTAAGACGGTGGAGATGATTATCCATCCACAGACAAATCTTATTTCGCGTCAGGCAGTTGATGAAGCAAAGCGTTACCTTTGCTCGGAGCGTGGCCTGCTCATGCTCCGTCCGACTATTGCCGTGATCGGACCAATTTACGGTGGCTCTCTGCCTATCGCTGGGTATGCAACTAGAGCGTTGCAATCTCTAAAGCAGCGTGTGAGGGGATACGACCTTAGCGAATTCCATCACGGATATAAGCATGTCGGATCCTTCTTACGAGACTCACGGAGAAAGGATGTTCTTCAGACACACTATGTCGAGATGCTTTCAGAACTCGTCCTAGAGGCCATTACAGAGAGACCGGTTGATATTGTCATCTGCCTAGCGCAGGCACCTCTTTCACCACGTGTACTTACAGAGCTTCGAAATCGGGGAATTATTACAGCGATGTGGTTCGTCGAGGATTGCCGACGATTTAATACCTGGAAAGAGATCTCCCGATTTTACGACTACATGTTTGTCATCCAAAAGGATGGTGTGCCTGCGATGGTTGAGGCTGCAGGAGCTGGTAGGGCAATCTATCTTCCAGTTGGCTGCGACCCCACTGTTCATCGGCCGCTCAATCTGACGGAGGAAGAGCGAAGATTTTGGGGTTCCGATATATCGTTTCTGGGGGCGGGCTATAATAACCGCCAACAGATGTTTGCCCTACTTGCAAATCGCGACTTTAAAATCTGGGGTACGGAGTGGCCAGCATGTCCACCATTTGACAAGCTCGTTCAGGAAAAGGGGCGTCGACTTACTCCACCGGAGTATGTGAAAATATTTAACGCAACAAAGGTTAATTTAAATCTACATTCCTCAATGGAGCGTGATGGAGTTGAGCCATTTGGTGATTTCATTAACCCCCGGACATTTGAATTGGCCGCTGCTGGCGTGTTTCAGCTCGTCGATGAAAGGGTATTGTTGCCGGAGGTGTTTGCGGCAGGCAAGGAGCTAGCAACCTTCACGGATAGGCGCACGTTAGAAGACCAGATCGATTATTACCTAGCTCATCCGCAAGAAAGAGCAGAGATTGCGGGTGCTGGTCGTATTCGCGCACTTTCCGACCACACCTATGAGGCGCGGCTAAAGACCATGCTTGGTTGTATTTACGCTGATCGCTTTGAAGAGCTCCGCTCACGAGCCAAAGATGGACCATGGCCGAAAACGCTAGAGGCATCAGCAGAGTTTCCGGAACTTAAACAACGGTTTGAGGCTATCTATGAACGCGGAGATGAACCAACGCTAGAACAGTTGGTTGGCAATATCCAAACGGGAAAAGGGGCCTTAACAGAAACCGAACAGCGGTTGCTATTTTTACACCATATTAGAACGCAGATTAGGTACATCAGTGACTTACGAGAAGGGAAAGCCAAGTAATATTTGTTTGGTTGCAATTACGCGACTAGGGGACTTACTGCAGTCCTCGCCGACGATTCTCGGCCTTAAGCGGGAGAATCCGAACGCGCGAATTACGGTTGTAACAGAAAAGCAGTTTGCTTCAATCTGCGAGGGTATCCCCGGCATTGATGAGATCTACGAGGTGGATTTAGCCATGGTTGTGCGCTGTCTTCAGCGCGAGAAGGATGGCATTGTTGATGCGTATAGATATGTAAATGACACAATCGAAGAGCTTAAGAGTCGTAACTTTGATTATTGCTTAAATATGTCCTCCTCGGGATATACAGCAATGCTCCTGAAGATGTTGGAGATAAAGGAGAGTCGGGGATGGATCTCCGATGCCGAAGGTTATCGGATAATCTCAAATCCTTGGTCGATGCTTTTTGCGGCTTTTGTCTACCACTCTAACCGTGACTATAACTCCATCAATTTGGTTGATATTCTTCGATGTTCTGCAGGAGTAACGGAGCATCCAACTAAGCTAATGTATAATGTTCCCGAGGCAAGCCGGAGCTTTCCGGATAAATTTCTCGCGGACAATAATCTCTCTTCGGGGGGACCATTAATCTGCTTACAGGTGGGGGCGAGCCAGGAAAAGCGGCAATGGGCATCGGTAAAGTTTGGAGCTGTTCTAAAGTTGCTGGTGGAGGGCTTAGGCGCACGAGTTGTGCTGACAGGCTCTGATACTGAACTAAAGATTATTAACGAAGTACTTTCGCACTATAGTAGTCCACGCATAGCAGTGGCAGCAGGAAAGACGAACCTAGGAGAGCTCGCAG
Source organism: uncultured Bdellovibrionales bacterium (assembly GCA_964393905.1). Lineage (GTDB taxonomy): Bacteria > Bdellovibrionota_C > UBA2361 > SZUA-149 > CAYMWO01 > CAYMWO01. The sequence continues at coordinate 7,967 of CAYMWO010000098.1, read as the reverse complement.
CTCTGCTAGAGAAGGCCGACATACTTGTTACTGGAGATACTGGACCTATGCATCTGGCAGTTGCCGTGGGCACTCCAGTAATAGCAGTCTTTCTGGCCTCGGCCTTGTGTTACGAGACGGGCCCGTACAGTGCTGGAAACATTGTTGCACAGCCACAGATTTCTTGTAATCCCTGTAACCCTAACTTCTCTTGCGCACGAACAGATTGTCACGATGAGATTTCACCAGAGCTTATCTTTTATCTCACCAAGCTTAGATTGGAGACAGCTGTAGAGCAGCTAGAGAATGTTCGTATTCCCAAGGCAGTAGCGGATCCGAATCACACAGCGGTGTATGTAACAGCCTTTGATAAAGATAAATTTCTTGAATTCCGTCAGATAAATGATTTCGGACCGAGAAAGGGATTCCCAGGGCAATACTACGAATGGGCTCGACGCAGTTATCGGGAGCTGTGGAAGGAAGAGTTGAATGGAATCAACTCCCCTGATTTGGTTCAGGCTTCGATTGAGCTAGGGGAGCAAGAGCCAAGTCTAACTGCCCTGAAGGAGATTATTAGGCTGACCGAGACTGGTATGCAGCATGTAACGAGCCTTTTGGGTGTGATTCGGGATATTTCTAGCCCACCTCAATTACTCGGGCAGCTTAGTCGTGAATTAGAAAAAATAGATAGGAATCTCGAGGAGATAGGGCTTTCTAATCCTGTTTTAGGGGCTTTGGTGCGTATTTTTATTATGGAAAAGGAAAATATGCGTGGAGAGGATCCGCACAAACTTGCATCAGAAATGAAGGACCTTTACCAACGTTTGGCTTTACGTGGAAGGAAGTTCGGCAAGCTTTTTGATTATCAAGCGACGCACTTAGGGGCTTAAGAGTTATGATTACTGTAAAAGTTGATGGCAACCAGCTCTATAGCGATATCGGTGGGATTCGTAGTATGGCGGATCTTGTCGAACTGGTAAAGGCTAGTATCGATCCAGATACCATTATCATCGCAATGCAAATTGGTGGTCGTGATGTCACTGATAGCGATTGGCGCACACCGCTTAATGTTCATGGAGCAACAACCTTTGAAGTGACAACCGGTCGCAAGGATGCTTTTGTCTCAGAAAGGCTAACCCAGACCCCACTTATTATTGACCATATCATTTCTGAGTTTACTGTGGCTCGGGAACGTTTTCAAACAGGGTCTTCTAAAGATGCTAATACAGCTCTTGGAACTGCAGTCGATGACTTGAGAGCTTTTGTTGAGTGGTATAACTCGCTTCTCGGAATGTCCGGCGCGATACCCGCAAATCAAATTAGCGAGTTTGTGTCCCATATGCAGTCAATCTCTAAAACTTGCGAGCAGGTTCTTCAGCAACAGCTATATCAGTCATGGTGGGCGCTGGGAGAAACTCTTCAGAGCAAACTCGAGCCTCAGCTCCATAGCTTTAAAGATTCATGCGAGAAATATCTCCAGGGAGGCGCCAGCGCCTAAGGTTGATACGCGCTATGTGAACACGCGGCGCGAACATCGCAGCTTTTGCATTTAAATATTGCAGGGGTTGGTACGGCAGGGACTCCATCTAGGACCGCTCGCATTTCATCAATTATCGTCTCTACCCAACGTTGTTTCTCTTCGGTATTCTTGATTTTGACGAGCCGATTTTCGCTGCCCATAAGCAAAATTCCATAACTCGGTTGCTTCCCTGTCTCCAACTCTATTAATCTTAGGTGTACCAACATCTGTACCACGTGGCGGTCGCGGACCTTATTGCTTGTCGGCTTAAAGTCAACTGGGATGAGTATTCCATTTTCCTGAAGCAGGGCATCGGGCTGACTTTCTATCCCAAGCTCTGAGGAAAAAAAGCGCCTCCCGGGAAGATAAGCGCTACCCTTTACGGCAATTATCTGTGCCTGGTCGGGTAAGCCGGCCGTGCGGCGCATACGTTTACTATGTCTATCAAAGAGGTCCCAGAGGAAGATTATTAACCCAAGAATGCCTAAGAGCAGGAGTATTTCTAGAGGGATCTCCAGGGGAATAATTCGATTCGCTTGACGAGAGGCAGCTAAAATACTGTCGGGTGCGTTATTCAAAGCCTAAGGCTCCTGAGAATGTGGGAAATCAGTCTCGATTATTTGGCGTTGTAATGGGTCTCGAACATGATTTCTCAGTCTCTGGCCCTCAAACAGGAAAACGATAATTGTGATGGCTACCAGCAATAGGTAAGTGACTTTCGTGTAGTAATTTAATCTGGCCGACAGGTCTTGTTTCTCAATCCAGTTAGTTTTAAGGTCTCGCGCCTTATCACCCTGTTCAGGATCTCGGGGTGGATTTATCCCAGAGCTCTTTAAGCGAAAGGCTTCGGGGCAAACTATATAGTTTGCAATTTCATGGGCCGAAATGATTCTACTAGGATTTTGTTGGGTCACAGTTAAAAATAAATATAAGGGCGTCCCTCAGCCGATTAAATTCACCCCGTACGCCGGTGCAATAAGGGAATATACTTCTAAGTCGAACCGAAGCGCACGGTAATGATGATAAAAACCTGATGCGCCCCAATTATGGCTTCTAGCGCCAGGAGGTGACCTCCCGCGATGTTTGAAGGGGCGATTTTACTAGTCCGAATATGCGTTAAAAGGCCAGTAAGTTGAACATCTGGTGGCGGATTATTGACGCTAAGTAGTCCAAATCCCGCCACATTATTACAGAAATACGTCTTTTTCTCATCCGATTGAGTAAGTTAGAGAAACGACCCATTAGAATTACTCATCTTAAATCCTGATACGGGCCATTTTAAATGGTCGATGGTTCAAAATTGCATACTTCCTGGGACCCACGGTTGGTGGGCCCGGATATTGCAGTTTTCGCACATAAGGACAGAGCTATGTGAGAGGTCCAGCAGGGTCCTCTCCAAGATTAACCACGGAAGAGCCATTACGGTTCAACGGAGCGGTTTAGGAGTTATCAGTGGGCACAGTAAGCGAGACTATACGTCGGGCAGAGAATGTCTTCGGCGCGCCGGTTGTAATCTTCCACAAGGACCACCGCCTAGACCCGGCAGGGGTAAACGCAGGTGCTGAGACCGCTACAATTCAGTTGGCCCGAGCATTGGTGCTTATGGGTCATCGCGTGTTTGTTGCTGCGCAACTTCCTCCAGGGTTTGTCGATTTGCTTCAAGCCTCAGGTGGAGAGTTCTCAGATAAAGTTACGTACATCGATTTCGGGTCAAACTTTGATACCAAGAAAGCTTTTCGGGAGATTGAGGAGACCTTCGGCGTCATCGATTATCACCTGATTGTTGCTTCGCGTGCCCAAGCGTTACTTGAGTCCGTTGGAAATCCACGGATTATTTCTAGACTTTTTATTAGTCACGAACCTTCGGCCAAAGCTCTCGGCGCTGAACCGCGTCTGATTGGGGAAGTTGCCGACAAAGTTATAGCTGTATCAGTCGCTCAGCGCGACGGCCTGGTCGAGGCCGGCTGCAATCCGAAGAAAATTGCCGTAGTGCCAAATGGCGCTAATCTTGAGGTCTTTTATCCCGGCGATAATTCCAAACGTGATTTCAATCGAATTGCATTTGTTGGTGCTCTGGTTATTGACAAAGGGGTGCATATTCTTCTCGAGGCGTTCTCTCGGGTTGTGACTTCAATGCCCAATTTAAAGCTTGATATCTATGGATCGGCTCAACTTTGGGGAAGGGAAAACTATTTTGACATTGAGCAGGCTAAGCGCATTCCAGGAGTCACATTTCACGGTGCCGTGCCACAGAGAGTTGTGGCGGAGGCGTTTAGAACATCCGGCTTGCTAGTACTTCCCTCAATCTTTTTTGATTCCTTTCCTCTGACGGCGGTAGAGGCCCAGGTGTCTGGGTTACCCGTTCTTGGAAGTTTAAATGGCGGGATGAAGGAGATAATTCGCGACGGCGTTACTGGACGGCTTCTTGGAAATATCACCGTCGAGTCCTTAGCTGACGAACTTTCCCTACTCATGTCCCAACCGGCGATGTTAAGGTCCATGTCGGCTGCTGCATTTGAACTAATTCGCCCAAATTTTAGCTGGCTTAATACCGCCGCCTCAATCATGCAGCTTATGTCAGAGCTGACCTCAGGCCGAGAAGCACAGGTTTTAGATGAAAACAAGGTAGAAGAAAATCACACACAATCCTCGGCCTCGGCCGTTAGTAATAAACTGGAAGCTGCGATCGATTTCGTGGAAAGCGAGGAGCTCCCGCGAATCGCATTTTTGACCACCTGGAACCAGCGTTGTGGACTTGCCACGTATGCCAAACATCTTCTCTCGGAGATTGGTTCGGATAAAGTAACGATTATTTCAGAGGAGTCTCCTGCGAGCGGATTAATGGGTAAAGACGAGCCAAACGTTTTTCGCGTCTGGAAGCGACGCGGGACGGATTTTACTCGTTTAGCAGCTGTCTTAGACTCAAAGGAAATTGAAGTTCTGCATTTGAACTGCCACTATCGCTTCTTTAACGGGACCGCCTTTGCTCGATTTCTTGAGCAGCGTCGTGCTCAAGGACTTAAAGTAATAGCGCATATTCATACGACATTCACAGTAGACCCTGACTTACAAGCGCTAGTCAGCGCTGTAGATGAAGTTATAGTTCACTATCCAGAAAATCGCCTGGAAGCTATTGCGAATGGCGCAATAGCCGATAGGGTTACCGTCATCGATCACGGAGTAAAGGTTTCCTCTGGGCTTACCCAATCCGCAGCCCGCCGAGCATTAGGAATCTCGGCCTCGCAGAAAATGATAGTGACATTTGGCTTTATTCAGCCCCATAAGGGAATTGACGAAGTCATTACAGCGCTACAGGCACTCACTCAAAAGTATCCTGACTCCCATTTGTATATCGTTGGAGGTCCGCATCATGAGGACCAGAGTTCTGTGCAGTATCTGAATGGTCTTAAACAATTAACCTCTCAGCTCGGGCTCGCATCTCGAGTGCACTTCTCCGACTGCTTCTCTCCAGAGTCTCAAGTTGAAAACTACTTAGTGGCCGCCGATGCAGTGGTAATGAACTATCGCTCTCAATATTACGAAGCCTCCGGAGCTGTATCTCATGCGTTGGGCTGTGGAGCAGTAATTATCACCTCGTCCGCTCCTGCCTTTGCCAACCTAGGGGATGCCGTTTTCCATGTCACTGCTGGGTACCCACTTACAATTGCATTAGATGCTGTATTGGGAAATCCTAGACTTAGTGCAGAATTGCGAAACAAAGCACGGGCTTTAGCGGAAGAGCGTGCCTGGCCGGTTGTGGCTAATAAATTTCGCTCAGTATGGTGCGCAGTTGGAATCGAGGCTCGTAGGGCAACGCAGCAGACGGTTTTGGCAAGCGCTCAACTAGCTAAGGTAAGGGCTCAAGAAGAAGAAGCCGAGAGGAATTCTCGCGCCCGACAGCTGCATTTCAAGAAGCAGTTGCGGGTTTTGATGCAAATTCGTCCTAATGCGCTAACCCATCGAGGGGGCGACACTGTCGTGATGGAACGAATTGCCGAAGGCCTTCGGGAAGAGGGGGCGTTTGTAGAAATTGATGTCAACGGCACGGAGGACGTTCGTCGCTATGATATTGTTCAACTCTACAATTTTGCTACTCCAGAAATAACGGAGGCGCAAGCTAGACGCTGTGTAGAAGCTGGAGTGCCTTATGCTGTTTACACGGCTTATGAGGATCTACCGCTATTTTTTAATCAGATGATAGCGCAATTTCGCGCAGTCCAGGCGTATGTAAAAGCTGGCCAACCAAAGGCCGCCTGGGCTGATCTGATAGCTGCAGCAAAGAATATTAAGCCTAGTCCGCGTTGGGAGAATAGCTGGACTGCATCAAACGCAGCTGCGCTAATCGCTACGGGTGCACGCGAAACGTTATGGATTAAGCGTGATTATCCGGATGCTCGGTTTGTTCAGCCAATTCGACTTGGATGTGAAGTCAGCGTCGAGTCCGACCAGGGAGAGCTGTTTATTAAGGAATTTGGCTTTAGTAATTTCGTGCTTTGCGTAGGCCGACTGGAAACACGAAAGAATCAACTAATGCTACTCAAGGCCCTAGAAGATAGCGAGCTAACGGTAGTTTTTGCTACAGGTGGGTTTACCTATCAGCCCGAATATGAAGAGGCATGTAAAAACTTCAAGCGAGTTGGGAAGACGGTTTTTCTCGGACGCTTAGACTCGAAGATGCTCGCCAGCGCCTATGCGGCAGCTCGCGTTCATGCTCTCCCTAGCTGGTTTGAACTTCCGGGTTTAGTAAGCTTAGAGGCCGCTCGTCGGGGCACTAATGTCGTTGTAACGGACTATGGGACCGCTCGCGATTATTTTGGAGATCTCGCATATTACTGTAAGCCAGATGATGCAGAGAGTATCCGTGCGGCGGTTCAGGAGGCTTATGACTCGCCATCTCGTCCAGGCCTGGCCGAAGAAGTTCGTGATTGCAGCTGGAAAAATTCAGCGAAGCAGGTCATGGAAATATACCAACAAGTGCTGAATGATCTACCATTAAGACGAAGCACCTACGAACTTCCGGAGTGGAAGGATATGTCTGCAAATGAACATGTAACACAAAGTATAGAGCGTGCTTCCGATACGGCGACAAGAGCTTCAGAATCAGTGGCCAAAATTACGGAAGCAGTTGTAAGGGATAATCCCGGACAGGCAAGCGTTTCAAGTATTCGTCTTTGCAATGAGGGGGATATTAAGTGTCGTGACGGTCTTTTAGATGAAGCCAAGTCTACTTATATGGAAGCCTTACGAATTGCCCCTGATTGTGCCCGAGCATTTCGGAGTATCGGTGTAGTTGCGCTTCGTCAGGATAATAGCTTCGAAGCAGAAGTGTATTTTAATCGGGCGCTGAGGATTGATCCGACAGATGCGAAATCATTAGCTGGGCTGGGCGCCAGTAAATGGACTAGTGGAAAGACAGATGAAGCCTTTGAGATCTTTCGGCAAACTCTTAAGAAGTATCCGAACGAGACCTCAGTACTCTTACATTTCGTTAATGCGAGCTATTCCCTCAGCAGGTACACTGAGCTTGAAGAAGCACTAAGGAATTATTTAATTGAAGATCCAAAAAATAAGGATATTCTTTACTGTCTAGCTGGTTGTTATTTTAAGCAGGAGAAAAACTCTCAGTCCCTCGAGATAGTCGAGCGGATTCTCGCTCTAGTCCCCGAAGATAGGGATGCTTTGGAGCTTAAGCAGGTGATTGAAAGCCGAATAGGAGCAGTGCCAGCAATCGAGCAAAATGGTTTAGAAGCAAAGCCACTTTTTTGTCCACCAGCTATCTCACAGGCATATGCGGGTTCGTTTGCCGGTGATAACAGTATTCCATCTAGACTCAAAACCCTGGAAAAGTTGAAGCAAGGGCACGACTATTCAGGTGTAATAGAAGGAGCTGACTCAATTCTTAGCTCGTCAGAGGCCAACCCAGATCAGCGGGCCCTAGCTGCTATTCTTAGGGCTGAGGCTATGGCGTATTTGGGCAAACTGACGGAAGCGGATGCGGAATTTAAGATTGCAGAGTCAAACTCTACTTATCGACATAGAGCGCTTACCGGACGCGGAGCTGTTGCAGCAGCTATGGAACGATTTGCAGACGCAGAGGCTCACTTCAATCATGCGCTGAAAATTCAACCGACTTCCGACGTTGCAATTGCTGGACTGGGAGTGTGCTCGATGCAGAAGGGAGATAATCTCGAAGGGTGGGACTATTTCCAGAAGGCTCTCACACTAAATTCAGAGAATAATCGCGCAATTCTCGGAGTAATTCAATTGGCCTATCCGCTGGGAAAGCTTATTGAGCTTGAGAAAATTCTCGTTGCATACTTGGATATGCACCCAGCAAACCTTGGGATGCTTTATGCTTATGCAGGTTGTTGCTATGCCCAGGGTCGTGCAGGGGAGGCCCGAGAGCAGCTTCTGAAAATACAGATCTTTGATCCACAACATAAGTTGGCGCAGGAGTTGTTGCAGCAGA
>CAYMWO010000097.1:0-11228 GCA_964393905.1 uncultured Bdellovibrionales bacterium | reverse complement strand
TGTGTACTCGGACCCTCGGTTTCGCGTGAGAGAGCGACAGCGTTTATCGCCAAAGGCGCGCAATCCAGTTCCTCCCCGGAATGTGCCTTCGTGGTGGCGATACACGCTGCAACAAACTCAGCAGAGCTTAACGACTACGACGGCGCGCATGGCATGGCCAAGTTGCCGTGCTCACGGGTGCAGCTTGCGGATACGATTATTAACGCCGTGGTAAAAGCCAACGCGAACAGCCCCTGGCGGGTGATTAGGGAGAAAGAGCTCGCGGAGATGGGGCAGCTAGAATCGATTACTACCGACACAGACGAGCAAGAGGCCCCGGCTTTTACCTCACAACCAAAGCCCGCTTCCAGCGAAGCGCCTTCCAAACTGGGGGCAATCTTCTCCTCCAAAGCCGCAGAATTCGCCCGCGCGCTAGCAAAACTCGAAACCGGAATCTACACCTTTAAGATGGACGGCACGCCGTCTATGACCATGCAGCGTGCAGTTCACGATGCTATCGAAAAGATCTTCCCACTAGAGGCCAGCAACACCGAGCTCGATAACTTCAAGTCCTTCCTCGCAACCGCCCTCGTGCAATGGTTAAGGGATTTACACTCCGAATCCAAGCAAACAGCCACAACAAACCTAAGAAACGCCCTAGCGTTTTATCTCTCCCGGGGACCTGCCACCTAACTGGAATTTTTCTTCCCCGTTTCTTCTCCGTTTTCTCTGCGTCTCTGTGTGAAGATCTGGAGATAATCTCCAGGGTCTCACACAGAGAAAACGGAGACGCAGAGGAGAATAAGGTCAAAATAAGTGGAGTTTCTCTATCGGAGGATACGGGGGTAGGTGCCTGTCATTAATATCGGATAAGAAGACCCCACGTACCGATATCAAAACCGAGTATGACTTTACCAGTGGAGTCCGGGGAAAGTATGCAAAGCGCTATTCGCATAGTAACAATCTCGTAGTAATTGCTCGAGATGTAGCTGAATATTTTGGCGATTCGCAGGCGGTGAACGAAGCACTTCGAACTCTACTCCGCTTAAAATCCACAAAACGCAAGCCCGCATAACTTAATTCAGGGTTTCCACTTCTTTTTCTCTCTTGCTAGGAAACATTCGCCCCTCTTAGCCGAATATGTAGTAAGGCACCTCCCTTTTCCGAGTGCCGCTAACTGCAGTAACGCCAAGAGGACCCGATGCCGCGCTCATTAAGATTGTATGAATACAAAACGGTATATTTTTTAACCTGCCGCGTGGCGGAAGGTTTGCCGTTTGTTCCGAACTGTTACGTTAACGCCCTTATTAAGGGCATTCTCGCCAAGGCCAGTTGTAAGTATCCATCCATTACAATAAACGCCTGGATTTTCTTATCCAACCACTACCACGGTGTAGTAACAACTGAAGACGATCCAGCGCAGATGGAAGGCTTTCTTGGGTATGTAAATGGCGAGATTGCAAAAATTATCTGCCGCATGTTGGGAAAGAGAAATGTAAAAATCTGGGCCCAAAGACCGCATGTCGCTCCGATGCTCACTCCCGAAACCGTTATTGATAAAATTGCCTACCTCTATCTGAACGCCCCCAAAGCGAACCTTTCCTCGCGCGCCAAAGACTGGTTCGGGGTCACCACCTGGCGCCAGTTCATGGGGGGCGAAGAAGAAGTCTGTGAATGGATTCGCCCGTCGCGCGCAAGTTACCTACCTAGAAAACGATTCACCAGGCAGCAAATAAGAGCCTTAATGGATGAGCTAGCGGAACAAAACAATCCCTCCTTCAAACTAAGAGTCTCGCCTTCTAGCTGGACTAAGTGCTTTGAAGAGACAAAGGATATGACTCCGGAGGAAGAGCGAGCCGCGATTCTCTCAATCATCGACAAAGAAGAATCGCAGATAATCGCCGAAAGGATAGCTAAACAAAAATCAGTCGCTGACCGCGAAACACTGAAGCTGCAGAATCCGCACAAGTACTACAAGCCGAAGAAGTTTGGTAAGCGATCGTTGTGTATCAGCCGTTGCGAAGAAGCACGAGCGCTGTTCATTGCGAAGTATAACGCCTTCTACGAAGCCTGCCGCTTCGCTTGGGATTGTTGGAAGGAGGGGAAGTTCCACATCAAGTATCCCCCAGGAGCGTTTATTCCGACGCGGCCGCCGCTCGCGAGTATTGTTCCCGGGGTTGGATAGCCGGCAAAAATCACTCTGACAACCTTCCGAATTTCACCAACTCCCGCCGAGCCAGCGCGGAGCCTTATTTAAAACACGATTTTTGGTCATTTTTCGCGATATCCCGTGTTCGGCGAAGTACTTTCACCGGGCGGAAATTGCGAAAAATTAGGCGAATTGCCCGATTACATCTCTTATAGGGCGGGGGTTGGTGGCGAGTTCGGGGGGTGGTAGAAAAGGGGGCGGGCCCCTATTTTTTTCCCAACCAACCAAGGCAACCAACCAAGGTGTCGGCCTCTTTTTTCTCTCCTTACTTGGTGGAACAGGGGGGCGGCACGAGTTTTTTTTTCGTTTTGACAGTTAAGAGCATTATTATGAAGCTGAGCCCGGGCCTTCGCTCTATCCTTTATAGTTCAGAAAAATACTGGTGGTGGCGTTCTCGTTGGCGAGTATTCCACCAATCTGGCCATATCTACGCCATCAATTGGCGTGATTCATTTTCTCGTTACCACTACTCCGCGCGAGTCTTCCTTCAGGTCTTGCGCGCAATAGTGACAATATTATTATTGTCCTTTGGATTAGTCCTAATTTGCGAACTCGCGGAATCTTATGTTTTCGCAGCTCTTGACTACGTTGCCACTTATCTGGGTTTCGATCATTTAAGAATTATCAACTCGCCGAGCGGTGAATTTGTTATTTCATATGTATGCACGATCGCGCAGATATCGGGAATATTTTTAGGGTTATATTACGCAGCTGTAGGAGTTGTGGCCAGCACCGCTTACTCGCAGCTTCCTCACCAACTACGCCTATTATTGATTCGAGAACGCATAGGTAATCTGTATATCCTTCTTACAACCGTACTAGCTACTGTTGCTCTTATAATTCTTTCCTTAAGAAGCATAGGGTACGAAGCAGGAAGACTTAGTCTAGTCGTTGTCTCTCTTCTTAGTATATTTTCCGTTGCTAGTTTTGTCCGATTTGGGCAGCACGTATTTAATCTATTCGATCTTATAACGGTACTCGAAGAGCCTTATCAAAACATTCTTGGGGCGATAAAAAGAGTAACTTCTGTTCATAAAGGGAGTGGAGACTCGGTCCACGAGCTTAGTCGACACCAGACAAAAAAAGCCCTTCAGGCTTTTGCCGATGTTATTTTAGTTTGACATCTTGGCGAAAAAAAAAATAGTGCCGCCCCCCTTTCTACCACCCCCCGAACCCGCCACCAACCTCCGCCCCATAAGAGATGTAATCGGGCAATTCGCCTAATTTTTCGCAATTTCCGCCCGGCGAAAGTACTTCGCCGAACACGGGATATCGCGAAAAATGACCAAAAATCGTGTTTTAAATAAGGCTCCGCGCTGGCTCGGCGGGAGTTGGTGAAATTCGGAAGGTTGTCAGAGTGATTTTTGCCGGCTATCCAACCCCGGGAACAATACTCGCGAGCGGCGGCCGCGTCGGAATAAACGCTCCTGGGGGATACTTGATGTGGAACTTCCCCTCCTTCCAACAATCCCAAGCGAAGCGGCAGGCTTCGTAGAAGGCGTTATACTTCGCAATGAACAGCGCTCGTGCTTCTTCGCAACGGCTGATACACAACGATCGCTTACCAAACTTCTTCGGCTTGTAGTACTTGTGCGGATTTTGTAGCTTCAGTGTTTCGCGGTCAGCGACCGATTTTTGTTTGGCTATCCGTTCGGCGATTGTCTGCGATTCTTCCTGGGGGGGGTCGGCGGGCGGTGGGCCGGCACTTATTTTTTTATTTTTTTAATTGCACGAGTTTTTTTCACCTACTAACTAAAAAAAGCTGAAAAGCTGGTGTCGGCCTCCTGCTTTATACCGCACTCGCACGTGCCATCAACCGCCACCCCATACAACTTCTGTTCTACGCCACGTACCGAATAACTTTCCCCACGCACAATTTGCTCATTAGTCCTGGATTCTCCGGCCCGGAATCGAGGAGAATAAGTGAGCCTAAGTAATAGAATTCTTTGGACTCGAGATTGATGATTAACTTATTGTTTCTTTCTTCAGATAAGAAAATAAGGATCCTACTACTTTTATAGACGATTTCGAACTTCGTCGGGCGTCCTTGATTCTCTCCCGTTTTTTCGTTCTTAAAATTACAAGTTGCTTCGGTATCTAGAAGTACGCAGGTATATTCGGCTTGATATTCTCCTGTGCTTGTTTTGATTTGCCCCGGTTTCTCATAATCGGGGTTCATTAATTTACATTCAGTATCGCGGAGAACAATTTCAGCAGCCCATGAGTTGGATCCGATCAAGCAAACAACAAGAAGTAGTATTATCTTCATTTAACTGTTCTCCTTTGATTGGTTAAAAATGGTCATAATCGGAAAAATCGAGTCGGTTCCCTGTAATATCACCCCGCGGCGAGGTCTTAACTTATTTCAATTCACTTTCAGTTTAGCTTGATCTTCAGCCCCCGAACTTCAAGTAATTTCCAAGAATAAAGTAACTTATCTCCCTCGCTTAACCTGTTTCCCGTCGGTGCAAATTTTAGTCCGCATAATAAAAAGAGTTTGCTTAGCTGTGGTTCAATCCACACGTCCTCACAACTGGAAGCTGTCTCGGAAATCAAATTACCTTTTTGATCCTTGTTGTCCACATGCGAAACAGAGATCTTAATTCCCGTAACTATAAAATCCTCCGACAAGTTAGTTACGAATGCGTTTGGATCAATAAAACAAACCCCCTCTTCATTAACGCAGTCGTAGCTAAGTTTAGATCCCAATCGGGCATCGATTTTTCTTACATGGAGAGAAAGACACTTAGTTTTAATAAGTTCCTCAGAAAGTGCGGAGTCCCTATTGTTTTTAAGACACTGACTATATCCGAGCGTCGTTCCTAAGTTATTGCGATCTTGGAGCCATTGGCTGACACTATCACATCCCGATATTGCTAAAGCGCCCCACAAAATGAAAACACACAGCATTATCTGGTGGCAGATCGAAGGGTTGCGTTTATTTGTCATAGTGAGAAAAGTGCCAAAAATCGAAAGCTAGAAAAAACTAAAAGAAAGAGAGTAAGTGAAGTAAACAGGCCGACACCGAATTTTTTTACCATAGCCTTACAAAATAATGCGAACTCGGGACCGTCTCCCCGTAACCTATGTATAACCTAGCTTGAAGACATATTAACAGCGTGTCGGGGCAGTAGGAAGGAGGTCGGCTCCTATTTTTTATATTTTCTTTTTTTGCCTTTTTTCTCCCAGATGGAGACACGTATACTATTTTTAATTGTCGGGGCCTTTTGTTTGTGAGGAATATTTTTTCAGAAAATTACCTCCTCGAAAGATTTTCTTTTTGGGTAGACCCAACAGCCATCGCTGGACGAGTCGAAAAACTCAACGTTGCCAGGAACTTTTGCTTGCAGGAGCCGATTCATCGCGAGATTACAAAACGCTTGGGAATCGAAATTAGCCTCATCCGGAGGTATGAACACCGAAATAGCTATTCGATCTACACCTGATTGCGCTAGGGCATGTAAGATATGATCATCTCTAGGATCTAAGCTCCATCCGTATATTGTAATGGACGAGCGTTTTAATCTTAAGATCGTCGAGTTAATTAAATGCAAATACGGATTCCTACGGATTCCCTTCACTTTTAAACTGGAATTTCCTTCGCTTACAAAGAGAGGAGATTTATCCTTAAGATTCCAACTCTGCGAGATTGTGGATAAAAGATCAGTATCACTTTGTGATTTTAATTTTGAAGTATTTCCAAAGACATCGGTGGTTAATACTAAATTCCCATGGGGATAAAATACCAGCGTGGCTTGCGCTGTCCCCCCGTAAGGTTCTGTAAAGCGCTCCCAATCGTCGGTAAATTCTCCGTCGATAAAGCAGTCCTTAAATCGATTAGGTGATTTGGTGTTTTCATGCATCGCCGCCCAATAGACCAACAAATCGTAGTTCAGACTGAACACGTTTTTAAAATGTCCCATAAATCTCCCCATGGAATCGAAATGATGTGCGACGGAGCTTGAATGGGGGTGGGTCGTTTTTACGGCCTCAACGAGACCCTTACGTATTGATTCGTAGTTCGCGAGAATTTTGCCTGAATCATCTATCCCCAGAGCATCATTGACATGATCAGCTATCGAGAGAAAATGTAATGCTGCTTCGAAGTCGGAATTGCACCCCAAACTCTCAAAGATCTTTTCTGTATTTTCGTTAATAAGATTCAGATCTCGTGCTTTTTGATAGAGGGAATCATACTGAAACTTCTCAGATACAGCTATGCTTGCTCCGTTCCCAAGTATCAGTGTTTCACGGAAGTCGCTCTTGATATCATTCCAATGCTTAATATGATGTTGAGCCATTCTATAGCTTCCTATCGTTGGCGGGGTTACAGAAAAAATAGTGACTGTTCGCCGACCTCGCCGATCAGCCTTTACTGATTTAATCTTTCTGTAACAAGCGATGCTTGTTTCTCCAAGTCTAATAAAAAAATAAGTGCCGGCCCCCTTTCTACCGCCCCCCGCGACCATCTCCGCAAGATCGAATTCTGTGATATAGCCCCCGTAATCGGAAATAATAGCAAGATCCCGACCGACATTACGGATTCGAGAAAACGCGACCGGGCGGTTGGTATAGATTCCTTCACGGAAAGTCATACGCGATTATCCACCAACTGAAGTAGATCGTTTTTTATCCCCTTCCACGGCTGGTTCAAGTTTATCGTACATATTCTAAGCGAATCCCCGCCCCTCAAATACCTCACATCAATCGTCCTTGATACCGTCGGGTATACCAGCATCGCCTCTTTCTTCTTCTCCCCCGAATCAAAATTCTCGTAGTACGCAAACAGCTGATACAAATTCGGGGAGATCAATTTCTCCTGGTCGAAGCGGCCTCCGAGAGCCTCCCGGTAGTACTTCGCATCCATAATCGTGACCCGATCTTCCGTGTCGAGAACTATGTCAGGGTGCATCTTCGGAAGGAGCTTGCTCGCTTCATCCGTCGCTGGAGTCATCTGCCAATGGACTTGTGGCCTACTTACCAAACAATCGGGTTTTTCCCGCCGATAGAAGTTACGGAGGAATTCTTCGAATAAAACGTTCATCTGCCGCTCGTCCCTGAAAAAGTCGCGAAACGTGCTCTTGCCCCGTTCTTCAGAGGGGAGTTGGTTACAGACTATTAGTTTGCAGATGTGGAGGAGTAATCCATAAAAACGATTATTCCGATTGAGGTGGACTAGATCGAAGACCTCTTCTGTCAGTGGAACCTGATCGACTCCATGGAGACGGCGATACAACTGCGCTGCGACGTCTCGAAGTTTCGAATTGAGAGATTGCGAACCTGCTAAGATATACAGCGTCGACTTTAGGATTTGGTTTTGAAGGTTATCGTGACTTAGTTCATCGAATAAGCACTGCGCCCGGCCGTTATAGAGAAGGTTTTTCTTCAGAGACTGTCCTAGGTCGAGCTTGCCCTTGATAGTGCAGGTTTCGTCGTCATGTCGCAGATAGGATCGATCGAGGCCACGTTTCAGAAGATGAGTAGTTCCAGCGAAAAGGACGGCCGCGAGAAGTTCGAAAATATTGTCGTTCTCGATGGGGTCGATCGCGACCTCGTCCGCTTCATCGAGGGCGTCCCAGGCGTAGCAAAGAAGATAGTAAATATTCTCGATTGGAATCTGCGATTCCGGGCGGATCGGATCTGACTCAACGCGCACCTCGTTCACTGCCGTAACTTTTCGAGTTCTTTCTTGACGGTGTCTTCTTTATTGAACCAATACTCTTCAAGAAGCGGCTCGACTTCATACTTAATAATATTTTCGTACCAGCGATTCTCGTCCCCGTGGTCGCTGATGGGACAGGTGAAATAACTGTGCCCGATCTCAAATCCGGGACCGAGATCACGGACGTCGGCTGCAATTACCTGATTAAGGCCATTCATGCGGTCAATGATTTTTCCGCTAAGGGACGGCGTGACTCCACTTTGGGAAAGGGACTCAGCGAACTTCGGACTGCCGAACTCCGGTCGTAGGTTGAAAAATCGGAATCGACGGCGAAGCGCATAATCAACAAGCGCAAGCGACCGGTCAGCGGTGTTCATTGTGCCGACTAAATGAAGATTTCTTGGTACAGAAAATCTCTCTGAGAGACCATTGGAGTATGTCAGGGCGATTTCCTCGCCGCGCTTATCTCCTTCGATCAGAAGCATAAGCTCTCCAAAAATTTTGCTGACGTTCCCACGGTTGATTTCATCGATGACCATAACGTAATCGCGTGCTGGGTCGGCGGCGGCCCGCTTGCAGAACTGATAGAATACTCCGTCCCGTCTCTCGAAGCGGCCGGAATCCGTGGGCCGATAACCCTGGACGAAGTCTTCATAAGAATACGACTGGTGGAACTGGACGACCTGAACTCTCTCGTCGTCACGTTCTTTAAGAAGCGCGTACGCGAGGCGTTTTGCGACGAAGGTTTTTCCCACGCCGGGAGGGCCCTGAATAATGATGTTTTTCTTGTAGTGTAAGGAATCAACCATGTTTGTGAACTCTTCGGGGGCCATGAAAAGTCCATTGAGGGCGCGCGTGATTGGGTACGGTTCCTTTGGTAATATATGTGCTTTTCCATTGAGAGACGGCCGGTACTCGAGGTTTGAAGGATCAATCCCCGTCAGTTGGATTAATCCGTTCAAAAGTGCGGAATTGGAACTTCGCCTAAGATCGAGAATTGTCTTTAGTGGCAGCTTCTTTTTAGGAAAATCGCGCGTATCAATACGCCACGGGCCGCGCGCAAGCCATTCGACATTGCGGCAATTTCGATAGTTAGCTTCTGAATCATCTATGTAGAATTCGCTTACTACTCTTCCGACTCCAAGGATTTCGAATACTCCAGATCTGACGTAGACGATATCTCCCGGCTTCATCTTTTTCGTAAAGGCCAGTACTTGGCGACCAACACCGGTGAATTCCGTGGGTCTACCTGTCTTTCGTCCCCATTCGGTTACGATTTCACCCTCGGTGGTGTACTTATCAAGGTCTCCTAGCGGATCAAAACCGATCGCGATTACGTTCTTTTCTTCAAAGCGGTTCCACATTTCTCCACTTTCACCGGCCCCAAGTAGCCAAACACCAGCGGAGGTTGCCCTCCCGACCGAAGTCCCCATGATTCGGGCCCAAGCTTCTTTGCCCTCCTCTTCACCGATAACGAATTGGGCGATTGCATCAACTTTATAGAGAGAGAGTTTTTCCGGACGAAACGCGCGCAGCTTCTTCGCCGCTTCATTAATGAGACCGTATTCGAAAGTGTTTCTTGGGAGCGGAGATGGTATCAGTCCCAGGCGTTCGTAAAATTCGGATGATTTATTGTTATAGACCGCGAACTCTGTTGGTAAGATTCGGTGTAGGAATGCTGACTTCACCCCCTTACCAAAGCCTTTGTACTTCTCACCGCGTTCCCACCATTGCTCGATGTTAAGTCCTGGGGTGAAAGCCTCTAGCAGATACTTGCGAAATTCTTCAGGGTCGCGCTCGATACTTTCTCGAAGTAACGGGGCCTTGCGCGCACCGCCACTCTGAATCTCTCCCCCGGACTTGGCGAAGTCGAACATCAGATCGATGAATTCCTGTGCTGGCATTTTCTTAATTGATTCAGCAGTGAGCTTGGGAGCGAAGCTCGATATTTCTTTTCGGTCATTCGAGCGGTCGTACCACGCTAAAAATTCGTCGATTAGCCGTTGAATTTGGCTTGGAGTGGGTAGGTCGGCGGCCGAGATTGGACCCTCGTCAGAGTTAGTTTCATCGAGTATTGCAGAGAGTTCGGACGAAAATTCGTCCAAACAATCAAAATAAGCTGTAATCGCTGAATGAAGGTCGTCGTTGAGGACAGCGTTATCGAGTTCCTCTAAGCGGTATTCCTTAAGAGGGAAATTATAATCGGATCGAAGGGGGAAATCCGGAAGAAGTTCACGAGCAACTGCAGAAATTCGCTCAAGGAGTTCAGCCGGGAATTCGAAAGTTTCAGAAACCCCGATATGTAATCTCAGGCGCTCCGTGTCAAAATTAAAGAAAAACGCCGGATATAAACCCCGGCTAGTTTTATGTCCGGGGCCAGGGAGACTTATGTACTGTGTGTCTTTTCGTAAAATCGCTTGCCCGCCAAATCTGACGGAAACGCCGTACTGGTTGATAATTGGTTCAAATGTTTCTTCGATGCGCGCTATTAGCGCCTTCATGTACGGGTTCTTAGGGGTGTTCCCCTTTTTGTACTGCGCGGGATATTGAGTGAGAATTTCAGTGAACAGTTCCTTGAGCGGAAGCTGGGCAAGAGTCGACGAGTGTCCGTTCTGGTTGGGACGCTGAAGGCGAGCTAAGCCTTTTTCTGTAATTCTCCATTTGCCACGCTCGGGGTTGTCTAGCTCCCCAGCTTGGACAAGAGCCTGTCTTGTCCACTGTATTCGATTGTTCCACTTCCTGGTGCCCGGTGAACTGGGTAAACGTTCTTGAAGTTCCTGATCCGATAATGACGGGAAAAACTTGGTGACCTCAGGATAGATGGCTTTCGGTTCGGCCTCTCCTCCGAGATCGTAGATAACTCTTAGAAGTGGAACTTCAATTTCACGTTGTGTCGGTAACGACATGGGAACCTCTCCTCCCGGAGTTTACTCTGTTAGCAGGTGGCTTAGCGCGGACTAGTTTATAGCATCTGGTGAAAAAAAACTCGTGCCGTCCCCCTACTGGTGAAATAATAATGGGCGTCGGCTAACTGTTCTACTCTTCCCAAATAAGGAGATTCTTATACCCCATTCGTTCTTTCAATTACTATCCCTACCCCCTAACCCTCCGATAAACCCTCCCCAACGCCACCACATCCCTCTCACAATACTCCACAATCCTCTCCAACCCCTTACCCCCATCCTCCCCATAATAAACTCCCCTTACCATCCCCCCATCAATATCCCCCTTAGGCGATTCAATCCCAAACACCGCACAAAGAAGTTTCAACTTCACCCCTCCGCCCCACCCCCCCCCCCCCAACCCCCAAAACACCAACGTAAACAAATTCCGAACCCACCAAAGCTTGATAACCAAAAAAAACAAAAGAGGCGGAAG
>CAYMWO010000096.1:0-11274 GCA_964393905.1 uncultured Bdellovibrionales bacterium | reverse complement strand
CACCTTCATCTTGTCGCCGCTGATATCTAACAATTGAGCCGCCTGATTGAGCTCAGGTCCGGTAGGCAAGTAGCGATCTTTTGTGATCTTGTTCATCGCCAAGACATATTTGCCCCAGGGCTTCATCGTGTTTCCACCGGGAATCATTAAATGCCCCAACGAATAGAAGGTCGACATTCTGTCGGCGACTTCCCAAGTTCCCAGCTTCCACTTTACGACCTCAGAACTAACAAAGCATGAGGTATAGGCATATCCATTACCATCAAACTCCGTATGAAGAGGTCCGAGACAAGGCTTCTTAACTTCTCCAGCCATCACTGATGCATAGTCCAACACAGGCACTCCTTCAAACTCTCCTGCGAACTTCTTCTCGGCAATAGCCTTCTGCATCTTACTGAAAGAGTAGGCCGTAATCTGAGCTGCTAGCTTGCCGCCTCCAATAATGTATTCACCACTTGGGTCGACATCCGATCCGTGCGGAGATTTGGAGATCGGGACGTAATAGATAACACCCGGACAATCGGCCAAAGTTAAGGTTTTGACCTTGGTCAGCTTTTCAATATCAGTCGAGTGCTTAGATTCATCGTAGACATTGTGCATGTAGTTAGCACTAACATCTTTAGCTTTCCCCGCAGCTACGCACTGTTCTGCAGCTTTCCAATTAACAGCCGCCAGAAAGTCTTTATCATTCTTGGAGGCGTTAACTTCTAGCAGAGTAGTGGCCTTTTCACTGTTATAGCTGGTGAAGAAGCACCATCCATGCGAGGGCCCTTTTCCGCAATGAGCTAAGTCATAGTCAATACCAGGAACCATAATTTGAAAGGCAATTCCCATCTTTCCCGATTGCGGGTCGACCTTGATGAAGCTAATCGAACCTGCAAAATCTTTGCTATTCGATATCGGCATATCCTTTTGCGGAATCGGCACCGAGAACCGAGTCGAGGCCACGAGATATTCCGAGTTCATTGTGCCAAATGGTGAGCCGTGGTTTCCACCGGAATTTGGAATTTCAAGCATCTCCATCGTGCGAAAGGTAGAAAGATCAATGCGAGCAATACGCGGAGTGTTGTTGGCATTTATAAACAGCCATCTTCCGTCATCTTGCCCTTGAGTCTGCGAGAGCCACGGATGGTGAGAGTCATCCCATGGAACAAATCCATGCGAAGTCTCCAGCATTGCCTTACTCTCTTCGGAGAAGCCATAACCGTTTTCAGGGTTTACTGCGAAGACGGGAATGACTTTGAGTAATCTTCCGGAAGGTAAGCCATATACTGAGACTTGACCGCTAAACCCTCCAGAAAGAAAGGCGTAGTAATCATCAAATTTGCCTGGCTCTACATAGACTTTCTTAGCCGCGTCAGTAGCTAGGTTTGAGAGTGGCTGCGCCTCAGCTCCACTCCAAAGGCCACACACTCCAGAGAGTGCCAGCGCGAATAGGCTAACTATTCCTTTCCTTCCGATTCTCATGATCCACTCCACAAGTTAAGGGGTTCCGGCATGATTCAAGTTTCAAATAGCCACAAACACACGAAACTGTTTTCGACCTTGCCCATTAAGAGCAGTCTTGCTACGAAAATTGAACGGGGATATAAATACCTTAATGTCCTTTTATTTACAAATGCTTTTAAGGAATGGCGCTAAGCAGATGAAACTGAACTTTCAACCAAATTGGCTATTAATCTGTATTGTAATTTTATACTCAACTACTTTTGCAGTAGCCCAACCAGCGGATCCCGCCGAAGCACTGAAAAACAAGGGTATCGGTCCGATTAAATCGGTTGAGTTGAGTGCGGTGGACAATAAGCTCGCAGCTCAGGGCAAAGAGGCGTTTACCTCCAAGTGTTCTGCCTGCCATAAAATCGGCGAGCGCTATGTCGGTCCAGATCTCGCGGGTGTAACGAAACGTCGTAGCCCAGAGTGGATTATGAACATGATCTTAAATCCGCAGGAGATGATCCAAAAAGACCCCATCGCCCAGGAACTCTTCGGCGAGTTCCTTGTGCCAATGACCTTTCAAAACGTCACTGAGAAAGACGCACGCGCGATTCTTGAGTATATAAGAGAGCAGAATCCTTAAACGATTTATTTAGCCCGCGATAGCTGTGGTTATTGCGGGTTTCTTGCGCTTGTAGAAGAGTTCTGTTTTTGCTAGGTCCGCCAAAGAATTAATCTATCTCTTTGAGGATCTTATGCACCTATTTAGTCGACGACTTTCGTTTCTCGTTTCAGCATTAGCTCTCTTACTTGTTACATCATGCTCTAGTGGCGGAGGAGGCAGCGACAGCTCATCCTCCGGTAGCACGGAAGTCACGGCCGATGCGGAAGGGCTTAGAACCACATGTGGCGCCGTTGTTGAGGGAAAAAGATTCTCGCCGATTTCAACCGACCGCGGCGAACCGGTTACTTTGGTTGAGGTAATTGACTCCAACTTATTGGTCTTAAATAACGGCAGCGAAAACTTTAATATCAAGCTCCACGCTCTGGGAAACACCAGGGGGTTTGATAACAGCGAGGCTCGAAAGACACTGGCTGCTTTGGCAACTGAGCAACTTTATTTCTTTGACACCGGTTGCAGCGAAGATGTCGGAGGCGGAGCTGTGCGGGTCGGCCAAGTTATCTCCGCCAGCGGCAAAAGCTTTGGTGAAGTTGTAATCAGAGACCGGATTGGAGGAGTTATCGAAGACAGCGGTGCCTGCGATCAAGCGGTCATCTCTAATTGCTTCAAGGGTATTGTCGATCCATCTCTGTTGGAACCTCCAACAGACGGCGAAACCCCGGTCGAAGGTGCTGGCGAAGTGACAAACTTCCTTTGGAAGCCAAATTCGGAAAGCCCCTACAACCCCGGTGGAGTTTCGGTCCTGCTTAATCCTTGTAACGCCCGGGTGTTTATTAACGGCGAGGAGATTCGGGATTACGGCGGAACAAACGGCCGTTGCGTAACTGCGCGCTCAGCCCAATCTGGCTGTTCTTACGGCAGCAATGTGAAACTCGAAGCCATAGATTCGGTAAGTGGCAAGCCGTTTACCTTTAACGGCGCCACCAGTCTAACCATCCCAGATGGCTGTAGCCGTTTTGAGTTTAATGCCGGGGTATCCTCTGGGGGCAGTAGCAATGTCGAGTGTTCAGTTGCGCCAGCCTCTTTTCAGTATCGTCCATCTGCGCCTGAGTGCTCTGGTAACGCCGCCGTTGTTCTCTCCGGAGAGCTTCAAGGGTTCTTCAGTGCACAGCTCCGCTTGCCTGACGGCGGAGATCGCCTCGACGAAGATTGCGCAGACCGCTCTTGCAGTCCTTACAAAGCCCAACAGACAATTGACGGAGCAGGAAATGTGACTGTTTGCTTCGGCGCACCAGGAGATGCGGTTCTAATGACTGATGTTGCCTATTCAACAGTTAAGTTGGCAGCGGATGATAGCGACCCAGGTCGTTATTGCATTCCGGATCCAACCTTGCCGGTAAACTAATTTAGAGACCTAGTCTGGGGCCGCGTTAGCGCGGTCCTCAGACTAGGTCCAATTAAGCTAAACCGGAATAAAACTCATCCGCGCCGTAATACTAAGCACAGTTTCAGCAATAAGCTTAGCAGCGTTCTCTAAGTCCCGTAGGTCACAAACCTCAACCTGGGTATGCATATACCGGTTAGGCAGTCCGATGATTCCGGTTGCCACTCCGGAGCGGCTGATTTGAATAACATTGCCATCGTTTCCGGCGGCGTTCGGAGCTGAAATCGGCTGATACGGAATGCGTTTTTTCTTGGCCGTCTTCACAAAAAGCTCTTCCACTATTGGATTTATATTCGCCCCACGCGCGATTGTTGGCCCGCCACCCAGTTTTACAGTGCCAATCTGCTTCGCCTCTGCCCCTGGATTATCTGAAGCATGCGTCACATCCGCCGCAATTCCCACTAACGGATCGATGCCAAAACACGAAGTCTTAGCACCTCGAAGCCCAATCTCCTCTTGCACGGTGCTAACAGCAAAAAGTGCAAGCGGCGAAGTGCGTTTTTTAATTTTGCTCGCAACAATCCTTAAAGCCTCCATCACCACGAACACTCCCACCCGATTGTCGAGCCCGGGGGAGGTAATCATATTCTTTCCTAAAAGCTGCGAACCGAGTCGATATGTAATCGGGTCGCCCACGGAGATTAACGAGCGGGCCTCCTTGCCATCTGTGGCACCAATATCAATCCATAGCTGCTCAAGCTCGTATTTTTTCCCGCGGTCCCCGGCGGAGACCAAGTGCACGGGCTTAAGTCCAATCACCCCGTCGACTTCTCCTTCCCGCGTCTGAATCGTAACCCGCGAGCCTGGCAGCACCGAAGCGTCTATTCCGCCAATCTGATTGAAATGGATAAACCCGCTGTCGTTAACATGGGTCACCATTAACCCAATTTGGTCACAGTGCCCGGCAAGCATAACCCGCACTTTGGCATCCGGGTTAAGCGCGGCAATTAGATTTCCATGAACATCAACTTTGACCTCATCAGCAAAGGAGGTCACACGCTTTTTCACCACCCGCTGAATGCGCTGTTCAAAACCCGATGGCGAGGGCGTCTCTAATAAGTTAGTCAAAAAGTTAAGCGAGTCTTTATTCATCTGATGCTACCAATTAAGTTCTACCCAAACCAACGGACTATCCGGCAAACCGTTAGCCACTTCTACATATCCAGCTTTGTAAATGCCAAGTGAATTCTCTCCACGCCAGGCGTAGTGTAAATCCGGCGCGAGAAGATAAATCTCCGCTGTGCGCTCAAGGCGTCGTTGCTGAGCGCTGCGCCTGTCTTTCTCTCCTGGCTTAGGCGCTGCGCGATGGGCCTTAATTTTCGCACCGTCTTTCTCGTCCGCCTCCCGAGAAATTCCCTCCGCCAAAACGCCAAAGAGCATCTTCCGAGGTTCACGGGGCTCAGGACAGCTCACCTTGCCCCCTTCCTCAAGAACGCATTTATCCTTTCCACGAAAATCTGTGAGTCGCATTCGCCCCTCGATAATTTGACTAGCAGGTGTCGTCCGCGGTGCGCCGCGATCTCCGGCCAGGATAATAATCGGTGGATTCTCGGGAATCACATCCTCCTGGCGCTTATCAATTAACTGGCGAAAGCCCTCGGCGTTTTGCATTCGGGCCCGTTCCGTCTCGCCCTCGGCCGAGGTGAGTGACTTGCGAATTAGCATATTTAGAACAACCAGGTCCTTGTTCGCAGCTCCGTTTTTCCCAGGGACTGTAACATACAGCTCATACGGCGCGCGCCAGAACTTCTTTTCATCAAACTCCTCAAACCGGGGGAGAAGCTTATCTTCGTGTGAGGCCGATCGGGTAAACTTGACTGTCTTAGGGTCGAGCAAGAAGGCGTTATAAGCCAAACTATGAAAGTTATCGCCAAGAAAAGCTTCGTATTTTGTCTCACTCTTCTTGTTTAGCGCCCCCAGCAAAAAATCCAACCCCTCTTTGGCTACACTACGCTTACGTCCGACGATCCCCTGAAGTGCGACTATATTACACCGGGCCTCAAGTATTGCATTTACGATACTCTTTGTTTTTCTTTTTAACCTACGGGCCTGGGGCACATTGATAATGCGCTGCACTTCGGACTTCTCGCCATAGCTATTGAGGTTTAATGAGCAGAGTCGAACTTCAGGCTCGCCACGCTTATCGCGATGCAGTTCCTCAACATACTTATTAAACTGTAACTTCGCCCGCTGAGCCTGAAGAGCTTTTATTTTCGTCAGCCGCTTCTTTTGGTCTCGTGATAAGTATATTTTCTTTGGGGGGTCGCCTATGGGCTTCTCCTTCTCTAACGGCTTTTCGTCCTTATACGCCTCGGCATCTTCGTCATCAAAAAATACATCAACTACAAGTGGTGTCTCGCCCTTCTTGTTCTGCGACTGAACCTTCTCCGGCTTTTGCTCCATGGCGTGCTCTGTCACCGGCTCCCAGATATCCAGTGGGTCGACTACTCGAGGATTTGCTGTGTCCGCCTGCGGGGCGGACTCCTTTTTCGGCTGGGCCATTGCCGCGGACTCTCCCACATCAGCTTCGGCCCCAGGCAGTTCACCTTCGGCCTTATCTTCCTTAATTATCTCATCGAGAGTCTGACTCCCTGTTGGAGCCTCAGCGTCATCCGGAAGTTCAGAAGAAGAATTTTCAGTAGTTTGATCTGCTGGGTGCTCAGGAGCTTTTTCTCCGGACGGCGTCTCAGCCGATACTTCCATATTTGGGGCAAGCAACGGAGAAAGCAAAGCACTAACGACCAATGCCGCTAAGCAAATCAACCAACGTTTATAAGAATTCATCACCGCCATGCGCTTCGAGAATATCCCGGGGGTGGCCGGTGGGCCAGAGAGTAATCGGGGGAATGTTAAAGAGGGTGATCAGCCCGTCGTCGCCCCGCTTCGCCCGTCTTCGCTACGCTTTACGGAGCTTCGCCGCGGCTTCGCCCTGAATATGTCGGCACAGCACGTCCTTTTTAAAGCGTCCGGACCTTCGGTCGGGACGCTTTAAAAAGAGACGGCTGGAGCGGGCGATGGGGGTCGAACCCACGACCTCCTGCTTGGCAAGCAGGCGTTCTAGCCACTGAACTACGCCCGCGTCGACATAGTTTGGAGGGTAATAGCTAGATTAGTGAGGGTTAGCTGTCAATAAGGACAAAAACTTCAGTGAAATACTCGCAATAGGGGCGCTTAAACCTAAAAACCAGTCATTTCCAACAGGGCGGGGGCGGTCTGGCAGAGCCAGCACCGCTACCCCGCCCCATCCGTCTTCTTGCGGTAGCTTCCTGGGGCACACAGAAGCCCAATCTCCGGAATGTCCGCGATGCGCTCGGCCAGGAGGTTGAGTGCGGCAAGCACCTCATCCGAATAGGCCCTGATACCAGCCTCGGGGGAAAGCTGACTGTCGTGCTGCAGCGCCCGGCGCACCATTCGGGCTGCAAAGAGCAGTTTCACCGCAGCCTCTGGGAAACAGTCGAGGGGTGTAAGAGGATCTTGGCAGAGTACCCCCTGGGCCTCCCCGATTGTCCCTGAACTGACACGCACCAAGGCCTGATCGATATGCAGCTCCCGCCAACGGCGCGGGTCGGAACAGGCCGACAGGAACAGATTCCATCGATCCATCCCTACATTCCTACGCGCAAGAGAACTCACCACGGCTTTCGCCGCGGCGAGCCGTTTCGGCGAAATTGTCATGGAAGTTCTCCGAGGGAATGTTTGAACTCGCTAAAACCTACACGGTTTAAGCGCCACCATACTTTAAGCCCAGCTTAAAAAACTCAGGGCCAAAAATAAGGCGGCGAGTAATCTTCTACCCAAATAAATTATCAAGCACCTGAAACAGAAACTTCTCAGACTTTTCGAACCCGTCTTCGGACTCTAATATCTTCTCTCCGTCCTGCACAAACTTCCCGGGCTTTAGTTCATGACCACAAAAATCCACCATCCGCTGCGCGTCATCCGCCCCGAGCTCCAAATGAAACTGCAACGCCAACGCCCGAGTTCCACAAAGAAAGGCCTGGTTCGGCGTAAGCTCACTACTAGCAAGAGTCGTAACACCCGCAGGCAACTCAAATGTATCCCCATGCCAGTGCAGAACTTCAAACTCTGCAGGCAGTCCTTTAAAGACCGCCGAGCTCTGTCCCGACTCTGTTAGCCAAAGTGGGAACCAACCGATTTCCTTTTCCGCTCCGGGATAGACCTTAGCCCCCAAAGCACTCGCCATCAGCTGTGCCCCGAGGCAGACACCTAGCACATATTTATCCGCCGAAATCGCACTCTCGATTAGCTTCTTCTCCGCCGCTAACCACGGATACTCGTCATCTTCATAAGCCCCCATCGGTCCACCCATAATCACCAACCCATCAAACTCAGAAAGCTTAGGGAGTGTGGGAGACTGATAAATAAAAGATTTAGAGATCGTATGCCCCGCCTTAGCCGCCCATTTTTCAATGTTGCCAGGTGTTTCGAAAGGAACGTGCTGGATTACATGAAGCTTCATGAGATCCTCCAAATGGGGGTTTTAGATAAGAGGGCGAAGAGTAGCAGGAATAGGGCTAATTCTCAAGGTTAGCTCCCCTGGTTTGCTCACCTGGGTTGACTATCTGGGTGCTCCCATGATTCCATCCGCTCGGTAATCGTTCTTTCCCCAAATTCCTATCGAGTAGAGCTGCACCCTTTAATAAGGTTTAGTTACGAGTGGACGGTAATCCGGCGGCGACTGCTGCTTTATCGTCTGCTCGTCGTTTTCGTTTCGTTCGTTTTGGTAAACCCCATGGGAACAACTCCAATGCGTCAGATCGATCGTTCGCGGTTCGTGCGCTACTCCCTGCAGGCGATGGGCCTCTTCGCGGTCCTGACCTGGATTGCGTTGGGCATCGCCAAGCACTTCTGGGCCGTGGCCCTTGGACCGATCCTGGCGGTCTCCGTGCCCTCCGCCATCGGCGCCTCGCTGGTCATCGCGGCGGCCTGCGTCTTCCAGCGCTACCTGCGCGAGACCTCGCCCCGCTACTGTGCCGGCATCGACCGCCTCCGTACGGCGTTCGTTGCCGGGTGGATGAAGTTGGTCTATCGGCCGGCGCGCATGGTCGGGCTCGGCTTCCAGATCCTGATCGTCGCTGCGACGGTGATCGCACTCATTGGCGTGTTCCTCTACGGCGCGTCGAACCTCGCCTACATGGGAATCGTCGCGCCAGTGGACTCTGCCGACAAGAAGCTCATCGACTGGGGCTGGAACAACAGCTTCGCTGTGATGGGCTACGGAGTGGTCACCGTGTTTCTCGCCCTCTTAGCCTTCATCACCTGCATCGAGCCCTGGCTCGCGCGCCGTCGACAAGCGAACAGGTCCGAGCCCGCTTCCTGATCGGCAACGAGTCAGTGTCCGTCAAGTTGGTCTCCCGGGCCGGGGTCAAGGGGAACTCTCCCCAAGACCCCGGCTGGGTCCGAAATGGTTTCTCTCACTGGGTGCGCTCACTCGAACCTTACTTACTCCCCCCGGCATAAAGCCTCTCCAACACAATCGCCGCCGTGGCACTTACATTCAAAGACTCAATTAACCCCGCATCCATCGGAATCTTCACCTGCCGCTTACACACCCGTAACACCTCATCCGTTAGCCCCTGCCTCTCATTACCAAAAACCAACACGCACTCCCTCGATAACTTCACCTGCGAAAGCGGCACCGCCTCTTGAGTATTCTCAACCCCAATCGTCTCCAAAGTCTCGTTCAACCGCACAAGCGCCCGTGCTAAGTCATTCACGTAGCAAATATCCATCGTCAAAACACACCCCATCGAAACCCGCACCGCTCTGCGAATTAATGGATCACATGACGCGCTATCAACCAGTAACGACTTAACCCCAAACGCCGCACAGCTCCGAATAATGCTCCCGATATTCTCCGGATCGGCCAATCCGTTAAACGCCACAATCGGAGACTTAAGCTCAAACAAACTTGCTGGCTTAGGCCGCGCCGCCAGTGCCATCACGCCGTTATGTAACTGATACCCAATAATCTCCTCCATCACCTCCCGCGCCGCGGTATAACACTCGACACCCCCCAGCTCGCGCTTCTCCAACTCATCGCTAAACCGTTGATAAAACTCCCGCTCCATAAACAAAATCTGTAACGGCAACCCAAGTTGCAGCAAACGCTCGACCTGTTTCTCCCCTTCCACCAATACCCCCTCACGTTCAACAATTCGCGGGTCATTGCCGCGAAGGTTGCGGAAAAATTGTATACGGGGGTCAGTGAGGTCTAGGATTTCAATTAGGTTCATACCAAGAGAGTGACAAAGGGTGGGCAGAGATGCAATGCTCGTTCACGGGGTTCAGTAATTGCCCTAGGCCAAGAGTTCATTCGAATATTCTCTCAGGTAGAGCGGTGACCTTTTGTTCTTTTCGTTAAGAAAAGAGCAAAGGAAAACAGAAGGTTCTTACACAGTCTCGATCCCGAAGGGAGCGTTTCCCATGAGCACCCGTGTGCCGAAGGAAGTTCTCGAGCGCGTCCGTAAGGTCGGGCTCCTCCCGCGCAGGCAGACACTGCGGGCGGTGCAAGACATTCAACTGAGCATCTCTAAGCTCCGCGGCAAGAGCCGCGCGAGCGCGCTGAATGCTCTGGGCCGACTTCTCCGGGAAGACAAAAATGAGAACTTGACCACCATGTTCGTGGCAGCTCTCATTCTTCTCCGAAACTCTCACCGGGTCTCGCTGAAGACTCTGAACCAGAGTCTCATCACCCTCGGTTGGGTCCTGAGGCAGTCGAAGGACAAGCCGGAGGCAACTTCCGACCTGAGTGCGACAGATAACGACGACGACGATGATGATGGGTGGAAGCTCGCAGCTAGCGGCAACAAGGCGACCCCGGCCGATGGGCCAATTCAGTGGTCGCACTTCATTCCGCGAGACTCGCTCCTAACTCGCAACATCACGGCTGCGTTTCCTCCGGCCCGGGCCTGCAACATTGTCTACGCGCTAATTGGTGTCGTCTACTCGAATTTCGACGCCAACGAGACGCTAAACGCCTTGGCTCTCCTGAACGCGATGAAGGCCAAGTTGCGACGCGACTTCGGCTGGCTGGTCCGCAGGATTAGCGCAGGCGGGCTCCCGAGAAAGCCTACGAAAAGCCCGCGCATGCCTACGGAAGAAGTGAAGTCCTCGGCTTTCGAGCTGCATTGCCTGCGGCAGATATTGCAGCGCGAGGCCGGTGGCCACCGGGGTCGGTTGCGGCTGCTCTTCAACGAGCTACGCGGAACTCCCCACAGCTGGCTCGCCTTCTGGGCTGCGGCAAACGGGCCGTGTTCCAACACGAAGCTGCTAATCGACGAACTCTACGGCACCGGTCCCGTCGAAGATCGACTCCTAGCCATCCAGTCCATCCGTCGGCTCTGGCGACTCCGACTAAAGGGCGCGTCGACTAAACAGAAGGCGGCGTATCTGGTCCCGGCCCTGCGAGCCCTGAACGGAATTTCCACTCCGCCTCGGCTGCAAGCAAAAGCGCAGCGTGCCCTGGGCGCACTCCCCAGCCTCGAACAGCTGTCGGAGAAGGTGCTCCAGCGATCTCATCGTCGCGGGACTCCAACCGCGGCCGAGCTCGCAGGGATGTTCGCCCTTAAGTCGGTCAAAGACGACGGCAACAGGCCGCTCCCGTGAAGAACGAGTCCTGAGGTTTTCCAGAAGGTAAGCGGCGGGGGAGACCAAAATCCCCCGCCGCGCCTTTGCTCTTAATCTAATTTCTTGCTCTTGCTCTCTCCCTTAGTCTAAATTTCAAAAGAACGAAACGAACGTCACGAGGTCA
>CAYMWO010000095.1:0-11276 GCA_964393905.1 uncultured Bdellovibrionales bacterium | reverse complement strand
CCCAAAGCTCCATCGTATCCAAATGCGGAACCTCCCAAGGCTTCATACCCATAATATCCAACTGCGGAGGAAGTTGCAGACCATTAATTAAAAAGCGTTTCCCCAGAAAAGGAAAATCAAAACCCTTGCCGTTATGCGCGCATAATTTAAAGTTTTTATATTTATTAAGGACGGCGCTAAACTGATTTAGGATCTCTATTTCATTATGTGAAAAAAGCGAGTGGACTTTAAAATTCTCATCTTTATCACCACCCTCAAAACGCCCGAGTGAGATACAGATAACCCTCCCGAACTCCGCATGGAGCCCGGCATCCCCGTAGTTTGAGTCCACAATTGCAGTCGGCTCGCTATCCTCGTCTGTTAACTCTTCAGTAGCGGCTTGAGACTTGGATTTAGCTTTCCGTTTTTTCTTAGAGCCATGCGAGTCAATCCAAATTTCCCGCAGAGCCTCAGGCACCTCGGCCAGGGTGCGGAAGGCGGGGACGGTTTCGATATCAAGAAAGAGGATTTCGGTTAGGTCGGTGTTGGAGATCATGGAGGAAGTAATACTATAAAGGGGAGGGAATTTCCATTTATCTCACACAGAGACGCGGAGACGCGGAGAAAACGGAGAAGGAAAGGATAGGCTTATCTTGACCTTTCTTCCTCTCAGCGGCTCCGCGTCTCTGCGTGAGATCCTGAATATTAACCCCGGAATGGAGCTCCCTAACTACATATTCGGCCAAAATGGAGGAATGTTTCCGCCGAATCTAAAAAACTTTGAGCAACCCTTTCGGCCCGTTCATTTCAATATGGAGTTTCTTGATTATATCAAACCCGAGAAGGCCATCTAATGTTGGATGGGCATCGAAGTCATATGTGAGCACCGGGATATCTTTAAATCGAAGGCCGAAAAGTTGTAGCTCCTTAACCGTTACTACGTAACCCTCGATTGTATGTTCTGTTACACCTTGAACACTACATAATCGGATTGCATTTTTTGCTGAGTACCCAATGGTTTCGATTAACTGAATGTCTATCTGAGTGAGCCCAGAGCCCGTATCGAATATAACTCGGGGTTGAACTTTCTGTCGTGGTCCCTGGATGACGACATTTATCTCAGGGACTTCCTGGGCGGTATCAAATATTACCTCTCGCACGGCGCGACCCGAATCATAGATGGGGGAAATATAATATTCTCGGGACTTATTTTCTTTCCGACAAAGAGTAGGGCTGAAATTTCAGGAGCCGGCTCGCGTCGACATTCTTGATGGAACTGCTTCTTATCGATTCCATGTGTGCGAATAACTCCTGCACGAGGATAGGGCTGCTCCTCAGGCCAGTCATAATCGATGAGCTCAACCCACTCCTGATCGAACTGCTTACGGATTTCTTCCCAAGTGAGTTTCTTATTTTCCATGTTTTTACCCCTAGCATAAAAGCCACGCTTCTAACAGAAACGGCTACTTAACAAGTTCAAGTTGTTGCCTACTAAAGCTATTATCGTCCGGCCGAACTCAAATATTTCGCGGTTGAGGCTGCGGGAAAGGTGATTTTCATTTATCTCACACAGAGACGCAGAGGATACGGAGAAGAGTAGGTCTTGTTTTTTATGTTTTGTGTAGTTCTGTTTGCTGAGGTAATGATTTTTCTAAGACCACCCTTTTTGGGAGAGCATTTTGTTTATTGCAGAAAATATCGCCGATAAAGTCCACGCCTTAAGAAAGCTCTCCCTGACAACTCTTGCTACGCATTTGGGGTTAGAGATTACCCATTATAGTAAGGAGCGAGTTCTTGGTGAGCTGCTGGTCCGGACTGAGGTCAAGCAGCCTTTTGGTATCATGCATGGCGGCACTTCGGTGGCGATTGCTGAAACACTGGCCTCTATCGGCGGTTGGTTAAATATCGACGAGACAAAGTTTGTGGCCGTTGGCATTGAGATAAATGCCAACCATATCCGGAGCGTAAAAGAGGGGAGCGTTTATGGCGAGGCGCTCCCGCTCCATATCGGACGGAGCACGCAGGTCTGGGAAGTTAAGCTTCACGATAATCAGAAACGACTGGTCTGTGTCTCGCGCTGTACTTTAGCGATAGTGCCGATAGAATTCTAACCCTTATTCTTCTCTGCGTCTCTGCGTCTCTGCGTGAGAAAAATGGAGATTATCTTAGGAGTAACTCCAGATTCTCACACAGAGAAAACGGAGACGCAGAGAAGAATAGGGTTAAAATAAGTGGAGTTTCTCTTCTCCGTATTCTCTGTGCCTCTGTGTGAGTGATCTGGAGATAATTTTCAGGATCTCACACAGAGACGCAGAGAATACAGAGAAGAGCTTTTTTAGCCCTGCTCGGCTGAGGTCTCCACCCGCGCCCAATCACCTCCGGACGAAAAGGAGGTTAGGCTTGCGGCGGTTTCCGCTGTGTCGGCTCCGAGGTCGCGCTGTAAAACTACGCCGTCCTCACTCACAAGAAAGCTCATCACCCCCGAAACGCCCCATTTAGCTGGGTAGGCAAAAAGTGCGAAGCCTTGGGTTAACTTTCCGGCAGGGGACAAGAGGCTCTTATTATCCTTCTCTGTTAGCACGCGGAAGTAGTATCCGTGATACGGCTTTGGTGAGGAGCCCTGTTGATAGCCTTCAGCAACTGCAGTCGCAACTAGCGGCCCGATGGGGCTTGGCTGCTCGCCCCGTTGACGCGCCCAGAAAAGTCCGTCCCTTGTTCCAGGGGTGCTTAGGACCTTCTTTGCATACTCCTTAACTCCGTCTTTATCCGGGTCGAGTTCGTAATATTTCTTCTGGGCCGCTGCAATTTCTTGGCAAACTTGAATAGCGGTAAGCTCGTTTTTACCGATACGTCTATTTGTGATCTCCTCTACGCCTTCCTCTCCGTTAAAATACCACTTGCCTTTATCCGTTGAGGCGAGCGGCACAGGAAAGGGCCATTCCTCTCGGCCTAAAAGGAGGGTCTTTTCCTCATTTTCACTGGACTCAATGCGACTCTGCTCGGCGTAAAGTTCGGAGAACATTTTACGTCCGGCTTGATCTTGAACTTCATCTCCGGAGGAGTAGATCTCGGAGTTATCCTTGCCAAAGATTGCGGCAAGTTCCTTGGAGTCCCCATTATTTACCGCTGTTAGTAGAGCGCTGGCCGCAGCCTCTGGGGTATCAAATTGCCGCTGCGACATCATGCTAGACGAGCAACCGGTAAGAGCTCCCGCGATAGCAAAAACAGCCATCCAGATTAATGTCTTGGTTAAAATTTGTGAGCGAAGATTCATATAGACACCTGCTATTGTAAAACTTTTAATGCTGCCAATATTGTTATCTGATGCTATCGCCGCCGCCCGCCGCCGCCGCCGCGACCCCCACGACTGCCACCGCCGCTTCGGCTAACGCTGTGCGCGCTACCACTGCTACGAGACATGCTTGCTCGGCTTGACGACCGGCTCGAGGCGCCGCGGGAGCTATAAGAGGAAGTTTGCGCCCTTGAGCCGTAGTCGCTAAACCCTCCGGCGCTCCTAGCTGAGGAACTTCTAGCTGATTGGTTTGCGCTCCATCCGGAGTTAGCCGCGCTACTACGTTTCTGCTGCATCTCGGCCGAATTAGGCCTCTGTCCTTGTTGTAAGCTCGCTCGCTTCTGCGACGCGTTACTCGCAGCATTTGGATGCTTTTGATTAAACTCACTCCGCTGCTGACTTCGTTGTTCTTTGTTTGGATAATTTCCATTCTTGTAATTATCCTGGCGAAACTCTTGGCGGTTAGACGCCATTTCCTGGCGGTGTTCCTGCTTGTCCCACATCCTGTCGTTATGATCTTCCCAAACCTCGCGGCGATTATCTTGCCACTTATCGATATGATCGTTTCCGTGCCAGTAGTTGTAACCTCCTCCCCAACCGCCGTAATAGTAGTTGTCATGATCATGATTAAGGGCCAACCCTAGCGCTAAGCCAACTCCAAAAGTTGCAAGCGGTGCGTAAGAATAATTGTAACTAGTGCTACCTGAATACACGGTAGTGGTCGGAACGTAGATAACCTCAGGGTTCGTTGGCTGGATAACTACAACGGTGCTTCCATCTTCAACGGTGGTTGAAGTGACCTTCTGTTGCTCGGTGGATTTTAAATCCCCACTTTTTTTTGCCGACAACCGCTCCTGCTGAATGGTGTCTAAGACATCTTTCGGTTGATTAAGAAAAGCCTGTCCCAAACCTGTGGTCCACTCCAGCTCCTCGAACATCATCTTTAATACGCCGGGGTAGGTGGCAACGACCTTTACGCTGTCATCCCAACTTTGGTTTTTTATCGTCGCAGCATCTTCTTTGGATTTAATCAAAAGCGAGGCATCAACTATTTGGTCCGGGAAGGTGGCGGCTGGGAGAATTACCTGCACCAACATGTCTGGATATAACGCTATCGGCCTAACTAATGGCGCCAGACTCTCTCGGGAGAGTGGGGTATAATCAGTTTCTTCGTTATCAAAGGCGTTCGCTGCAAATGTATTATTAGTCGGGCACAACAAACCCAAGACCACAATTAGAAAAAATATCCGGCCGGCTTCTTTCATAAGTTCTCCACCAAATACTAAGTTAGGATAGGCTCTGAGGTACTACCAAAAACAACCAAATTTGTCTTGTCGGGCTAATGGCTTAAAGACTCCTGATATTCCCCGGGAATAATTGACCTCTAACCCTACTCTCAGTAAGCTTGTTAGATTCCGATCTTTTTTATCCGCTGGTGTCATCTAGACCAAGCCGCTTTCAGTAGACTAATTTCCACCGCTCTCTCGGGGGTTCGTACCTCCCAGAGACGCGGAAGTTCAGGTTCTATCCATTTTTTCAACCAGTCCCTCTTTCAAAGCGGAGAAACTCCGATGGACATCCTGCGATTGATTCCCAGTGGCGATGGTAGCGCGGCCTTGTGGGCGCTGACTGGAACGGCTGGCGAGTTGGTGCGGATTGCGACCGACAACTCGACGCCGCAGTTCTCAGTCTTGGCTCCGCCAGAGGTCGGAGCCCCGAAGGCGAGCTGTGCGGTTGAGGGGGTGCTCTTCGATTTGCCTGCTTACTATTGGGGCACTCAGGGCGGCGCGGTCCGGAGGACACGAAATCCTGACGGCTCCTTCTCCGGTGTTCAGCGTGTGCTGGGCGTTGGGGGGCCCGTTCTGTGCCTGGGCGAGTCCGGTCAGGGAACATGTCTCGGCATTCCGGGCGGTAAGGGGACGGCAATCGAGGAGATCTCGCCGCAAGGTGCGGTTTCGCCCGCCACGATCATCACTCGCAAGCAGGCGACGATTCGACTCGACGGCGCAAGCGCTGGGGACTTTCAGGGTTTCACCGTGCGTGCGTTTCGCGTGCTGGGGAAGCAGGGGCCAAACTGCGCGGGGCCGCGCGGTGTGGGCGATCACTGCAACCTGCTCTTCAACGTGCTTTGGGGACATCCCGCTGCGTTCCACTACGAAGGACCGGCCGGCCTGGGCCGGACGGAAGAGCCTGCGCGGGCTTTGCATGCCCCAGCGGGATCAACCGAACGTGTCGGAGAGGAGGTCTTCACGGCCACTCCTCCGGGGGAGAACCAGGCCGAGGAGTTTGCCGACCACGAGCCTTGGCTCCCGCCCCCGCAGCCTGCTCCGACGGAGGGGCGGGTAGGGATTCTGGCCGCGACTGATCTCCTGGATCACTCGCCGGCCGGACAGGTGATTTGGTACTGGACGGGCAGTGAATGGCGGACCGCTGGAACGGTGCCGTTTCATGCGCTCAGCTTCCTGCAGATCGACCAGGACCGCTTCGCCGTCGGCGGACAGTGGCCCGAGGGGACCTCGCATGACGAGCCGGCGTTTCGGATCTTCGCCTTCCCGGGAGCTCCTCTGTAGAGGTTGAACTCGTTCTCGCTCGTTCACTGGGGCTGGCTCGCACAGCAGCCCCAGTGACATTTAGCGGTGACGTTTAAAAGGTTCTCACTTCCCGCGTTCTCTGACTCTCAAAATATACTTCTTTCTCTACGAGGCTTTTTGTTTTGAGGCTTTTTTCCAAAATTACCTTCGGAGATGCCCAAAGCTTTATCTGACATTTATCTCTTCAGATAATGCTACGCAGAGACTACCCTCAGAGACTACCCGCAGAGACTACAGAGACGCGAAGTGGAGAATATGCTAGCCTTTCCTAATTATTTGCAACCAATTAAGTTTGAGGATTGGCAATGAGAATGTCGGCGCGGCAGCTTTTGATTACTTATGTTCCATCCCTAGCTATTCTCCTGATGATGGCGGCGGCGGGTATTTTCTTTGAAGTCCATCTCCCGGACCTAACTCGCGACGTGGCTGCGATTGCCGAAATTCATCCGCTCTCTGGCGTTCTTTCGAACTTGGGGGTTCTACTTTGGTGCGCGGCTGCATCTATCTGTCTTTTTAGTGCGCTGACTCTTCGGGGTTTTATCGCGCAAGAAGATTACAATTTTCTTCTTTCTACCTTCCTTTTATCGGCCTACTTAATGCTTGATGATTTTTTTCTGTTCCATGAGGATCTGGCCGGGCGGTATTTGAAATTAGACGAATATGTTGTGTTCGGTGGTTTGGGGGTAGCGGTGGTGATTTATCTGGTTAGATTCAGACGACTAATTCTGCAATCGAATTACATCACTTTATTTTTAGCGCTAGGTTTCCTTGCGACCTCTGCCGGGATTGATAAAGTCATTGGGCCAATGTTCTTAGAGATAGGACATTGGGAGATCTTTCTTGAAGACGGGAGTAAGTGGCTAGGAATTGCTAGCTGGTGCAGCTATTGTTGGCATACCTGCCAGCAGCAGGTTGAGCGAACCTCGGCTCTGCGCCTCCGCGTCTCTGCGTGAGGAATCTGAAGATAAATTTCAAGATCTCACGCAGAGAAAATAGTGACTAGGAAACGGGAGCTTAGCGCCTATCGTCGTAGCGTCTTCCGCCGCGGTCGTAGTTCCGGGGTCCGCGTCCTCTATCTCCGCCACGGTTCCCACCACGCTCGCCGCCTCTATCGCCACCCCTATCTCCACCGCGATCGTCTCTTGGTGGTCTGGAAGAGGAAAGGATTGAAGCAAACTCCACCGGCAGTGGATGCCCGTTATACTCGATGCCGTTTAGGTTATCGATTAACGACTTGGCTTTTGGCGCAAGTAAATCGACATACCCATAACTTTCACGGATAGTCAGATGCTGCAGGTCATCCCCGCGAATCTCGCCAAACTCTACCGCTAGGTTCTTAAACTCATCAGAAGTCATTCCGTGTAACGCGCCCTGGCCGATATACAACCGGACCTCGTCGCCTGCGGAATAGCTAAACGGAATTGGAGTTGGAGGGGGTGGTAGTGGCTCAAGCGGAGCGGCCGCGACACGCGGTCCGCGGTCTCTGGAGTTTCTGTTGCCACGACGGTCGTCCCGGCCTCTGCTGTCATCGCGACCTCTTGAGTCGCGTCCTCTCGGGCCGCGACTATCTCTACGATCGTCTCCTCTGGCATCTCCTCTGGTATGATCACCACGCGGGGCACGACCCTCATCTGATCTTTGCTCGGCACTGCGCTCCTCTCTCGGCCCTTCCTGTCCCTCTGGCCGAGTGTCGCCTCGCGGCTCCCCTCTTCGATCCTCTCTTCGATCCTCTCTGCGATCCTCCCTGCGGCCTTCTCTCGGTTCGCGAGGGCCTCTGGAGTCTCCACGCCTGTCGTCGCGGCGATTATCCGGCGGACCATCGCGTCTATCCCCTCGATTATCTCGTCCGCCTCGTGTGTCTCGTCGATCCCCGCGGCCACCTTCTCGGCCACCACGTCGGTCGTCCCGTCTATCCCCGCGCCCTTCATCGCGTCGTGAATCCCGTCTCTCTTGGGGACGTCCTCCCTCAACTCCTGCTTCAATCTCTTCGTCAAGACTGCGCGACTCGGCCTGCACGTAATGCTCAACTGTGTGTCGGGTAAGCTTGGCAATCATCCCTTCAAGCTCGGCGCTCGGGTCGGTTACACCAAAATCCTGTAATAACTTGCGCGCTACTATCTGGTCTCGGTCACGCAGCTCGATATCGGACTCGCGCAGGATCTCATAAAGGTGCACAAGGCGTGCCTCGCTGACTTCGGTATCGGTCGGAATCGGGAACTTGGTGAAGTTGATGTTTAAAACTTTGGTGAGGAAGTGGAACGAGCCAAAATCTCTTGGCCCAATCAAGCTTATCGCCCGTCCGGCCCGTCCGGCACGACCGGTTCTTCCGGTGCGATGCACATACATCTCCGGAGTTTCATGAATGGCGTAGTTTATGACCAGGTCAATTTGCTCGATATCAATCCCGCGCGCGGCGATATCTGTGGCCACCAAGAACTGCAGGTCCTGGGCCCGAATTTTCTTCATTATTTTGTCGCGCTGACCCTGGCTGAGGTCGGAGTTAATGCGGCGTGCATCAAAGCCCCGGCGTCGAAGCAGGACTTCGACCAGTTGAGTATCGGACTTGGTATTACAGAAGATAATCGCTGAGCGGGGGTGTAATGTTTCGATAATGTCGCAAAGCGCTGAGGGCTTTGACATGATTTCGTTTCCGACCTCGCAGTAGAGATGTTCTATCTCAGCCGGAGCCTCGCCGGTGTTACTAACGATCACTCGCTCGGGTTTGCTGAGGAAGCTGTTGGCGAGCATCTCAACCCGTGGGGTGATAGTCGCGCTTACAAACAACCCCTGGCGCTTCTTCGGCAGGCGCGAAAGAATTATCCGCACATCTTCAAGAAATCCCATCGAAAGCATCTCGTCCGCCTCGTCCAGTGCGAAATAGCGGCAGCCCTTTAGATCAAGTTCGCGCTGGCGCATCAAGT
This sequence comes from uncultured Bdellovibrionales bacterium, assembly GCA_964393905.1. Classification (GTDB taxonomy): domain Bacteria; phylum Bdellovibrionota_C; class UBA2361; order SZUA-149; family CAYMWO01; genus CAYMWO01. Next base: position 2,493 of record CAYMWO010000095.1, on the reverse strand, counting down.
CGAGGATTCTGCCAGGAGTTCCCACGACGATACGTGGATCTTTTTTAAGCTCTTTAATTTGCACGTTGACATCCGATCCGCCGATAAGGCAGGCGGGCTTGATGTCGCTAGAGAGACTGGAAATGACCTCGCGAATCTGCACTGCCAATTCGCGTGTTGGAGTGACAATTAGCCCGAAGGTGGAGCTGATTGGACCGGCGGTCTCTGCTTTCTCAAGCAGGGAAACCAGCGGTAGGGAGAAGGCCAGAGTCTTTCCACTGCCGGTTTTGGCCTGAACAATTAGGTCGTTTCCCTTTAGAGCTGCGGGAATTGTTGCGGCCTGAACATCTGTCGGTTTGGTAAACCCGAGTTTATCCAGGGCGGCGAGGATACTGGGAGAGGTTACGGCTTCAGCAAAGGTTTCAATCCGGGGCGCGACGATTTCCTCTATTGGCTCTGTGAGTTCAAGCGCCGGAAGACTCCCTAGACCCGATTCCCCCGTGTCTTGGTTTGAGCCGTATTCGGTGCTATCTTCTCGAGCTTCTTCTGTATTGTCGGTTTCTGTTGTGTTTAGTGAGTAGTCTTTAGATTCATTCATAAAATTGTTTTTGAGTTCCGGACGCAGGTAATGCGAATTTTTTCTTCTTCAATTGTTCTTGTGAGGTTACTAGACCCACTCCGGGTCTTGGTAACAGCCATCTTAATGGTCTCGTTAATTGCCTCTTTATCCGGTTGTGCCGAATTTAAGCCCCCATTTGGCGGGACGGCTTCCGAGGCGCCAGCGGCACATAATAGTGCAAATAACCCAAAAATCACAATCTCTCCGAAATCCCCTGGTTCAGAGGAAGCTTTTCTTCTCGTGCCCCCTGCGATTGCAGGCTCAGGATTCGGCAGCCGTGAGGACTCTGATGTTGGCGCGGCTGATATAAACGAGGCTTTAACCCTAAATCCGGCCCAGTTTGGCGGATTTCAGGCCCATCATGGGGAGATTCATGCGCTTGTAGTTGAGAAGGATGGCCGGGGTGCTTTCTCCGGGGGGGACGACGGCTTGGTCCGCTATTCTCGTCTGCAGGGGAAAAGCATTGAAAGTGAGGTGCTTCTCGAAAGCTCCAAACCGATACTTGCTCTTAGTCTCTCGCCTGACGGGAAGAAGCTGGCGGTCTCGCAGTTCTCTTTAGTGATTATCTACGACATTCCCTCCCGAAAAATTACTAACTATCTGACCCGAGTTGAAGGGCGTATCACGGCACTGGCGTGGGATCCGTTGGAAAAGCTGCTGGCGCTGGGGCTTGCCGAGGGGGATGTGTTTGTTTGGAATTTGGTAGATGGCCCGGATGCGGGAGAGGACAGCCGCAAAGCATTGGAGTTTTATAACGGGGCCAACACCGCAATTGTCGGGCTCATGTTTCATCCCTCAGCGCGAGCGCTGTTTGTCGCTGAACGCCGCGGGGCGATTAGCCTCTGGAGACTACTGAGAACTGAGCGGGAGATGGGGCTTAGGGACGATAGCACTGTTATTGATAAAGAGCGCCGCGCCGGGAAGCGTACGGTGTTTGCTGATTTGCAAACCCGCATCGAGGACACCTGGCTAGATAGTGAGCACGGTTATATCTATGCCGCGGTTGCTAACGGCACTGTTTATCGGTGGAAGGTGCGCGGTTTGATTTTAAAAGATCAGATTGTAGTTGGCAGGGACTCTGTTGTCGGAGTGGCTGGGGTGCCGTTTCAGATTGACCGTGAGAAAAAGGAGCTTCAGCTTTTAGCGACTGCGGGACGAGGTCAGCGATTAAAACTGTGGTGTTCGTTTAACCCCTCAAGCGATGTTCATTCTTCTTCGGCGCAGGCACCAGCGGTGTCATCTGAAGAAGCTATTCCATCATTAATCGAGCAGTTGCCTGTTATCTCCGAAATCGAGCAGGCGCCCATCGTGCAGAAATTAGCGGGGGCCATTAACGAGGGAGAGTCAGGAAGCGGTCAGATCACCGGGGCGCTTGTTTCCCAGAGTGAGCTTTTAAGCGTGGCTGTTAATATTGTGCGTTCCGGGAGCGGCTCTCCTATCTTGTGGATGGCACAGAAAACAGGTAACCTAATGACCTTTGATCCTAGTTATTTAAAGGACTTAGCTGTCTGGCGGTCTCGAGCCATGCGCTGCCAAGGTTAATTTTAGTGATGAAGCCAGTTTCTACCGACATCTCTTTCCCTCAGCTTGAAGAAAAAATCCTAGAGTTTTGGCGAAGGGAGAATATCTTCCAACGCTCAATGGACCCCGAGGCGCCGATTTCGCTGATGGAGTCACTCAAGGGAGGCAAGCGCCCTGAGTATATCTTCTATGATGGCCCGCCGTTTGCGACGGGGCTTCCGCACTATGGGCACTTACTTGCCGGGACCATTAAGGACGTTGTCGGCCGCTTTTTTACGATGAAGGGCTTTCACGTTGACCGCCGCTTTGGCTGGGATTGTCACGGCCTGCCGGTTGAGTTTGAAATTCAAAAAGAGATCAACCTTCACGGGGCT
>CAYMWO010000094.1:0-11317 GCA_964393905.1 uncultured Bdellovibrionales bacterium | reverse complement strand
TATCCGATGAGCAAGAATCTAGGTCTTGGGCTGACTGTCTGCCTGGCGGTCATTGAGAGGTTTCAGGGCTCAATCCAGCTGCAGGAGTTCGCTAACACCCAGGGCCATACTTTTAGGACTATCGTTCGTCTTCCGCTCGGCACACCACGGAAGAGATAGCGCCGCTAATAGATATAGGTTGGGCGAAAATCAATTTGGAGGAGCCTATTGAGTATGTCGATTTTGGAGATTCTTACATACCCAGACCCTAGACTGCGGGAGAGATGCACCCCGGTCACCAGCATCGATCACAAGATAAAAGAGCTTCTGGATCAGATGGCGGAGACGATGTACGCCGCTCCGGGGATTGGCCTGGCGGCTCCTCAGGTAGGAATCTTGAAGAGGGTTATCGTAGTCGATGTTGGCGAAGATGAAGACGCTGAAAGAGCTGAACGCAAGCCCAAGCTTTATAAAATAATCAATCCTGAAATTGTCGAGCGCGCAGGCTCAACCGAGACCGAAGAGGGATGCTTGAGCATTCCGGATATCCGCGAGTATGTAAAACGCTCAGCGCAGGTGGTAGTCACGGGTCTCGATCCTAGCGGCAAGAAGCTGGAGCTTGAGGCCGACGGGCTGCTTGCTATCTGCTTACAGCATGAAATCGATCACTTAAACGGCGTGCTTTTTATTGATCACCTGAGCAAGTTAAAACGTGAACTCGTGAAAGCTGAACTTAAAAAACAGCTCGCTGCAGATAGAAATCCCAAAGAGAGTGCTCGGGATAAGACCAAGGATAATCTGTGACAAAGAGGCCCTCGCTTGTTTTTTTCGGCACGCCGCAACTTGCAGAGCTAGCACTTCAGAGGCTTCATCAAACTGGGCTTTATGATATCGCAGGTGTTATCACCCAGCCAGATACCCCTGCAGGGCGCGGGCAGAAGCTCACCCCACCTCCGGTAAAGGTCGCAGCTCAGACACTCGGGTTACCAGTCTTCCAGCCGACCTCGGTTAGACACATCCAATTAGATTCCGGCACGGGAAAGCTCTCTGACCCGCAAAACCCGGACTCCGAAATTTGCAAATTTCTAAACTCCATCCCTAAAATCGATGTCTTTATTTTAGTCGCCTATGGGAAGATTATACCCCGCGCGCTTTTAGACTTTCCTCGTCTAGGGATTCTAAACGTCCATCTCTCGCTTCTTCCTCGCTGGCGCGGAGCGGCGCCGATTCACCACGCGCTTTTTGCCGGAGATAGCGAGACAGGGGTCTCAATAATGAAACTCGCGGAAGGGTTAGATACGGGTCCGGTATACGCAACGAAGAAGATTCCAATTGCCGCAGAGGATAACCTGGGGTCTCTTTATTCTAAATTGGCAGAGCTGGGAGCGAGCTTTCTTATCGAGACGCTACCTCAAATCCTTAACGGCTCACTAAAGGCCACCCCGCAGAGCGAAGTCGGGGTGAGCTATGCGGAAAAATGGGACAAAGCGGACCTGGTCATCAACTGGGAGGAGCCGGCTGATATAACCCTAAGGCGCATTCGCACCTCCGCACCAGAGCCTGGCGCGCGCGCGAACTTCCAGGGGGTTCCGCTAAAGATATTCGCCGCCAAGAGAGTTCCAAACCAAAATTTTCCGTCAGGGGTCTGTGGAGAGGTTGTAGAGGTTACGCGGGAGGAGCTTATTGTCGCGCTCCCCGATGGGCAGTATATATCCCTCTTAGAGCTACAGTTTCCTGGAAAGACTCGGATGAAAACCGCCGACATCTTAAGGGGTAGAGCCTTTAAGGTTGGCGACAGATTTACAGCATAGGAATCACAAATTGAGCATCATCGCGCCCTCTATCTTAGCTGCCGACCTTGGACACTTGCATGACGAGGTTAAAGCCGCGGCAGCCGCTGGCGGAGATTGGATTCATCTCGACGTGATGGATGGGCAGTTTGTCCCACCGATTACCTTCGGGGCCGGCGTCGTTAAATTTGCTCGAAAAGCTACTACTCTGCCGCTCGACGTGCACCTGATGATCGCCAACCCCGAGCGCCAGGTTAAGGCCTTCGCCGAGGCAGGTGCTGATCTTATCACCGTCCATGAGGAGGCCTGTCCCGATCTGCCGGCAGTAATCTCTCTGATTCATAGTCTTGGAAAAAAGGCCGGGGTCTCGATTAAGCCCAACACCAAAGTCGATGTGCTGAAAAAAATCGTCGGCAGCGTTGACCTAATTCTCATTATGACCGTCGAGCCCGGCTGGGGAGGTCAGAAGTTTATTGAGACTTCGCCTACAAAAATTGCAGAAACCCGGTCATTGATTACCCAAAGCGGCAGGCAGATTCACCTCTCCGTTGACGGCGGGATAAACGCTGAAACAGCCAAGCTTTGCCACGAAGCGGGTGCCGAGGTTTACGTGGCCGGAACATCTATCTTTGGCGCAAAAGACTACGCCCAAGCGATTTCACAGCTACGAACCGCTACCAGATAACCAAGCTAAAAAGTGAAAAGTAATAAATCGGGGCGAGAGGATTCGAACCTCCGACCTCACGGTCCCGAACCGTGCGCGCTACCAGGCTGCGCCACGCCCCGAAAGATAGAGCGCTTTTTTATACCAGGATTCCCGCCTAATGTCATTTGCTGAGCGCCTAAGCTGGATAAAGGGCGATTCGCCCCCCATATTTTTTGGTGTGTCACTCTCAGGTTAAGAGTAGAATCATCGCGCTATGAACTCCTATTCATTTTTTGTAATTCTCGCCTACCTCCTCGGTTCAATCCCCTGCGGATATATCCTCGGGCGCATTAAGGGGGTCGACCTGCGCGCTCATGGGAGTGGCAATATCGGCGCGACTAACGCCTCGCGCGTGCTGGGTAAGCGGTTAGGGCTGGTAACCTTCGCCCTGGATTTACTAAAAGGAACACTTGCCGTCTTACTCCCAACGCTTATCGCTAAAGACGCTTTCTCCCCTCTAGCGCTTCTCGACTTACAACCGGTGTTAGCCCTTGCAGCGACTCTCGGGCACTGCACCTCGCCGTTTCTAAAATTCAAGGGCGGAAAGGGGGTAGCAACAGCATTTGGCTCATTTCTAGTGATCACTCCTGTTCCAGCGCTGCTCGCAATTATTATTTTCGGCATGGCTTTTAAGCTCTCGCGCTACGTCTCGCTAAGCTCAATTATCGCCGCCACTATTTTTCCGTTGCTGGTCTATATCGACATCTATCGCCATTACAGCGAGATCACCTGGATGATGGCGGTGCTAACCTGCGCTCTGATTATCTCACGCCACAGGGAAAACATCGGGCGACTTCTCGCCGGAACAGAGAACAAGAAATAGGAATAAACTTGTTAGTTTAGGCAGGAAGCTTTTCTAAGCCGTCCGGCACGAAGTGCGAAACGGTGCCGTTATCCCACATGACGGTGACAGTAACATTTGGCCCTTCTGTCGTATCCTCTTTGATGGTCTCACGAGTGGTCTCAACACGGATGCGTTGCACAGTCCCGGTTGGCCCTGCGTGCCCCGTCCAAACCACACGGTCACCTACCTGAAACGCTCTTTTTGAAGGTGTTGTTGCGGCCGAAGTCATGAAAAATCTCCCGTAAAAAGGCTATCGACTAATTGTCCCGATATTCCAAAATATAGCGAAATATAACCCAGGCTTCCCAACCAGGGAAACCTATCTACTCCACCTATCAACTCCAATTGATGCTGGAAGAGCCTGAATGTGCTCAATAACTCGACCAAACCCCATATGGGAGCGTTTGCGAGTTCCCTCAGAATAATTAGGGGGTTAACAAAATCCCCATCAAGCAATAGGCCAATTAAGTCGATTTTATCTCTAACAGGAGCCTTTGAATTACCGTTCTAGCAATTTCTTGAAAAGCTCCTTCGAAACGGAACATCTTTTATTTTGAAGGCGTTTGCTTCGCCAGGTTTTAGTTAGATGTAGCGGTAATTTAAAGGTCAATTAGCATTTTTAGAGGCAGCCGTGATCGGTAAAAACGACAGATACTCCAAAGGTGGTTCCCTACAGTGTTCGTTCTGCGCCAAGACACAGGAGGAGGTGCGAAAGCTTGTTGCGGGACCAAGTGTTTACATCTGCGACGAGTGTGTTGACCTCTGTAACGACATTCTAAGCGAAGAGCTAGATACCGGTGCAGCTACACCACAGTTTGGCCACTTACCGACTCCGCCAGAAATCAAAGAGTTTCTCGACCGCTATATTATCGGACAGGAGCGCGCTAAAAAGGTGCTCTCCGTTGCGGTTCACAACCACTACAAAAGAATCGAAAGCATTCAGCACCGCTCAGCGGATGATGTCGAGCTGCAGAAATCGAATATTTTGCTTCTTGGCCCAACTGGCTCCGGAAAGACGCTGTTGGCCCAGACACTAGCAAAAATCCTAAACGTACCGTTTACAATCGCGGATGCCACAAACCTAACCGAGGCCGGCTATGTCGGTGAGGACGTTGAGAACATTATCCTCAACCTGCTCCAAGCGGCGGACTACGACATCGAGAAAGCTGAGCGCGGAATAGTCTATATCGACGAAATCGATAAAATCTCCCGTAAGTCTGAGAGCCCCTCTGTTACCCGAGACGTCTCCGGTGAAGGTGTGCAGCAGGCGCTATTAAAACTTGTCGAGGGCACAGTCGCCAGCGTTCCTCCAAAAGGTGGACGAAAACACCCACAGCAGGACTTGCTACAGATTGATACGACAAATATCCTTTTTATCTGTGGCGGTGCGTTTGATGGCCTAGAGGCAATCATTAACCGTCGGATGGGTTCGAAGCAGATTGGCTTCGGAGCGGATAACGTTGTTCCACTAAGTGACAGGTCCGGAAAGGCTTTGGTTTCAGCCGAGCCGAAAGACTTGATTACCTTCGGCCTTATCCCTGAGTTTATCGGGCGCTTGCCGATTGTCGCAACACTTGAGGAGCTGGACGAAGCGAGCATGGTGCGAGTTCTTACCGAGCCGCACAATGCGCTGATTAAACAGTATCAGAAGCTTTTCGAGTTCAATAACTGCAACCTGCGGTTCACCGACGGCGCCGTAAAGGAAATTGCAAAGAAAGCATTAAAGCGGAAGTCCGGAGCTCGTGGACTAAGGGCGATTATTGAAGAGTCGCTCCTAGAGACGATGTTCAATATTCCAGGAAAGACCGATATCGAAGAGGTAATCATCTCAGAAAATGTGATTACCTCTGGCGAGTCACCGCTGATTGTTTATCAGAACGAGACCACCAAAAAGACGGGCTCTTAGTTCTCGATAATAACCTCAACGCGGCGATTCCGGGCACGCCCGGCCTCGCTGTTGTTCGTGGCAATCGGCGCCCCCTCTCCCAGCCCCCGCACGCGAAGCATCTCCGGGGGAACCCCACTTTGATCTAGCTCTCGCGCTACATTTTGCGCGCGATCACGTGAGAGCCGTTCGTTATAGCTAAAAGTTCCAACCGAATCCGTATGGCCCTCAACTGAAACCGTGCGCCCTTTGACGCTACCCACAACTTCCCCAATCTCGCCGACTGTGCGTCTAGCATCGCTTGTAAGGTGTGCGCTATCAAACTCAAAAAGAATATCCGGCAGGTTCACAACCACCCCGCGCTTGGTGTTACGCACATCCGCGCCGCGCCGTCGGAGCTCATCAATCACCCGTTGATTTTCAGATATCTGTGCATCTGTGCGGTTAGCCGCCTCTTGCTGGGCCTGAATGCGCTCTTCTCCATTTTGAAGTTGGTTACCAATCAACGCTCCGCCGACCGCTCCAGCCGCAGCACCAATAGCAATTCCGGCTCCGGTGTTTCCCGTAGCCTCGCCGACTATCGCCCCCAGGCCGGCTCCGAGCGCCGTTCCCCCGAGCGCACTGCCTGTCGTGGTATTAATCCCGGAAGACTGGGAACAACCAGCCAGAATGCTACAGGCTAGCACTCCTGATAATATCCGCAGCGCTTGCTTATTGAACAATTGGACCCTCATCAACTTTTACCTCTTTTTTATCAAGCAAACTAAGCGCGGACTTCGCCTCGGAATTTCCCGGTTGCAGATCTAACGCCTGACGAAATTCAAAAGCCGCATCTTCCGATCGCTCAATCTCGACATAAATTTTCCCAGTCTCTACATGGTAAGCAGCGTTTTGCGGACAGAGCTTAAGTGCGCGGCGATAATAAAATAGTTTATCCGCCGCTGAAGCCGCCGCTAACGCGCGCTCGGCCTCACTCTGCGCCTCCTTACAATCCGCCCCTTGCACGGAGTTGGACGAAAGATCCTGCGGGGAATTTACTGAACCCGTCGGAGTATTTTTACTAGCTGCCACTGCGGCTCCCGGTGCTGCCGCCCCAATTGCCCCAGAGGTCACCCCCGATGCTTGAGCAGTCGGAACCTGCTGAGGGAGGATATCCACCCCCGCCCCAGGATCCATCGAGACCGCATCTTTGGAGGCAAATTTTGGCTCCTCAGCAGGCGTAAAGCCCTTAGCCGGAGGAAGCGACCCAGCCGCAGAGGCAGCGGACGAGGTCTTTGCCGTCGTTACCGGCATAACAGGATTTTGCTTCTCCTCAGCTGGGAGATTTGTCAGTAACGGGTGATTAGGTGGGGTCTCTTTAACCAGCTCCTTACTCGAGGCCGAAACCTGTGCCGTGGTTTTAGCCGCCGGCTTTGCAGTCTCTACCCGCTTAGCTGAAGCCAGCTGATTGCTCGATGCGCTATTTCCGTATGCTCGATAATTTTGACTACTACTGGAAGACGAACCGTAAGCGTTAAATGACTTAGCCTTAGGACTGCCGCGATAGTTATCCGGCGTATACCCAACTGGCACCACCGAGGGCCGATTATAGGCGAGTGCTGCGGAGCTGATATTTTTATTAGCTGTGTTTGGATTTTTAAGGGAGCCTCTTTGGTCCTCTAGATCCTCTCTACGTTTTTTTATCTCTTGATCTTGATCCAGGATTATCTCCTGGCGCTTACCTGACTGATCGATGTGCTCAGCTTGAGCCAGCGCCAAAGCCTCATCCTCGTTGTGCTTACCAATAGCAGCTCCGGCGATGCCGCCGACTGTAGCTCCAACGATAATTCCAGGAGCAAGCGCTCCAGTGACCGATCCAAGTATTGCTCCGGCCCCAGCGCCAACTCCTGCGCCAACCACCGCACCGGTCGTTTGGTGATCAAACGCTCCCTCGGGAAGATCGGTGCCGAATTGCCGGTTTGTTGCCGCACACCCGCTGGTAAAGAGCAGGGCCAAAACTCCGAATATCATCACGCCGCACCTTACTGGGGCGGCAAACTTTAAAAACGAATTCGAAGCATTGATTCTTACTAAGCTCTTCTCTTGCACTGGACCTCCTACGAACATCACTTTGACGACACCTTATGGACAAACGAATAGCGCTAAACGGATTCGGTTCCGTTGACAGGACTATTTCAGACAAAAAGAAGCTAACTTATGCCGGGCTACCGCGCCACGAGAAAAATAGGGGGGAATATAGAAGAAACCCCAGTCTGCGGAGCTTTGTGCGGCAGACTGGGGCATTGAGGAACTAACTCACCGGAAAGAGTACAGTTTCCCGGGAACTCACCAACTAGTAACGGCGATACGTATCGTCGTAGCGCTGTTGGCGTTTTAGCTCTTCTAGTTCGCGCTTTTGCCGCTCAATCTCCTGTTGCTGTCGGAGCTGCTGCTCCTCTTGGCGCTGAGTAGCCTGGTCTTGGTTATCAAGCTGATTACCAATTAGCGCTCCACCGACCGCACCTGAAGCCGCACCGATTGCGATACCCGCTCCGGTATTTCCAGTCGCGCTACCGATAATTGCACCTAGTCCAGCTCCGAGCGCACCGCCACCAAGAGCACTGGCGGAGGTTTTGTTAAGCCCGGACCCCTGAGCGCAAGCCGAGAGAAAAGTTACCATAAGAACAATCAAAAAAACTCGAACGAGTTTCATAAGTTCCTCCAACATATTGATAAATAACGAACTTTTTTTACGTTCTGCCGCCTAGTAAGTCAAGATAAACGAGCAGCCGAGCATCTTACAAAAGCTCATCTCTAGTCTCGACATACCCTAAGGGGAACTCAGTGTCGAAAAGCACGTTTTTGACGAATTTAGGTGGCAAAAAATTCGAGCCCCTGGGTGGGCCGTTAGCAAACCGGTAAACCTATTTTTTTACCTGTTCTTGAGCCGCTACCGGCGGTTGCGGTGGCTTAAAAAACAACATCCGAAAAATCAGCACCACCACCCCGATTGAGATTGCGCTATCTGCGATGTTAAACGCTGGCCAGTGGTAATTGCCGTAGTAGCAGTCGAGGAAATCCACTACCGCGTCGAACTTGAATCTATCGATAATATTCCCCACAGCTCCGGCTAGAATCGCGCTGAGCGCTAACTGAGAGGGGTTGTCATGCCGTGCCTCGCGAAACATAAAGCGAAAGACCACAACCAGGGCAATCACCGAAACCGTTGCCAGTGCCACCCGACGCTGAGTGTCTGGCAGACCGCCAAACATTCCAAACGCCGCTCCGGGATTAAATACCAATGTGAAATCAAAAAGACCTGGGAGCACTGGGCGAGAATGTCCCAACACAAGAAAATGCATCGCCAGGATTTTGGTGAGTTGGTCGATAATCAGGACGCAGAGGAAAACAACCAAGATGCCGGAATAGTTTACCGGAGATGACTCAGCGGGGCCCTGCTTCGAGCCTCCTTCAGAGCCTGTCGCTGCAGAGTTTAGCAAAGGCGGCATCAAAACTAACCCTGAGTCCGTGTAAGCGCGATGATAATCGCCTTACCTTCTATCTCCTGCGCCGCAGGCAGATGATGCGAGGTCCCCTGTGGCACAATCTCGGCCTCGGTCTTAGCCATCGCCATCTCCACGGCCAATATTTCAGACTTAATGTAAGCGCCATGTTTTGCTAAGGCCGACTGAATATTAGGGCAGGCTGTCATATATCGCACAGAGATACGGTCAGTTACTTCAAAGCCAAAATCCTTTCGGAGCTTCTGCACGCGGTTAACAAACTCCCGCGCTAACCCTTCTAGCCGTAGCTCCGGCGTTAGGTCGGTATCCAGCACCACGGTTATCTCGCCCGAAGACCCGGTAGCTTTTACTCCCGGCTGAGTGCTGCGCTTTACCACGACATCGTTTTCAGAAAGCTCAACTCCCTGCAGCTTGAGACTCTCGCCGGACTCGATTTTTCTAATCTGCGCCGTGCTAAGCGACTCGATTTCCGCGCGGAGTTTCGCCATGCCTTCAGAGCCAAGCTTAGGTCCCAGCACCTTACCAAGTGTCTTGGTATTTAGCTGCGCCTTGAGCGAGACAAACTTCTCCTCGTCGGTGCTATATTCCACCGCCTTAACGTTTAGCTCCTCGCGAATGTAGTCATCGAGCAGTTTGAGGTTCTCCAGCACCTTCGCCTCAGGGTGCACAACGATAATCTTCGCCAGCGGCTGGCGGACCTTGAGACTGTGGTCGTTTCTCACGCCTCGGCCAAGCAGGATGACCTCTTCGAAGAGCTCCATCGCCTGCTCAAGCGCCGGATTAATTTCCAGGCCCACAAACTCTTCAACCTTTGGAAACGGCCCAAGGTGCACACTGTCCCATTCCAGATCTTTTAACCCCTCTTTCAAGTTCAGGAAGATCTCCTCACTAGTAAACGGAGCAAGTGGCGCTAAGACCCTAACAAAAGAGATTAACACCCGATGCAGAGTGGCATAGGCGTGTAGCTTGTCTTCGTGATTCGCCTCACCACCTTCACCACCGGCCTCACCACCAGTCCAGAACCGGCGCCGGTTAAGTCTGATATACCAGTTCGTAAGTTGGTCAACGAAATCCAGAATCGGCTGCGCCGCGGCATACAGATGATACGAACTGAGTGCCGCATCAACGCCTTGAACAAGCGAAATGGTCCTCGAGAGAATCCACTTATCCAGCAGATTCTCGGACTTTGTCTGTGGCGCCTTGTCCGGCGAATAGCCATCAACAACTGCGTAGGTAACAAAGAAGTTATAGGCGTTCCAGAGCGGAAGCAGGGTCTGGCGCACAACTTCGCGCACACCGGCCGGACTAAAACGTAAATCCTCAGCCCGGGTTGCCGCAGACGCCAGCAGATAAAGCCGCATCGCATCTGCCCCGTGCTCGTTCATGACCTCATCCGGTGGTGGATAGTTCTTTAAACTCTTTGACATCTTTTTGCCGTCTTCGGCGAGAATGATGCCGTTTACCACCACGTTCTTAAACGCCGGACGGCCAAATAGCGCAGTTGAAAGCACGAGCAATGTGTAGAACCAGCCCCGTGTCTGATCCAACCCTTCAGCGATAAAGTCCGCTGGGAAGTTTTTCTCAAACTGCTCCTTCCCTTCAAACGGATAATGCGCCTGCGCATATGGCATCGCGCCACTTTCAAACCAACAGTCGAGAACTTCAGGAATGCGCCGCATGGTTTTCCCGCAAGCGGAGCAAGGGAAGTTTAGGTCATCGATAAAGTGTCGGTGAAGGTCGGTGATTTTTGCGCCGGAAAGCTCCTCTAACTCTTGCACCGAGCCGAGACAGACATCCTTTTTACACCCCTCACAGCGCCAAATTGGAATCGGCGTCCCCCAAAAGCGATTTCGGGAGATTGCCCAATCGCGTGCTCCCTCGAGCCACTTACCAAAACGCCCCTCGCGGAGATGTTCCGGCACCCAGGAGATAATCGAGTTAATCTGAATCAGCTCATCGCGGATTTTCTCAACGGCAACAAACCAGGTGGAAATTGACTTGTAGATGAGCGGAGTATCTGTGCGCCAACAAAACGGATACTGGTGCTCGATAGTCTTATGCGACACAAGCTTGCCGGCCTGTTTCAAAGCCGCGATGATTTTAGAGTCCGCGGCTTTTATGTTCTGCCCAGCAAAGTCGGTGACGGCTTCTGTAAAGCGCCCATCTTCATCCACGGGATCGATTACCGAGATGCCGTTTTTAACGAACACCCCTAAATCCTCCTCACCGAATGAGGCTAGATGCACAATACCCGTGCCGTCTGTTTCAGAGACAAAATCCGCCGCGTAAATCTTAAAGGCGTTTTTTGCCCTTTCGCTCTCGAAGTATGGGAAGAACTGCTGGTAGTCTAAGCCGACTAGCTCTTTGCCGCTAAACTCCTGCAGAATCATCGCCTCCTGCACAACCTCCGTCTCTTTAGGATTCTGCGCATGGCCATTCTTTGGAGAAAGCTCTGCGGCGAGACTTGGAAAGAAATGTGGCGCTAAACTTTTTGCCAGAATCACAACCTCTTCCGCCGCGGCATTCAGCACCGCAACGTAGGAGATATCCGGCCCGACCGCGAGCGCCATATTGCTCGGCAGTGTCCAGGGGGTAGTCGTCCAGACATAG
>CAYMWO010000093.1:0-11318 GCA_964393905.1 uncultured Bdellovibrionales bacterium | reverse complement strand
CTGCAAAATCACCGGCACCCCTTTCGAAGTTTCCGCGGACGATCTTCAATTTTACGATATGGTCTCCCCCACCTTTGCCGGAATAAAGTTCCCGATTCCACCACCGACCCTCTCGCCCGAAAGCCGATTACAGCGGCGCATGTCGTTTCGTAACGAGAGAAACCTTTACCGACGAAAGTCGGTTTTATCTGGAAAAGATTTGATCTGCGTCTTCGCCCCAGAGTCTCCTTATAAAGTTTTAAGCTTTGAAGAGTGGTGGGGAGACGATTGGGACCCACTGCATTACGGTCGGGATTTTGATCACAGTCGGCCGTTCTTTGAACAGTTTCGTGAGTTGTGTCTCGAGGTCCCGCATCTACCACTAAACAGACGGGACGCCGAAAATAGCGACTACACCAATTTCGCTCTTAACATGAAGAACTGCTACCTGGTGTTTGGCGCCTCCCACTGCGAGTCCTCTCTCTACTCTCGCATGATTCACAAGACGAGGGATGTGCTCGATAGTATGACCCTTGTTAACTGCGAACTCTGTTACGAAGGTATTGCCTCTGAGAACTGCTACAACTGCATGTTCTTTCAGGACTGCAAGAACTGTCACGACAGTATGTTCCTCGAAGCCTGCCACTCCTGCAACAGCTGCATCCTCTGTTCCGGTCTTTATCAAAAAAGTTATCACATCCTTAACGAGTTCGTCGGGAAGGAGCGTTTTGAGAAGTTTCGTAAAGACCTATTTCCTTTAACAGCAGAGAAAATTGCTGAGCTGAAGGAAAAGCAACAACTTCTACATCTCTCGACCCCGCACAGAGAGTCTCATATCTACAACAGTGAAAACTCAAGTGGCGATATGGTTGTCGACAGCAAGAACTGTCATTACTGCTTTGATACAATCGGCTGCGAAGATTGTAAGTATCTGTATTGGACTCCAAAGAGTAAGAACAGTTACGACAGCTGCTTTAATTCCCCGGACGGCTTGGAGTTATGTTACGAGGTCTGCTCCTGCCTTGGGACACGCTGCATGGGATTATTCCTTGCCTGGAATAACGACCAGACTTTTTATTCGATGGAGTGCCATAACAACAAAAATCTCTTTGGCTGTGTCGGACTAAAGAGTAAGGAGTATTGCATCCTCAACAAACAGTACAGCAAAGCCGAATACGAAAAGCTTGCCGCGACAATTGCCTTACAGATGATTAAAACCGGAGACTGGGGCGAATATTTTCCGACCCAGCTTTCTTCTTTTGCGTATAACGAGACTATCGCTAACGAAGTCTTCCCACTTTCCAGAGATGAGGTCCTTCGCCGCAACTGGCGCTGGAGAGAGAGTGATGAGAAAAACACTCCCGCACCTCCAACTTCCGCGAAGATTCCGCGCACAATCGATGAGACTCCGGACTCTATCACCAATCAGATCCTAATTTGCGAAAAGACCGGCGAGCGCTATAAAATCACACCGATGGAACTAGCCTTTTACCGCAAGGCTGGACTTCCCATCCCCAAACTTGGTCACAACGCCCGCTATATGGAGCGCTTAAAGTTAAGGAATGAACCTCGTCTCTGGAAGCGAAAGTGCGCCAAATCTGGGCGGGATATTTTGACCACCTATCCCCCCGAAAGCCCAGAGATTGTCTACGCGAATGAGGTTTATACCAAAGAGTTTTTTTAGATTTTTTGCAATATAATTTCCGGGATTAATCATAAACCTTTGTTAGTCCAGTTCTAAGAGCTTTATTTAGGGTAGATGTGTGCTGAGCGCTAAGTCGCGAAGAGAGAACTCTGCCTGATAGAGCGGCAGCGGTTGCTAGCTCTAAGGTCTGAGTTCCCGCGGCGAAAGCTGTCGGGACGGAAAGATTGCAGTGCTCAGTGTCACATTGTCGGGACTCCTGATCGTTGCGTGGGTCTACCTCATCGCCAAAGGGATCAGGAGGAAGGACTGGCTCGGCGTCCTCGCAGGAGTGGGCTGGGGAGTTATCGCGTTCGTGCCCGTGGCCTACGGCCTTGGGTTCTTTCGCGGGGAGTATTGGCGGAACGCCGCCTTGATGCTCTCGCTTGGAGGGCTCTGCTCCCTCCTAGTGTCCGACCACAAGGGTCGGAAGGTCCCACTGCTGGGGTTCTACCTCGCTCAGGCGTTCATCGCCCTGGGCTGAGGGACTGAAGTGGCGAACGTGTGGGTGTCCGTGCCGCGAGAGCGTCATGGGCACCCACACAGAATTTACATAAGCTCATTGGTTGATATTTCTGGTTTTAGTTAGCAACCGTAGTCGCTCTATAACTTTTCTCTTCAAGACGGTAACTCTGGAACCTCAGCGGTATGGCGCTTCAGGGCCGCTGATTATTGCCAACCCCTACTGAGCCGTGGTTCAATCCCTTTGGATACTTCACCAACGTAACGCATCCCCAAGAGGCTATAATTTTTAATGTGCGGACGAGTCGTACAAAAAGGAGAACCGGAGGAGCTTCGGGAGATAATCGACCCCAAGCGAATCTTCTCCCCTATCACCCCGCGCTATAACATCGCCCCTTCTCAACTTGTTCCACTAGTACGAATTGGTCCTGATAACGAGCCAGAGCTCCGCGCGCTCAAATGGGGCCTTGTCCCTCATTGGGCCACTCCCGACAAAAAAATCACGCCACAGATAAATGCCCGCGCAGAAGGAATTGAAAGCAAACCATTTTTTCGTTCCGCCTTTAAGAAGAACCGCTGCTTAATTCCAGTGAGCGGATTCTATGAATGGAAAAAAGAGGGGGAGAAAAAGCAACCGCTTTATATCCACCGCGTGGACGACACCCCTTTTTATTTGGCTGGGGTTTGGGATAAATTACCTGAAGCGGAAGAGCCATCCTTCGCAATCATTACTACCGAACCAAACCAACTCCTCTCCACAATTCACAGTAGAATGCCCGTAATTATCGAGAGGGTTAACTTCGAGTCCTGGCTGAAAGGAAATCTCCAATCCGCTCTAAACTGCTTAAAATCGTTTAGGGATGGTGAACTCGAAGCCTATCCCGTGTCGACTTTTGTAAACTCGCCCAAACACGATTCGGAAGAGTGCATTAGATCGGTTAACTCTTAAGTTTTGTTCAAGATCAGACGTTTTACCTGCCTGAGATAAAAGCTAACCAGAACTCTGTTGGGCCACTCAGGATGAACAATCATACACATAAATTCATACTTCGTACCACTGCATGGATGGTATTAGCACTTGTCCTATATACCTTCCCCACTTCATCCCACTCCGCTAGTGCTCAGCCGACTTCCGAAATTGTCGGCGGTGTTGAAGCAACTCCCGGTGAATTCCCTTTCCAAGCGGTAATTATGGATGCATCAAACAGCCAGTACTGCGGCGGGTCACTGATAGCTTCAACTTGGGTACTGACCGCTGCGCACTGTTTTGTTGATGACAGCAATAATGTCACTCCGGCAGCCGATGTCCGGGTGGGGATGGGATTTCATAGCATTAGCGCCCTCGACGGCACTGTCTATACTGTTTCGCGGGTAATTGTTCATCCATCATACGATCGGAACTCAAACGACAACGACTTTGCACTTCTCGAACTCTCTAGCGCAGCCTCGCAAACACCAATAAATCTAAATTTTACCTCAACTTCATTGGACGGTGCATTAGCTACCGTTTCTGGTTGGGGACTCGTAACGCCAGGCGATGACAATTCCGGTTCCGACGTTTTAAGGAAGGTAAGTGTGCCAGTTGTCTCTAATGCAACTTGCTCCAGCGTCTACCCGGACTTGACCTCTAATATGCTTTGCGCCGGATATGATGCTGGTGGGAAAGATTCCTGTCAGGGAGACAGTGGTGGACCTCTTTTTACCAAGAGTGGATCGACTTTTACGCAGATTGGGGTGGTCAGCTTCGGCAATGAATGCGCAGCTCCAAACTCCTACGGCGTTTATGCCCGGGTCTCTGAAGGCGAAGACTTCATAAAACAGTACGTCACGTTTAGGGTTGTCACTCCAACAAACGGAAAATACGGCCTTTGGAACAGCTTCCTCGGCATGACCAACATCATCGAACTCCTAAACCAAGGAGGAAGCGCGGTTACCGCACAGGTAAACCTTTTCACTATCGACGGAACATTAACCTCCTCCAGCTTCTTTGCTGTCGGTGCACATGCCCAACAGGATGTTGTAATTAACGACCTACCCGGGTTCAGCACCGATTCATACGGCATCATCCAGGTCTCATCCAATGTTGACGGCCGCATTATGTACTACAGAGCCACTGGCGGCGGGTTTGATAATTTCGAGTTTGTTTTCGGCGTCCCGCTCAGTTATGGCATCACAGGAACCTCGCGGGTAGGGTTTAATACCTTTCAGCCGAGCTTCGATGCGGCGGATCAAGGCAACCTGGTTGCAAACTGGCTTTCAATCGTCAATCTCGCCTCCTCAAGTAAATCCTTTACCGTGAAGAAGTATGACGGCAATGGAGGACTACTAAGCCAGACCGGATATGCAGTGGCGGCCAATAGTCGATTAGATATAGATGGCGGCCATATTGTCCCCGGTCCGTCAAATGTTGGGCTGCTTGAGATTATCCCCGCGAGCGGCTCATCTCAGTATCTGGCGCAACTCATGCGCTACGGTTACGGACCAGATAACACCTTTGATTTCGCCTTTCCGCTAGTTGCTGAACCGGGAAGCTCCTCTTTTGAAGGAGTGTCCTTGGGTAGCTCATTTACCGCACAGAACTGGCTGGAGGTGCTTAACGCTCAGAGCTCAACTAATAATGTGGCACTTAAGCTCTATAACGCTGCCGGGACACTGATGCACTCCCAGACTTTACAGCTCCCTGCCCGCTCACAGTCGCATATTAACGTTAACTCGTTCCTCGGCGATGGAGAACGCGGAGTGGCAACTCTCGTTTCACTTTCAGGAAAGCCGATGATCGCCGAGAGCATGTTCTACTTCCGCGGAGCAGACGGCAGCATTACTTCAATGTATGGCTCTCAGTCCGAAGCCCCAGATACCGACAGCGGAACGGGCTCGTTTAATCTGTTCCTTGGGATGGAAAACTATCTAAAGATCTCTAACCCCAATAACGCCGCGGCGAGCGTGGATGTAACTGTAAGCTCCGCCTTTAGCGCCGGAAGTAGCTATACTCTCTCCTTGCCAAAATTCAGTTCCGTTGAGCTTAGTCTCCACGATACGGCGACTTATGGCACTTCGACGAATAGCTACGGGACCGTGACCGTCGAGCCTGCTTCTGCCTCAACGGGGCTGATTCATGAAGTGTTGAGGCTAAAGCACGATACCGCAAATGAGATACAGTTTACGGCGCCGACTGGGCTGGAATAGATTTTAGGGGGCGAGGCTATCTAAGCCCGCCCCAATTTTGACTCTCAGAACCCAATTCGCCATAATCTCCGGTAACGAAAGTAGGACCATTAGGTTCTACCCTACGAAATTCGGTTCTTTCCCAATTTTTCTCCATCGAGTTCTCTCCCAGAAAGGGCCGTCGGGCCCGAAAGGGGTTGTGTGTCATGCTCGTGACCATCGAGATTCCGAGTCATCGAGTTCGGGTGGGACGGGTCGCACGGTTCTTCCGCTGGTTCATGCCCATCTGCTTCGACCTGAGGAAGCAGGCGAGGCTCCTCCGCCGCTACCTCCGCATCATCGAGCAGGGCATCCCGGACTGTGACTATTACAGCCGTATCTTCGATGCCGGCGCTTCCAAGATGGACCGCCTCCTTCTCTGCAGCGGCGGCATCAGTACCGCGTTCTCCTTCGCGCACGGAAACGTCTGCTTCTACGAGTCGGAAGCTCACCGCAACTTCCCCAACGACCCGGCTCGGCGACACGCGGCCATCATCGCCGGAACCCGGCGCCAGCTGCGGAACGTTCTCCGTCCGTATTCCGCGTGGCTACACTTCCGCACCGTCTACGACGAGTAGGATCGCAAGCACGGCGAATGCGAGCGGGGTTGGCACCGGCCACCTCCCGCTCGCATTCGCAGTCAGTCGAAAATTAATTCTGGAAGATTAGAACTCGATGTTACGGTTTTTTGTCGCTACTTTCGTTATCCCCAAAACAATCTCCCGCTGGCTCTAGCCGTAGCTCTCCATATAGGTCACAGCTAAAAAGAGGACCCCTTTAAGCAACATCAGCAGCAGCAACACCTTCACCCCGGTTTCATACAGACTGTAGTTCGTGCGTTCGAACTCTTTTAACACCTCAACATCATCCACCATAAACACCTCACACGCTCCGTTTCCAGAATCGGTCCTGATGGTGCTTGAAGCTCGCACCCAATCCGGGTGTTCAGCCGGGTAGTAGTTTATCAACTGTCCGGAAAGCCGAATCTGGTCCCCCACTCGGACACCGTTAATCTTCTCCCTCACGCTCTCTCTTCTCGCCAGCAAATGGTTATTTGAGAGCTGGGCCATCTCAAACTCCCGCCAATCCTCCCGGCTTTTTGACTGAACGTGACACGAGAACGGCTCATTCCAGAATTCGACTTTATGATAGACATCACTCTCCACATTAGCGCCCCAAATAAGGCACAGGTCACGAATATCGACGGAGTCCCCGGTATGATAGATGTCGTCAAAGTCGTGGATATTGTTATGCGAGACAACAAGCCCGGCGATTGAATAGTCTGCGACGGGTTGTATTACATAATCCGAGCCGCGATAGCTAAAGGTAAACTCATCCTCTGTAACCTCGAACTGCCGCGGCTCCTCAGCAAGCTCTGAGACGATATCCTCCTTAACCGGCAACTCTCCCTTATGCCACCAACCCCACAACACCGCAGCTGACACAAGCAAAAGCGCCAGGGAAACATATTGCGAGAGCCGTCGCAGGATTCGGAGTTTATTCATCGGGGGAAATATAGCAGATGGAATATCAAGAGGAGAGTGAAAAACTTCGGTAGAGAAAAGGATTGAGCGTGAATCAGGAGAGGGAGAGAGGCTAAGAACCTGTGATTACTTCCCGCAGGAAGCCAGGCGCTTTGGGTTGCGCCTGGCTTCCTAACGAGATCTCGAAACCTAGATGCCATCGCCGAACGTGCCATCGAGGTCGATCTGCACGTTCAGCCGGGAGATCGCCGCTTTCACCGCGCGCAACCTCGCGGCGAGTGCTTCCCCGCTGAGGTCCGGACCGCTCGGGCCGTAGACCAGGGTGAGAAGTCCCTTCTCCCCGTCCTTGAAACTGGCCACGACCTTCTCCTTCTCGCGGATGAAGATCATGTCCTCCGGGAGACCCCCCCGAGGGAAGTTGACCATGCGGGTGTGACCCCTCGGCAGGAGCCCGAGCTTCAGGCCGCAGGCCGTCCACCGCTGGAAGAGGATCTCCCGCGCGGTCTCGCCGAACGCCCCGGAGTCGATTCCCAAGAACGGTCGGCCGAAGATCTTCTCGAGCTCTTCGTGGTTGAGACACCTCGTCGCCAAGGTGTACAGCACCAAGGCTTCGACGAGTACGGGGTCGGGATTCGTCGGAGCTTCAGGGAGCCACTCGATGTCGACCATTGAGGTCATTCTCCCCCAGCGCAGGGCGCCCGCGAAGTCCCGCTTATGGAGACTCAGCAGGAGAGTCTCCAAACACTGAGTCATAGCCGGATCCGCTGTACGCATAGCATCCTCCCCACTTCCACCCCACTAGCCCCGAAAGGAGCCTGGGATGAAGTTTATTGGTTATGAAATCCCCCTTCGGAAATCGCGCAGGAAACCTAGATGCCCCTATCCAGCGGGCCAAGAGCTGCAAGCCGAGCATCGAGCGCGGTTATCGCGCTCCCCGCTGCCAACAACTTTGCTCCTAGGATGCGGTCCGAGAGACCGGGCATTGTGGCTCGGTAGGCCATGGCAAGAACGCCCACCGCACGCTGGTAGTAATGCGCGGCGAGACCCTCCCAGTCGACGAGCACCGGGTCAACGAGCCCCCCGATTCCAGGAACCGGGACGTACCGAAGGCGACCCTTCTTCAGTCGCTCAACCAGGATCTCGAAGGCCGCCTCTGCGAGACGTTCCTTGTCGATACCCTGGGGTAGTATCTGCCTGTCACCTGTGCGACGAAAGTCGAACATCATGCCGAGCTCGTTCAGCTCCAGGCAGTTCGCCGCAGTCGTGAACAGGACTAGTCCCTGAACCACCTCGCTGTAGGCGGAGTCGAGCGTCATACATGACCACTCGAACCGTCCGTCATGCAGCTGCCTCCCCCGCCGCACTGCGGGGCTAAAAGGCGGCGCATAGAAATCGCGGAGAATGTCCTCGAGCAGTTTCCTCTCCGTGGCCTGCGCACCTACCATCGGATCCTCCCTCACCCACACGGAATCCAGTTAAGGATCCAGGGGGTAACTCGGAAAACTGAAAGACGGCAGATTGCGCTTAAAAAACACAGCCTACCGTCTTCCAGTTTCGAATCTCCAAACGGATATTATAAAGAAAACCTTCACTCTCTCCTCTCTCTGACCGAAACACTCTCGCGAGCCCTTCAGTAAGAGAAAGGTTAAATTATTTTGCCAATATTTGGATTGTCAGAGAGCTGTTGAATAAGTCGAAGTGCTGGGCGAAACCGCATATCGCCGGGGCCTGGGGATATTACAGTTAATAGGTCACTTAGTAAATAACAGGCCCAAATAGCTGGATAAACAGCAAGCTTTTGAAATCGCGCTGACAGTAAACCTACATTCTCAAACCTGTCCTCCCCACCCGCGCCGGGCGCTTTGCAGAAAGCGCCCGGCGTGACTAGTTCCAACGGCCAAACATCTCCCAGGGAATGCCTACTTCGGCTGGCTTTCCTCAGGGGGTGGGCCATCGATCATCGCGTTCAGATCCAAAGGCACGTACTCCGGAGTGGGCGGCGACTCCGGCTGCACCGTCGGAAGCGCTTCCGCGCCACCATCACTCGTTCCCGGGGCACTTGTTCCCGGGGCACTCGTTCCCGGGGCGCTGGTTCCCGCGGGCGACTCCATCAGCCGGCCGTCGTCCCAAGTCTCAAGCATCAGCCGGTAACCATCGGTAAAGGTGTTCGGCAAGAGCAAGACCCGCGGCCTGAGGATGCTCCGAAGTCCCCGAAACTCGAAGGGCTCGATTTCGGTATCGGTGACCATAATCCCGGCGGGCTTTCGCAGCCACACCTGCACGGCGGTTCCGACCCCGAGCCTCTCGGCCGTTTTGCGCGGCCAACGCGAGGAGAAGCGGAACCAGACCCGTGTCCCGGCATAGTCCGTCAGGACGCAGTTCTTGCCGATCTCGGTGATCGTGACTTCGACCCCGTAGGCCTGCTTTCTCAGGAGCCGCTCCTTCCATTTCATCGCCGCCACGAAGAAGAGCGCCACCCAGAGCATCGACACTCCCCCGTGCCCATAGGGCATCAGCAGCACGATGCCGGCGAGAAACACTCCCAGCAGAAGAAACGTGATGAGAAGACTGCGACCGTTCATGGCAGAACCTCCTGAGACCGGCTCCCTTTTTTAGGGTGCCGACCTCGATTGTGGAACCTCTTCTGTCAGCCGATTCAGCTTAAGGGTCGTTCCCCAAAACAAAATCGGCCGTCAAGACCTCTACCCGGATTTGAATGATTTGAGGCAGACAAGTATCTCGAAACCAATAGCCCTGTCTAGCAGCAGCTATTTCTTCGCTCCTTCTTTACTGACGGCCTTGGCCCCAATCCAAGACAGCTCAAACATCGCCCCCACCGCCTGTGCAATTTCCTCGCTCTCAATCAGAACCGCCACCCTCTCGCGCCACGATACAATGCTCACCTTATTGTTATAAACCTGAATCTCCGGATTCCAATCGAATTTAGCCTTCGGCACCAGAACTCCCGTCCGCAGCACCTTGCGGTTCTGTTTCATATGTTCGCGCGCGAAACTTGAGTCGGGATGTATCGAGCGCATCGGAATGCCCCGCTCAGCACGGCGGCGGTAATAATTTCGAAAATATCTCGGGAGCGTCTCTTGGTTCACATCAAACGAGGCCCAGGAGCGGAGTCCGTTTTTAGCAGTAAGCGTATCTTCATACACCCGCTCAAGCCCACTATACCCCTCATGCAGTGTAATCCTGGGCTTTGTCTGCGAAGGCTTCGACCACAATACTTCTCCCAAACACTTAACCGCCTCACAGCGTTCGTCCAGCTCTTGCACCAGGGCTTGCTTTGACTGTTCAATACTACGGATTATGTTTTCGAGAGTCTCTAAAGAATAAACTTGGGAGATTCCGCGCGAACCTTTCGCCAATAGACCCACTCCCACAAGTTTGTCCAGGATCCCGCGCGTGGTGTTCCGCGGAATCCCCGAGAGCCTAGCAATTTCAGAAGCCGGCCCGCCGTGCAGCTGCACCACATGCTGTAACACTGTCCGTTCATTACCGCGAAGCCGAAAGGCATCCATTAGTTTGTGAATCATGGGCTTGGTCTTTAAGGGGTTAAACTGCTGACGGAAACTGCCCGTCAGTTATAGCTTGTTTTAGGGGGGCCCGCCAGTATACTCCCCCACATGCCAATTCGAGTTGTTTTAGTTCAGCTACCGCTTGCCATGCATGACCGGGCAGATGTTGCGCCGCCCCTTGGGCTTCTAACGCTTGCTCGGGTAGCCACGAACTACGGCGCCGAAGTCACCCTGCTGGACTTCAACTTAGAGCACCTCTTAGGAGAGATTCCCGGTAATGAGGACTTCTATGAGGCAGCACTCGACCGTATAGCCTCTCTCGCTCCAGACATCCTCGGTTTCACATCGATGGGTGTTGAGAGCCATGTTGGAATTGAGCTCGCACGGCTTATAAAAAAACGCCTTCCGAAGACCCAATGTGTTTTAGGGGGTGCGCACTACTCATCCATAGCAAAGGAGCTACTCGCAGCTTATCCTTGGGTTGACTCTGTAGTGAAAGGTGCCGGGGAGCGGGAGTTCCGGGAACTCTTAAACTCTCACAGACAGAGCAACACGCCCTGCGAACCCGCCACCGTTGCAGACACCCCCTCCTTCTCAATACCGAACTATTCTCTTATAGAACCCTCCCGATACTTCAGTGTTAACCCCCGTAGGCTCGCACTGTGCGAGCACGGTCGTGGCTGCGTATTTAACTGCTCGTTTTGTTATAGCCGGAGACACTGGGAAACAGTGACTTGGCGGGATGTTGAATCGGTCTGTGAGGAACTAGGGGGCGTAGCGGGGTTGGGGTTCGGGCATGTCTTCTTTGTGCAGGATAATTTCCTTAATAATCCACGGAAGGCGAGAGAGTTTGCCGAGGAATTGGCTGTAAAGGATCTGCCGCTAACTTGGCAGGGATATTCGACACTTCCGCAACTTCAGCCGGAGACGGTTTCGGTATTGGCGAGTTCCGGGTGTCGGGAGCTTTTCGTGGGGGTTGAT
>CAYMWO010000092.1:0-11321 GCA_964393905.1 uncultured Bdellovibrionales bacterium | reverse complement strand
GCAATTTACAAGGAAGTCGCTATATAAGACCCCTTCGCTATCTAGAAGCGAGCTTGAAAGATAGCAGTCTTTGTTCCGTGAACTATGAACGGTATAAATGGAATTTTCGCTCTGAGTGTTATAAAAGGCAAGCCGCGGCACTTCACTCCGCATCTCGGCGAACTGCTGAAAAAAGGAGCGACTAAAATCGTATTCCTTACCAAAGGCAAGAGGGTCAGACTTCTCTCCCCAATAACAATCCTCGCAAACAACTTTTATCGGCTTATCCGGCGAGTAAATCGAAATTGTCGGCTTCTTACAAACAAAACAGATGTTTCGATAATAATGCTTAGAATTCCTAAAACTGGTGCGCCTTCGCTCGCGACAGTTTGGACAGAGTGTGGGAATGGGAAAGTAGTAACGCTTCTCTCCAATCTTAGGAGCGAGTCGCCCGACTATGCTCATCTCTTGTTCGTCGAGAAGGAAGTGCTCTTTGCAACTTGTACACAACCTCTCCATTTGGAGGAACTCTCCTAAAACTGACTTTGTCTAGCCATATCCAACGCGGATAAGCTTATTCTAGACCAAGGTGCGGGCACAAGCGCGAGCTAAATTAGCGGTTCTTCGAATTGGACCTCATCGTCGAAAGGCGATTTTGGTGGTGCTGTGGGCTCTCCAGGTTTGGTGGTAGCGGCAACAGGCTCAATCTTATTCTCCTCCCAGCGCTGCAGAATGGTCTTAACCTCTTCCACAGGTCTCGAATACAGACTCCGTGATAAGTCGATACATTCCTGGGCATAATTCTCGTCCGGTATCTCCATCGGCAGGGTCCGACCTGAGAACGCCTCCTTTATCTCTCCATCGATAGACATCTTAATGCAGAAGTCACGCACACCCAGGTTGATGATATCGCGTTCGGTGAACCGAGGATTAAACTCAGCAGCAACCGTTCCGGCATCTTCACCGCCGACACGGAAGGTGATAATCGAACCCACGTTACCAAAGACCGTCTTTCGAATCTTCGGATCAAGCTGCCCGAGGAACTGATTGGCCAATGTTAAATTCAAACGATACTTACGGGCTTCGCTTAAGATTTCATCAAATGTATCAGTCGCAAAGTTATGAAACTCATCTACGTAGAAGTAAAAATCCACTCGCTTCTCTTCCGCCGTGTCTGCGCGAGCCATAGCAGCTTGATAGACTTTAGTGACTGCCATAGCTCCTAAAAGTGAGGCATTCTCCTCACCCAGGATTCCCTTAGAGATCTTCATCAGCAGAATCTTTCGATTATCCATGATGTCACGGAAGTGGAGCAGATTCTGCGGTTGTCCAACAATATTTCGAATCATGTTCGTAGCCACGAACTGACCGACTTTATTCAACAACGGAGTGATGGCTTCGTTATCAAATTTCTCCGACCAGCCAGCAAACTCATTAACCCAGAAATTCTTGACGACGTTATCCTGAATATTCCGCACGATCATCTGCCGATAGTTTTTATCGGTCAGCATTTTTAAGATTGAAAGCACGGTCGTGCCCGGAGTGTCGAGAAGTGCAAGGGTGGTATAGCGCAATACGTGTTCCAATCGCGGAGACCAGTTCGTTCCGAAAAGCTTCTTGAAGATTTCGATAAAACCAATCGTGACCCGCATTTTAAGCGCTTCTGGAACCTGCTCCAGCGGATTAAAACTCGGCGGGAACTCTAAGTCTGAGGGGTCAAAAAGAACCACATCCTTTATACGGTTCTTCGGCACAAGTTTCAGAACGTTATCTACCAAGTCACCGTGAGGATCTAAAACGCCGACCCCCTTTCCAGAGATCAAGTCGTTACGAATCAGCAGCTCTAGGAGCTTTGATTTTCCCGAACCTGATTTTCCCAACACATACAGATGCCGCCGTCTATCAGAGCGGTGAATTCCAAATGCCACCCGCTGATCACGAAAGTTGGTATGCCCAAAAAAGGATATATCCTTATCCTGCTTGTCCGTCGGCAGATCAGTCGGCGGAGCTTCGCGCTTTGAAAGTACGTGGACCAGGTTTGGAACCTCCTTCTCGCTTGGAAGGTGGAAAATAGTTGCCAACTCGGTAGTCGAAAGTAGGAATGGGCTTCCTAAATGTCTGCGCTGGAATTTTGGTAAATCAATAATGCGCCGAATTCCGCCAACCTTAATTTGATTCAGATCTAATGTATTGAAATTCGACATTGCGCCAATTAGCGCTTTCAGTCTCACAGTTGGATCAATCTTAGATTCCGATGAAACACTCGCTAGTCGGATATTAACCTTGAACAACCGTCCGGAGGTCTTCTGTTGAATGCGCTCAACAATAGTTTTCGATAGTCCGCGCTTGAACCAGTATTTCAACCGGAAAAAATGCCGGAGGCGATCGAATTTTTTCCTAAAGTTTAACTTTAAATGATGGTACCCAGAGTCTTTAACGGACTTCACCACTACCTGTACAACTACCATCTCTCCTGGAATACACTTCGAGAGGACGCTGAGGAGTCCTGAAAGGGAATCTCCCTCAAATTCTTTATAATATTTTAAAGGGAAGAGGTCGTTTCGATAAAGCGAGAGTTCGGAACTCACAAACTTCGCGTTCTTACCTAACTTACGAGTAAAATCTGGAACCTCGAGAATATCGGCATCCGGGGCTAGAGCGTATATCTGTCCAGAGACAACCTCAGCCGCAGCCGCAGGTGCCGTAAAGCAAAAGGCGATGTTCTGCCCTGTGGCCAGCAGTTCGAAGGAGACCTTCTCCCCTCTCAGAGTTTCATGAAGCTGGATAAATACCTCCTCAAAGGCGGCAGCCGCCGTCTTGGTATTTTCCTGAGGTATTTTAATTAAGTAGGTCTTCATTCCGAAGCTTTTAGTCTGCACCAAGTTGCAATATCTCTTTAACTATCCCCTGTTATGCAGGTTTAACGATATACGTCTCTCTTAGATACCCTGTTTTTTAGTATTGTTGAAGAGTTAGACTCAATCAACCCCCTCTCTCAACTGCCCTCTCTCAACTGATGGGGTTCTAATAGAAGCTGCCTGTTTCAGAGGGTCTCATTGATATGGAAAATTATTTTGGGAACCTCCACTCCACAGCAATCAAACCAGAGACTCGAGTCAAAGACCATTGAGGCTCGAATTTTGAAATCCCTTCTCGTTTTCTAACTCTAAATTTTTCCAGTAACAGTCAGAAAGGAGCATACGGGAAAGCTATGAGAAGTGGCTCGCCCTCAAGGACTCGAACCTCGATTTCCAGAGTCAGAATCTGGCGTGCTACCATTGCACTAAGGGCGAACGAGCCCCCCTATATACCCATGGTTGCCAGAGTTTTCAAGAAATACCGAAAAATCCCTGAATTTAAGCCCGTTCTTTAGCCACTTTCAAATTAGAGAGAGATAGACTATATTCCCGCAACTTCAATTGAATTTAGTTTTGATAATTGAAGCAATTTTGTAGCCGTTTTGGCGTGCAAATTTGAGCAAAGACGAGGCGCGTGATATTTTTCGAGCTGGGTGCTGTCTTCCCATACTGCCCCAGCTCGAAAAATATTACGTAGCGAAGTATTTGCTCAAATCTGCAAGCCAAAACTGGCCCCTTCGTCTAGTGGTCTAGGACAGCGGCCTCTCACGCCGTAAACACGGGTTCGACTCCCGTAGGGGTCACCATCTCTTTCGTCGGCTAACGCACCAGGTTTCGTGGACGAGATGATCAGTCCAGCCCAGCACCGTAGATCTGCTCACTTAGCGACTCCCCTAATCCATTTACGGATTCCTTACTATTTCTTGCGGCCTTATCATTTTTTGATTTAGAGCTTTTCTGTGTAGAGCTCTTTGACCCAGAGCTCTTAAGCGCTCCCTCTGAAAGAGGGCAGCAACACCCACTGATTCCACTAATCCCGCAACAAACCGCTTCGCTTCGCCCGGCACACTCGGCTTTTAGCTGACAACAACCAAACTTAGTCTTAGCTGAATTTTTTACTTTAGAATCAGCCGCAAGCAGCACCCTAGGACAAATCAGTAAAATCGATAGCAGTAATATCCCTCGAATCATCTTCCGATCTCCAGAATACATATTCACCTCCTAACCTGATCCATAAAATCACCTTAGGAGGATAGCTTAAGAAGTTTTCCAGGGCTATCATACACAAAGCAGCGAGGATTCTCAGAGTTGTGGTTTAAACCCAAGATTATTGCGAGTTATTATGAAAGTTCAAGAGATAATGACCGCCAACCCTATTTCAGCCAGACCAAGCACCCCGATTGGTGAGGTCGCGGCAACCCTTAAAAGAGAGCAAATTCATCACATGCCTATTGTTCAGGAGGGTCGGGTCGTCGCCTTCGTCAGTGAGAATGAAATCTTCAGTTATGAGTTACCAGAGGAGCACCGGGTGTTGAAGCAGGAGCTAGAATCAAAACGACTGAACGTTCCCGTTAGCATCATTACACAGGATGAGTTTATTTCCGTATCGCCGGATCTCGATATCTCTGAGCTAATTGACATAATGCTAGACGACCAACTGACCGCGGTGCCAGTTGTAGACCCAGAAACATCAGCACTTCTCGGCGTTGTCAGTTATGTAGAGCTAATGCGCGTTGTTAAATCATTGGTTGACTAGTGAAAAACACTCGTTTTGAGCTGCGCTACTTTCTGTTAGAGTTTGAGCCCGTGCTACGCTCAGTCGAGGCCGCAATTTAAACGGTTCAGCGATCATACTAGAGGTATTTTTCTCTCATAGCTTCGTCTGAGTAGAGTGGGTAATTTAGGTTTTTCTGGAACCCTAAAGAGGCGGGACTGGTAATGGTGCGCGGTACCTTACCGGCCCCGTCTTTTACCGGAGTTCCACATGCGAGACCGCCTTCAGCGTATGTTGGTCGAATCAGGCGAGAAGGCTGAAACGATCGGTTGGACGGCTGTGGTGACAGTCCGCGAGGCGGACCAAACAGCCAAGAATGTTCTGCGAGCCGACCCCCACCTTCAAGAGCAGCGAATCCAAGACGCTGCGAGGGTGGTGTTGGCAGAGCTGACACTCGGAGCAGTAGCCGCCCGTTGGCGTCCTTTCCGACAATTGCGTAGTGTCGGGTCGTTCGTCGTGGTGGGGATTCAGCATCGAGAGACCCAGGGATGGACCTTCGTCCTTTTCCAGAAGCACTTCGCCGAGAACGTGACCTACATCGGTCTCGGCAAGTTGGAAAGGGTCTACGGGATGATCTCTCAGCAGCTGGATCTAATGCCCCGGGCGCGGTGAAAAGGAGTTTCACCCGCCCGGGGCACTGGGGTTATAGATTGAATGGTTAGTTACCCACCCACTCAACCTTGATTAGTTGCCAAAATAATTTGGGCAACTTTCTAGCTCACTGGGATAATCCACCTGAACTATCCAGAAGAATACTAGTTAGCCGCGACCTTCTTCGGAAACTTAGAATCCAGCACCTTGTTCCAACTCTCGAGTTGGCTCTTGGCCTTTTCCATTACTGCCGCTGTATCACCTTCAATGGTAACCTTAACCATCTTGTCACCTTGCGCAATTTGGTTAACGACATCCATTCCCGAAACAACCGAACCGAACACAGCATGCTTACCGTCAAGCCATGGAGTGGCTACGTGTGTAATAAAGATCTGACTGCCGTTTGTGTTTGGACCTCGATTGGCCATCGATAACACTCCTGGACCGCTATGCGTTAGAGTCTTATCAATCTCATCGGCAAACTCATAGCCCGGACCCCCGGTTCCATTCCCTAGAGGATCCCCTGTCTGAATCATAAAGTTCGGAATCACTCGGTGAAAAGCTATGCCGTTATAGTAGCCTCGCTCTGTAAGGTTTACAAAATTGGCGACAGTAATTGGCACCTTATCCCCATAGAGCCTAACTTTAATATTTCCCTTATTGGTTTCGATATTCGCAAAAAGATTTGACTCTGCCATCGCTGCACTCGCTACTCCGCAAATTAATAAAAGCCCAGCCAAAAGAGACTGCGTAACCTTAATCATAGTTCCTCACTAGGCAAGACCCCGGGCCAAAGGCCCAAGAGAGATTTATAAAAACGAACGGCTCTTTCTTAGCATGGAGTTACGGCTGTGGAAATCGATGTAAAAAGCCGGCCATTTTATCACGGCACAAGCTGAGAGGGGTCCCGCACATCTATGCAGGAGTTTTGTGAGCTAGTATCTTGCCGCACTAATACCACTGGGGCTGGGTAATTCGCACCTGGAAGCTCCCCACGAAAAACCGGGCGGCCGTCATCTAAGTTACCACTAAACATAAGGGTTTCAACAACCGTATCGGAGGTTAAGCCTTCCTCCACTAGTGCCACATTTAATATCTGCCCCGAAAGGCTTTTTGGAAATGCAATTGCTAATTTACCGTCGAGATCCGAAATCGGTTTCCAGATAAATCCCGAGGGCTGGGCACTAACATCGCTTCTAGAAACACAGCGCAATTCGCTGCCGGTCGAACCACCGGAGGCGAGCGAGCTTGTTGAAGTTACCCCTGACAAATTTAATGGCAAGTCCCCGATCACCCCGAAGTTCTTTGTAGATTGAGCACCGGTCCCCTGGCGAATATAAAATGTGCCTTGTCCATCCTTCTCTCGCCAAACGGCGCTATTTTCTAAACGCTCATTGCTAAACGAGCCGCTCACAGGAATATCCCCAGAAAGACCCCACTGATAATTGACCAATCCATCAACAAAGACCTGTTTTCCGCCATCGACGTCACGAATTACTGCAATTTGAGCCCGCCCATC
The DNA here is from genome assembly GCA_964393905.1 of uncultured Bdellovibrionales bacterium. Taxonomy (GTDB): domain Bacteria; phylum Bdellovibrionota_C; class UBA2361; order SZUA-149; family CAYMWO01; genus CAYMWO01. Next base: position 4,600 of record CAYMWO010000092.1, on the reverse strand, counting down.
TCCATCGAAGTCCCCGATTAACGGTATATCCCCGGCCAGACCATAATAACGTGGGGTTAAAACCGCTCCTGAGGCTGTTCTGACAAACCAAGCCAGCGCTCCATTCATGGTTCTTACAGCTATGAAATCACTCTTCCTATCAAAATCTAGATCAGCGCTAAGAACTCGGTCTCCCTTTATTCCCCAGTTCACCGGTGAAATTGACTGCTCTCCAGAGTTTGCGGGTATCCATAGAAGATTATCCCCTGGAGAGAGCCGGACTACACCTAGATCGGTGCGCAAATCACCATCATAATCGGCAGGCAACACTTGGTCTCCGCTCAATCCGTAAAGCACAGTCAGGGGGTTCGCAGTCGAGAAGTTCTGACTTGACCGCAAGAAGCGCCAGAAAAGGAAACCATTTTCAATTCGCACGGTAGCAATATCGGTAACCCCATCGCCATCGTAGTCTCCAGGAGCGACTCGGTCCCCGACTAATCCAAAGGTCAGCGGAGATAATGGGTGCTCTAAAGTATTTCCAGTACTGAACACAAACTTAAGCTTAGCCTCTGAATCTGCGCGTAAAAGCACAAGATCTGTCACCCGGTCTCCGTTAAAATCCACCGGCGCTCTAAACTCTGTTCTAAATCCCTCAGCAGAACCCGCTACACGGTCCCCAATCACACCCCATTGAATCTGCTTAAACACCCCATTGCGCGTAAGGATGTACCAAGTTCCGGATTTAGGACGAAAAATCCCAAAGTCTCTTCGACCATCACCGTCAAAATCAAGCTCAACTGGAATATCTCCCGCTATTCCCCACTGCTGAGTCATTAACATCCCGTTAAGACTTAAATACCAAGTTCCGTCACGAGGCCTCCAAACAGCAATATCTGCATCCCCATCCCCATCAAAGTCCCCGGCAACTGGCACGTCGCCAAGCAGTCCAAAATTTGTAGATTGTTCAGCCCCTCCAATTCGCACATACCATTTCAAACTTCCTGTCTGATTGATAAACCGAGCAACGGCAAAATCATCCTTACCATCTCCGTTATAATCAGCGGGAACAGGGATATCTCCCGCTCGTCCGTACTGTAATATTTTGGTTTTTCCTGCCTGAGCCCCTCTAGGATTATATAGAACAAACCATTCCCCAGTTGATGGCCTAAACACTGTAAAGTCTAATAATGTATCGCCATCAAAGTCAGCTGGGACTGGTATATCTCCGGGGGTTCCCCAGAATTGCAGGACTGTCGCGGAAGCTCCGCAAATCTGCCATAAACCGAAGCTAGGATTATACGAGGCAACTTGACCAATAGAGCCGGGGAGATATTTCCCAGAGACAGGAATGTCGCCCGAACCCCCACAGGATTTCTGCGAGGCACTTGCTCCCGGGGTTCTTGCGTAGTGAACTCCTTTACGAAACACCACAAGCTCTGATTTTCCGTCTCCATCGAGATCTAATCCGTGAGCAATGGAATTGAGCGGGCCAACTATTGTTGACACAATTACAAGTAACCCTAGTAACGAGTATTTCATTAAGGGGCACTTCATCAAGCGAGCTCCCCCTCGTCTTCATCACGACCCAATAAATGGTTTAAGCCGTTACGCCAAATGCGCCCAACGGTACTTACGGAGACCTCACAATTTACCGACCCAGTAAGTCGAATCTGCTTACCACCCACTGTTCCCTCACCCGATAGCGGAATACCTAGCTCATTAGCGCGAGCCTGAATCTCCCCTTTATTGCCCTGAGCAAAGCTCACAATAAACCTACCGCTACTTTCTCCGAACAAAATTGCGTCCTGACGAATTTCCGAGTTGCGTAACTGGAGAGAAACACCAACTGGCACCTCTCCGGAGACTGCGCACTCTGTAAGCGCTACGGCCAAGCCCCCACTTGAGATATCATGAGCGGATTTAATGAGCCGATCTGAGATCAGTTTTCTCACAAAAGAGCAGACTCTTTCTTCGTACTCAAAATCAATTTCTGGTACCGCGTTAAAGACCTGCTTGTGAAAGTAGTGGGCATACTCACTACAGCCGATCTCTTCCTTTGGTGCGCCGACAATAAATACCAAGTCGCCAGGATCTTTAAATGGGGCCGTGACTGCCGAGGCAACATCGTTGTGTAATCCAAAGACTGAAACCGCTACAGACGGCGGAGGTGGAGATTGCACGCCCTGACGTGGAACGAAATTTCCCAGGCTGACGCGTTCCGCCACCACCGGTATTTTCCACACATCCGCGGCATCAGCGAGTCCTCTAACGGATTCCGAAAGCGCTGAGATCTCACGGTAGTTCTTCGGATCACCACAATTAAAAACACAGGTCATTCCTAAGGGGCGAGCCCCGATAGCTGAGAGGTTTCGCATTCCTTCTGCCACAGTCTGAACCGTGCCCAAATACGGATCTTGCCCCACATACAGAACGTTTGAATCAATTGTAGCTGCGACACCACGTCTGGAATTCTTTCCGGTGGAATCCGGAAGAAAAAACAATGCGGCATCTCCACCTGGCCCCAACGCTCTTCTTCCGCCTAGGGCATCATCAAAACCTGACGCTAATGGCTTGCGGGAAGACAGATTCGGATTCGCAATGATATCAACCCAAACATCTGCAAGATTTTCCGGAATTGGCAGCTCCTCGGGAGAGCTAACGCGTTGGATATTATCCGCGCGAAGAGAAGACCATTCATCTTTCTTCTCTAGAGAATTTAGCCCCCCTGAACCCATTCCGTCGGAACCTCGAGCTCGATTCTTCAGCCGCCTCAACATCGGGGGCGATTGAGATAACTGGTATTCTCGAACCGGAAACTTAGTATTGAAAAATTTGTATGGAAGTTCACCGAGCTCTATCTGATTAAAGGTGATGGCGATGTCATCAGAATCCACGACCTCCCCAATCAAGGACGCCGCAATGCCAAAATCGCTAAAAAGCTCAATCGCTTCTCGATGACGACCGGATTCAAGAACCGCAACCGCACGCCCCGGAGTTTCGCTCAACAACACCTGAGCGTGAGTAAGATCGCGAACGGCTAAGGGAACCTTATCTAATTCAATTTTCAACCCCTGGTTTATTCTTCGAGTAATATCAAATATTCCGGCGGCTAATCCTCCTCTACCGAGATCTACAAACTCTGCCACCAAACCTTTGCTAATTGCCTGAGCCGCTGCTCTCGCAAATTGGTACTGATGGAAGGGGTCACTTGACCTCGAATGCTTACCCGCCGTTTCGCCCTTGGATAAGCCATCTCTTCCGGATTTAAGTCCCACTAGGATAACCGGGCTACCGATTCCTGGTTTGTCACCTCGCGTTCCCTCCGGAGTTTTAATAATTCCTAAAGCCGCGCAGTTTAAAACCGTCGAGCCAGCCGTCTCAGCATTAAAATATAGCTCTCCCCCGAGCATAGGAATCCCAAGTGTATTTGCACCACGGCTGAGCCCCTCAAAAATCTGCTTCAATTCTTCTTGCGAACCGGGGTCTTCAAAGTCCCCCAATCTCACCAGATTTAACATCGCAAGAGGCTCTGCTCCGACTCCAAGGATGTCGCTCGAAAGATAATTAACTGCGTAGGAGGCTGAGAAACTTCGGTCCCCTTGCTCTTCTGCTGTTAAGGATCCCAAATTTAAAGCCTGAATAGTGGCGGCTAGGGCCAGCCCATCGCCAAGATCAACTATCCCCACCGATTCAGCCGGGCGATAGTGTGCCATGTCTTGTTCGGGAAAAAGCTTCTTAAGAAGCGAGATCGAGCTTTTATAGCTGACGTTTTCAGACCAGGCTGCGGCTATTAAAGCAGCCTCAATTTCGTTAGGGAGCCTGCCGAGTCCATCCTCGATGCACTTCCACTCCTCTTGCGAGATCCCTAATCGAGCGGCCTCAGCAAAATCGATTGCTGTCAGACGCTTTTTCTTTGAAGTGATTTCTGCCATCGAAATAAGCTATCCCAAATTGGATCTTTTTCAAGTTCGGATGTAATAGTATCTCAGAAAGAAACCCTCTGAAAGGGACTACTTAGCCTTAAGAATATACGCCACATGCCCAGAGAGTTTAACGTTCCGCATTATTACAGAAGCCCCAGCATCTCCCTGGTTAAGCGCTCGCGGAAATCGCAGGATGCTCGCAAGCGAGACCTGTCCCCTACAGTTATCGATTTCGGCCCAGTGCGCTTCAAAATAGCTCGTCATTTCGGGTTTTGCTTCGGCGTAGAAAATGCGATCGAAATAGCCTATCGAGCCATCCAGGAGAACCCCACAAAGCGCATCTATCTTCTCAGCGAAATGATTCACAACCCCCAAGTGAACTCCGATTTAATACAGCATGGAGTTCAATTCTTAATGGACACCCATGGGAATCAGCTAATTCCATTTTCCACACTCACTGCCGAAGATATCGTCATTGTTCCGGCCTTTGGCACGACTCTAGAACTCCAGTCGGCGCTCTCGGAAATTGGGATAGATCCCTATTATTACGACACGACCTGCCCGTTTGTAGAGAAAGTGTGGAAGAGATCGGGGGACCTCGGCCGGGCCGGGTTCACTGTTATTGTCCACGGCAAAAGCACTCACGAAGAGACGAGGGCGACATTTTCACATAGCCGCCAAACGGCGCCAACGCTTGT